>JAGAEA010000032.1 GCA_017613355.1 Clostridia bacterium
CTTCGTGTGAAGAAAAGGGGGCTCCCCCGCAAGGTCTTATACCCTTACTTTACTCCCGTGTGACCGAAGCCGCCGGAGCCGCGCTCGGTTTCGGAGAGGGTTTCGGCAACGAGAAAATCGGCATGGAGAACAGGCAGAAAGAACATTTGGGCAACGCGGTCGCCGCGCGAAACGGCAAAAGGTTCGTCGCCGTGGTTGATGAGTCCGACGCAAATTTCGCCGCGATAGTCCGCGTCGATCACGCCGATCCCGTTGGAAAGGGAGACGCCTTTTTTGACGCCGAGACCGCTCCGACCCGCGATGACGGCAACCACCCCCTCGGTTTCGGGAGCAATGGCAAGTCCCGTCGGGATCAGGGCTTTCCCGCCGTGCGGAGCAAGGACGACCGTTTCACCCTCGTCGAGCGCGGCGCGCAAGTCCACGGCGGCGGCGCCTGCCGTGGCATATTCGGGCGCGGTTATGCCGCGCGTCAGTTTCAGTTGCACGTTCATTTTTCAAACTCCTTTTAAGGTCGTCTGCTTTTGTTGAAAGAAAAGCAGGCAAAAGAACTTCCGCGCAAAAATCACTTACGCACTTCTGCGTAAAAGGTTCTTTGCGCCTTTTTTTATTTTCTTCCCCGATCGAGAATGAGGGGTGAGATCGCGTAGAAAATAAAGCTGATCATTGCCATTGCAACGGCGGCAAGGTAAATTGCCGCGGTGAACGAGAAGAAGATGCCGAAAACGGCAAGGATCGCAATGGGCGGCAGCAATCCGAAATAGATGAACAGCATGGTGATCGCCTGTTTCGCTTCCTTCGCAAGCGACGTTGGCAGGATCAGGTCGATAAAGAGGAGAACCTGACTGACGTAGAAGTCCAACACCACGGCGAGCAGGTAAACGCCGATCACCGTTGCGACCGCCGCGCGCAGGAAAACCGCCGAAACGATCAGCGCGGGAAGCAGATCGAGCGCGCAGTTTGCCGTTCCGCCCAGCGCCGACCAGAACACTTTGGAATAGGACGACGTGGGGATCGTGATGAAACAGGTCTTTTCCATGTCGCTCGAAAGCGGATTGCCGATCGCGCGGAAGAACACCAACACGCACAGCCCGAGCCCGACGATATAGAAATTCCGCGTTTTCACGGCGAACACCAGAAACGCCGAGAACAGCACCGCCAGACCGATATAGAACAGCGACGTTTTCGTGAACACTTTGAGAATGCCGAAGCGGAAGCGATTATACATGGCTTTGGTGAAGAACATTTGCGATCCGCTTCCCCACAGTCCGTCGCGCCCCACGTTCTCGCCGCGATCCTTCTTCCGTCGGGCGGCAAAACCCATCCGGCTGTTGCGCATCGCCGCCATTCGCTCCTCGCGCTCCATCGAGCCCGCCATGGCGTCCTCGTAGAAGTCGGCTTTGATCTGCCACACGGCAAACGTGATGACCACGATGCCAACGACGAGAAGCCCGAGGCAGGCAAGGGACAACCCGAGCTTTTCCTGCATGGAAAAGACGACCATTCCCTTGATCCAGCCCACAATGGGGATCCAGTTGGCGTAGCCGCCGTTGAAAAAGGCGTTCGCCGCGTCGAAAGTCCCGAGCCCCGACGTGCTTTTATAGAGGTAGAACGAGCCGCCGATCAGGGCGATCACCGCCAGAACGAACGGGGAAATATACCGTTTCAGCTTCGTATGCGTGGACGTGACGGTGTAAACCAGAACGCTGATGAGCTGGGAATAAACGATGACCATGACCCATGCCGCCACGAGGAGTACCGCCGTGGAAATTTTCAGTCCCGCGTTCACCACCAGATTGGGGATCTGGAACCCCATGTAAACGCCCGCGAAAAGCAACAGGAAAATTTGCGACATCAGCCGGAACATCAGCACCGACTGCGGTTTCATGGGCGCTGCGAACAGCAGGTTCACGTCCGCCATGAGGAAAATTTGCGAGCCGCTCTTGTCGGAGCGCCAAATGCTGAAAAGGAATACCGCGAGCACAACGCCGGTAACGGCAAGCCCCACGATCCCCGTAACGTTTTCTTTGAGGAAGGAAAAGCTGTTTTCGGTCTCTTCCCCGCCTTCGTCGGGAACGACCGTTTCCTCCTGCACCGGTTCTTCGGCGGCGTTCTTGTTGCTGTAAGCGTCGCCGATCAGCGACGCGCCGACGCCGATGAGAATGCCGAGCACCAGACTCGCAACGATAATGATCGCGACCCATGAACGGAACAGTTTTTTGATTTGGTTGACAAACGCGTGCCTCGCGTAATAGAGATAGAGTCTCATTCTCTCTCCTCCGCGTCGGTCTCCTCCGAGGGAGAGAGTTTTTCGGGCTGTTCCTCGGTGATCTCGAAGAACATTTGTTCCAGTGTTTCCCCGCGTGTTTCGAGTTCCTCTCGGGTCACGTTGGCGCGAATGACGCCCTTTTGCATGATGATCGCTCTGTCCCAAAGGTTTTCCACGCTGTCGATCATGTGCGTACTCACGAGGATCGCGCATCCCGCGTCGCGCAGTTCGGAAAGGATGGTTTTGAGCTCCTTGATCGCATAGGGGTCAAGTCCGATCATGGGCTCGTCGAGCAGCATGATTTTCGGCTGCGGGAGAAGCCCCATGCAAATATTGAGCTTCTGCTGCATTCCTTTGGAAAGCTCGTCGCCGTATTTTTTCTTTTTGTCGGTCAGCTCAAACCTATCGAGCAGATCGGCGATCCGTCCTTTGTAGTCGGTCAGTTTGTAAGCTCTCGCGAGAAACTCCATGTGTTCCGAAACGGTCAGGTTCGGATAGAGCGACGGCATCTCGGGGATGTACCCCAACAGTCTCTTGGCTTCCACGGTCTTATTGGCGTAGCCGCCCACCGTGATTTCCCCCTCGTATTTGAGAAATCCGATAACGGATTTCATCGCGGTACTTTTTCCCGCTCCGTTCGGCCCCAACAGGACGGTGATCGCCCCCGGTTCGAGGGCAAAGTTCACGTGATCGCACGCGAGCGTTTTTCCGTATTTTTTGGTCAGATCCTTGACTACAAGCATGGTGTTCTCCTTTTTTCAAAAAATCGTTTGCCGATATTTTCAATTATTCTACCACAAATCGGCGACATTGTCAAGCAATTGTCAATATTTCCCGCCCATTTCAATCGCCGAGCGATTTATAATAGAGCATACAATGGCAGAAGCCCTCGTAATTCGGGTCCTTGATCTGCTCCCGAAACTCCCGACACATACATTTGGTGTCCGGTGTTCTTTCCCTTCGGCACGGGCAGTATCCCCCCGTCCGTTCAAGTCCTTCTTTTACGATCTTTACCACTTCTTCGTCCGGATTGTACGTGATTTTCATGTTTTTCCTCCTTTTTTAAGGTCAAGAGATTGTTAAGGTCGCTTCAAAGGTCAAGAGATTGTTAAGGTCGCTTCAAAGGTCAAGAGATTGTTAAGGTCGCGCTTTTTCGAGAAAAAGCGCCCAAAAAGCTTTCGCGCATAGGATATTTGCGGATCGCGGGATGGTTTGAACTTTGCACTCTGCACTCCGAACCGTTCCGCTCTCCCCTACCTCTTTCTCATTCTTGCGACTTTTTCGGCGTTGGGGGTGACGACGCACGACCAATTTGTGTGGTAGATCACAAAACCGGGCTTTGCGCCGGTGGGTTTACGGACGTTTTTCACCAACGTATAGTCAACTTCCACATTTTGAGCGCCCGCGCCTTTCGAGAAGCAGGCGGCGATCTCGGCGGCTTCTGTGAAGTCGCGTTCGGAAGGTTCCGTGCCGTTCGTCAAAAGAACGGTGTGCGAACCGGGGAGATTTTTGATGTGGAACCAATAATCGTTTTTCCCCGCGAGGCGGTGGGTAATGTATTCGTTCTGGACGTTATTTTTCCCGCAGAGCACGCGATAGCCGCCCGACGTGCAGAACTCGGCGACCACGGGCGCGGACTGCTTTTTCGGCACAACGTATTGCTTCATGCGCGACGCGTACCCCGAACGGTAAAGCTCTTCCCGCACCTCGGCAAGGTCGGCGGACGTTTCGGCGTGCGTGAGCGCGTCAAACACCGTGTCCAAATACGCAAGCTCCGCTTCGCCGAGCGCGATCTGCTTCGTCAGCTCCACGCGCGCGGTCTTGCTTTTGTTGTACTTTTTATAAAGTCTTTGCGCGTTGGCGGCGGGAGACAAACGCGCGTCAAGCTCGACCGCGCAAACCCCGAACGAACCGTCGGGGCGGTAATCGGCATAGTCGGTCAGCTCGGCGCGGGATTGACCGCGCGCAATGAGGTGCAGATTTGCCGTGATGAGATCGGCTTGCTTTTTATAATCGTTCCCCTTGTCGCACTCCGCAAGTTCCGCTTTTTGGAGCGCAAGCTTCTTTCGGATGCGCGTGTCGGCGGCGGTCAGAATGTGCAGAATGTCCGACGCGCGTTGTCGGACGTTCTGTTCGCGATCCCGCGTTTCAAAATAGGCGTCCAAAAGCGCGCCCGCCGACGCAAACGGGCGAATTTCGTACCCCGTGTACTGCGTGAGCGGCAGAAACGCATATTCCACGGGCTTGCCGCCGTCCACCACAAGGCAGGGCGCGAACCGCTCCCCGCGGATGATTTCCATGACTTCGCAAAACGCCTTCCAAAGCGCGGCTTTGCCGCACGCGCCGAGCGTTTCGTCGGTCTTTCCCGCGGCGCGCAGGACGATCTCCCGCGCCACCGCCGCCGAAATGCCGAGAAAGGTCGCGGTGATCCATTTGTCGGCAGGTCGGTCTGTTGGTGCGGCGGCAAACAGACGGTCGAACGTTTCCGCGTCGGTCGCCGTGGGGTCGGTCTTGTCCTGTGCGGGCGGGAGTTCGTAGGTCATGCCCGGGAGCACCTGCCGCCGCGACGACGTGGAAAAATCGACCGGCGTCAACGCCGCGAGGATCTTGTCATCCCCGTCGGTGAAAATGAGGTTGCTGTACTTGCCCATGATCTCGCACCGAAGTTTCCGCACGGCGGCAAATCCCATTTCGTCCCTCGTCTCGAACACGAGCGTTGCCACCCGTTCAAAGCCCTCTTGCCGAACCTCGGCGAGCTTCGACCCCTGCAAGTGCTTCCGCAGGAGCATACAGAACATGGGCGGCGCGGCAGGGTTCTCCCGCGACGCCTCGGTAAACCCGATGCGCGGATTGTTCGAGCCCGCGTTGATGAGCAGTCTCTTCCCGCCCGTGATCGACCGCATTTGCAGGACGACTTCGTCCCTCGCGGGTTGGAACACTTTTTCAATTCTCGCTCCGAGCGCCTGCTTCCGTATTTCCGTCAACGCGCAAGCCAACATCCCCGCGTCAAATGCCATTTCGTTTCTCCTTTTTTAAGGTCAAAGGCGTGTTAAGGTCGCGCTTTTTCGAGAAAAAGCGCCCAAAAAGCTTTCGCGCATAAGAGGTTTACATACAGTGGCTTTATCGCCTACGTGCGGAAAGTTCCCGAAAGGTCCTTTTGACCTTTATAAAAATATTATAACATATCCTTGCATTTTTTACAAGGTAGTGCTATAATAAAAGCAGATTTCTTCCAAAACGGGTAAATTTTCCCGTTTCCCGAAAGGAGACACACATGAAACAAACCGTTATCGGCATTGACGTTGGCGGAACGACCACAAAAATCGTCGGGTTCCGCAAAACGGACGATCGCGAACCGGAACTCATCGCGCCGCAATTCGTGCGGGCGACCGACCCCCTGACCTCGGTTTACGGTGCGTTCGGGAAGTTCACCGCGCAAAACGGGCTCGAGCTCTCGGACATCGACCGCATTCTGACCACGGGCGCGGGCTCCACGTTCGTGACCAAACCCATTTACAATCTGGATTGCCGCCACGTCCCCGAATTCAACTGCATCGGGCTCGGCGGGCTTTGGCTTTCGGGACTTACCGACGCGATCGTGGTCAGCATGGGTACGGGCACGGCGCTCATCCACGCGCGGCACAACGGCAAGCGCACCGAAACCGAATACCTCGGCGGTACGGGCATGGGCGGCGGTACATTGGTGGGTCTTTGCCGCAAACTCCTCGGCGTTGACAACGTGGAACACATCGAACAGCTTGCCGCCGACGGCGACCTTGCCAACATCGACCTGCGGATCAAGGACATTTCCCGCCACCACCTCTACGACGGCATTAACGAAAATCTGACCGCTTCCAACTTCGGCAACGTCTCCGACCTCGCCACGCCCTCGGACATGGCGCTCGGTATTACCAACATGATCGCCGAAACGGTTGCGATGCTCTCCATTTTTGCCGCCCGTTCCTACGGCATCCGCGACATTGTGCTCACGGGCAACCTGACCGCCATCGAACCCATTCGTCGGGTATTCGACGGTCTTTCCGAAAGTTTCGGCGTCAAATTTCACATTCCCGAAAACGCGCAGTTCGGCACCGTGATCGGCGCCGCGCTCTCGGAATTCGAGGGGTAAACGGAACGCGCGTCGGGCGAAAAACCTCGATTTTGATCCACACGGTCTGCAAATTTCCATCATTTTTGAGAAGAGCGGCTCTTTTCGGAAAGAAAAGAGCCGCTCTTCTTGTGTTCTCTGTTTTTCGGGGTCGGTCAGGCAAGTTTCGATTCCAGATTCTTGCGGATCGCGCGAATGAAATCGAGCGAATTGACTTCCCGAACCTGCGTTCCGGGTGTGACCAGCGAAACCAGGTCTTTGGTCATGGTGCCCGCCTGCAAGGTGTCGATGCAGGCTTCTTCCAATTTGTCGGCGAATGCCATAAGGTCGGAAAGTCCGTCCAGTTCTCCCCGCTTGCGCAGCGCGCCCGACCAAGCGTAAATGGTCGCCATGGGGTTGGTGGACGTTTGTTCGCCTTTGAGATAGCGGTAGTAATGCTTGGTAACGGTTCCGTGCGCCGCTTCGTACTCGAACTTCCCGTCGGGCGAGACCAGCACCGACGTCATCATGGCAAGAGAGCCGAACGCCGTGGAGACCATGTCGCTCATCACGTCGCCGTCGTAGTTCTTGCAAGCCCAGATAAACCCGCCTTCCGAACGGATCACGCGAGCGACCGCGTCGTCGATCAGCGTGTAGAAATAAGTAATTCCCGCCTTCTCGAAGGCTTCGCGGTAGTCGTTGTCGTAAATCTCTTGGAAGATGAGTTTGAAAGTCTGGTCGTACTGCTTGGAAATGGTATCCTTGGAGGAGAACCACAGATCCTGCTTGGTTTGCAGGGCATAGCGGAAGCAGGAATGCGCGAAAGAGCGGATGCTGCTGTCCTTATTGAACGACCCTTGCAGAACGCCGGGACATTCAAAGTCGTAAACCGTTTGGCGGAATGTCTCCGCGCCGTTTTCATCGGTGAACACGAGCTCCGCCTTGCCGGGGCACGGCACGCGGTATTCGGTGGCTTTGTAAATATCCCCGTAGGCATGGCGCGCGATGGTGATGGGCTTTTTCCAGTTGCGAACGGCGGGACGTACCGCGTCCAAAAGAATGGGGGCGCGGAACACCGTTCCGTCCAGAATGGCGCGAATGGTGCCGTTGGGGCTTTTCCACATTTCGGAAAGGTGGTATTCTTCCACCCGTTGACGGTTTGGCGTGATCGTGGCGCACTTGACGGCAACGCCGTATTTTTTCGTGGCTTCCGCGCTCTCCACGGTCACTTTGTCGCGCGTCCGTTCCCGCTCGGGCAGACCGAGGTCGTAATATTCGGTTTTCAGGTCAACGAAAGGGAGCAACAGCTCGTCCTTGATCATTTTCCAGAGAATACGGGTCATTTCGTCCCCGTCCATTTCCACGAGCGGGGTCTTCATGGCGATTTTTTTCATGTTTCGGCGTTCCTTCCTGTTCTTCCAAAGTTCGGTTCC
The DNA here is from genome assembly GCA_017613355.1 of Clostridia bacterium. GTDB lineage: Bacteria > Bacillota > Clostridia > Oscillospirales > CAG-272 > UMGS1865. The sequence continues at coordinate 7,787 of JAGAEA010000032.1, forward strand.
TTGCCTATTATAGCATAAACTCCCGCCGATTGCAAGACCGAAAAACGCAATTCCGAAAAAATAACCGCCGATTTTTCGGGGCGGGGACTTTCCCGCCGAAAGTCCCCGCCCCGAAAAGAGTTTCTTCCGCTTCCTTCACCCTTCCATCTGCCTGCCGAGGAAGCCCGCGGCGGTGAGGATGAGCTTGCTTTCCACCTCGCGGTCGGAGCGGTCGCGCGTGTTTGCGTTCGGATCGAAAACCGACGCCACACAGCCCACGAGATCACCGCCGCTGATGATGGGCATGGCGCACCCGACCGCCCAACTGCCGCTCTCGCGCGTGACGAGAACGGGCGCGTCGGAACCCGAAAACTCATAGAAAGACCGCGCTTCGGCGATCGCTTCGAACTCGGGCGAAAGTTGTTTTTCGGCATAGTCGCGGCGAGGCACGCCCGCGCAAGCGATGACGGCGTCGCGGTCGCAAATGACGATGGAAAGTTCACCCACGCGGTGGAGCGTTTCGGCATACTGCGCGGCAAAGAGCGAAAGCTCGCCGATCGGGGAATACTTTTTGAAAATGACCTCCCCTTCGCGGTCTGTATAAATTTCAAGCGGGTCGCCGTTACTGACAACATGGACACAAAAAACCTTATCCGCACGCTTTTTTGCGGATTGGACAGCCACAGAATCAAGTATTTCTGTGGTTTTTTCGATATTTTCTGTGTCCGAATTAAAATTTGCGATTTTCTCCGCGCTGAGCGCTCCTGTCTGGAGCAGTTCATCCACGTCGGCTTTGAGTTTGATGTCGAGGTGGTCCTCATATACAATGATGCGATCGAGAATCAGATCCAAATCGGTGCGCTTCAGTTTCGGCTTAGCGATAATTTCATCCAGAATTTCCATCACCATTTTGGAAATCCGATTGACCCGAATGATCGTATTTTTCGTATCCGCAACCATTTTCATTTGGTTTTGCAAACCATTGATACGATTGGCACATTCTTCAATCAGTGCATCAAAGGTTTGCTCGATTACATCAGCGTTCGCACCCGCCCGCATCACATCGCGCACCTTCTGTCGTTGTAGTGCTTTGAGTTCTTCCCGTGCGTCATCGAGCATCGTTTGCAAGTCGGTTACGGCAGCGGTGCTGTCCCGCACAGAAGTTGCCTCGTTGTCGATGGCGGTTTGCAGAGCGGCAAGCATCCGCTCGGAACCGCTTTTCAGTTTTTCCACATACAATTTCACCGTTCGGTCCAGCACATCCGCGCGGATATGGTGAGAGGAGCAACCTTTGGTCCCTCGCACATGGTAAGTCCCGCAGGTATATGCTTCTGCAAGGTCACGGCGGCTTAACGCGAACATAGGAGACCCGCAATCCCCGCAAAACAGGAATCCCGAATAGACGTTATCGTACTTATTCGTCCCCCTGTAATGACTGGTGGTGCGCTTTTTCAGTTGTTCTCTTGCCGTGGCAAACACACGGTAGTCCACAATGGCAGGATGGTGATTTTCAAATACGATGTGTTCGCTTTCATCTAATGCTATATCTTGCCCGTTAATTTTTTTGCGATGGTATTTGTGCTGACGGAGTGTGCCGATATAGAAATCATTGCAGAGAATTTCCGAAATGGTAACGATACTCCAATTTTCCCGTATCTTTTTGCGGTATTCATCCCCGGCAGCCTCTTTGCGCGCTTTCTCGCGCATCCGCGGTGTTGGAATGTGTTGGTCTGTCAAGTAGTTTGCGATACGCTTGTAGCCCCATCCATCAATATAGAGGTCAAATACCCGTCGCACGATCTCGGCGGCAGGTTCATCCACCTCGAACAGCATTTTTTTCGTATTGGTCATCACATAGCCGTATGGTACCGAGCAGATCCATTCCCCCTTGTTCTGCCGATTGTTGATTACGCTCGTGACCTTGTTGCTCGCGTCGGTGACCGGCATTTCGTTGACGAAGAAGTATAATTTGATCTTCATCCAGTCGTCGCGGGTCGGATAGTCCACATCGTCCCCAATGGCAATGATGCGAAGGTCACTGTCTTCCACCAGCATTTCAAACTCGGCAAGCCCTTTGCCTGTTCGTCTGGAAAAGCGGGAGAGATCTTTGACGATCAGAATATCGTATTGTCGGGATAGCAGTTTGAGACGCAATTCCATGTAGCCGGGACGTTGCTCGAAGGTGTAGCCGGAATGATCGCGGTCCTCGTAGTAGTCCACGATACTGGTTGGAAAATGCGTTTTGCAATATTCCCCGATAATGGCTTTCTGGTTCTCAATACTCGTATTTTCGCGATTCAGTTCCAAATCAACCGAGATACGGGTATATGCGGCAATTCGGAATGATTCAACCATATTGTTAGTTTCCTTTCGTTTTGTTGGTAACCATATTGTATCACGAAAGATGAAAAAAAGCAAGTGGAAAATGATTTTTTTTAATATTTTTGAAAACGAGCCGGACAATTTAGCGTTGCCCGGCGTTTTTAATCGGTAGATTGTGAATTCTGTGCCATCTCCATCAGGTTCTTTTGCAACAAAAATTTCGTCAGCTCAAATAAATCTCCTTCACCCGATGAAAAAACAGCAACCAGATATTTTTGCTGTTTCCATCGACGATACCATGGAGCCATGCGCTCACGCAGAGCATCATCTTTCGCTTCTGCTCTGTTCAACCAGACTTCAATTGTCCGAATATCATCTCGCACATGAATTTCCATCGATTCGCACCCCTTTTGGCTTTGGTGAAAGTATTGACATTTCATCGCAAAAATAATCGCCGCGGGAATGATGTTTGATCCCATTCTGCTTTTCCCCGTTTCGCGACAAGGATATTGCGTTCTGAATCAACACCCACGCGGTATCGGAAACCGTCCCACGGTTGGAGAGGTCGCCGAGCGTCAGCCCGGATTCACCCGTATAAATGCCTTTCGCCGCGTTGAACAGAACATAGCCGTCCATCGTTGCAGTTTCCAATCGAATGCGCTCGAAATATATATAGTTGTTCTCGATTGCAGGGCGGGTCGTTTTCCAGAGCAGGTTGTCCGCCGTCAACAAATAAAGCGCCGCCACCATTCTTCCGGACGGTTCCCGCGGCAGACGTTCGACCGTCTTTTCAAAGATTTCTTTGTGAACTTGCCCTCTGAAATGGATCGACGAAAGTCCTAAACTGATTTCCGCCGCTCGCTCAATTGCCCGCATCCTTTCCGGCGGGAATGTTCCAACATATCTTTGCAGGCGGCTTTTATCGATAGTTTGCAGTTGCTCCAACAGCACGACCGAGTCCTTTTCCAGAAACGGCGCCGTTAAACTGACATGGGTCGGAAGCGGGTGCTTGTCCGTTTGGCTTGTGATTGCCGCAACGATTACGGTCGGGCTATGTCGGTTTCCCGTGTCGTTTTGCAGAATTACGACCGGACGAATTCCACCCTGCTCCGAACCGATTGCCGGATTGAGATCCGCATAGTAGATCTCTCCGCGTTTGATTTGATTTCCCATGTTCCGTCACCTCTTGGAAAACCTTTGATAGCGGTTCAGGATATCATCTCTATTCACAAAGCAAAGGATGCGATCGAGTCCCTTTCTCTCAAAAAACATCACATAATATTGCGTATATTCCGCGATGTAATCTGGCGCATAGAAAACCGCAGAAAGCAATTCCTGAACGGTCAGGTCATAAAACCGCGCCGGGTATTTCATACAGCCGAGGGATTCCAGCACTTCCAACCGTTCGTCCGGGTGGAATCGAAGATGCGGATTCTTTTCATAAAAATCCTTGTCAATCGTTCTCCGCTCCCGTTTGCGTCCTTCGCTTTTTGCGCCCCAGAACATCGCTACCATGACTTCCCGTATGTTCGGGTAGGGAAAATCTCTCAAAGCCATGATGCCGACAATGGGAACATCGTAAAAATCCGTTTGCAGGTCAAAGCCCGCGTGCAACAAAGCGCAAAGGGATTCTTTCGCCACCCTTTGTTTCCAAGCGTGTTGCTGCTTTTGTGTCAATTCTTCCATGGATACTTCCTCCGTTTTCAATCGGTATGTAATCTTACAGAAAGGGCAATGTCAAAGGTTTGGAAGGCATAAAGTGCCGCCTTCATCCTGTCCGAAGCTTCATGTGGAAGACAGTGGATCTCTTTCTCAAAAATTGTTCGATGGATTTCTCCCCGAAAAAACATAGTTTTGTCTATTCCTTTCTGCAGGCAAAACCGATACTGATCTCTGCCGCATCAATAATCCTTTTTTTGTACTCTGCAGGAATCTTACCGATACGTTCCCGTAAACGGCTTTTATCGATGGTGCGGATCTGCTCCATCAAAAGCAACGAATTCTTTTCAAGAATCGGCATTGGCAACGGGATATGCGTTGGAATCGGGGGCTTGCCCGTTTGACCGGTGATGGGAGCAACAATGACGGTCGGGCTATATCGATTCCCGATATTATTTTGCAGGATCAAAACAGGGCGGATCCCACTCTGCTCGGACCCGACAGTCGGGTTTAGATCTGCATAATAGATTTCCCATCTGCGAATGATCTTTTTGTTCATTCCTTTTTTCTCCTTGCAAACGGCTGATAGCGGTTCAGAATATCTGCCCGATCAGCAAAACACAGGACTTGCCCGAGATTCTTTCGCTCATAGAACCTCATATAGTAGAGCGAATATTCTTCGATGTAACTCGGTGAATAGTAAATAGCAGAAAGCAACTGCTGAATTGTCAAATCATAGAAGCGATCCGGATCTTTAAAGCACCCCAGTTCACGCAAAACTTTTAACCGATCGTTCGCATAGAGAATCAAATGCGGATTTCGATTGTAAAAATCGACGTCAATACCCTTATCGGAATATTCAAATCCCCTTGCTCCCCAATAGAGAGCCGCCAGCACTTCACGTATTTTTTGATATGGAAATCCATTCAATGTCATAATACCAACAATAGGAACTTCGTAAAAATCCGTCTGCAAATCAAAACCCGCACGACTCAAAACATTGAAGGTTTCTTGCATTACGAGGCGTTTCCATTTATGTTGTCGCTTTACTGTTAGTCGTTCCATTTTCTCTCCTTTTCTTTTTTGGATATGTACTACCGTATGGGCAATGCCATGTAAATCCATTGATATAATGATGCCCTTCGGATCGCATGGCATTGCCCATAGTTGCATAAAATAACACACCTGTTTGTCCCCGACGCCCCGGTGCAGGAAGTCATCAGACGGTCGGTTGCGAACCGACTCCATTGGAATTTCACCACCGCCGGGTACTCCGCCGGCTGCGCCTTTCGGCTACAGAAGTATCATGATCACTTACGTTTGTCCTCGCCTTCATCGGGAGCAACCCGATTTCTTTCGCAGATCCTGCGGTCGGCTTCCTTTTCTTGAAAGCAACGGCAGATCTGCGCTTGCGGCTGAACAGTTCATCGCCGTTCAACGTAAGCAACGTATCTGATGAATGCATATTCAGTTGTAAAAGAACAGAAAACCTTACTTTTGAAGAATCGGATTGCGGAAGGTCTTGAGGATCTGCCGGATCAGTTCCAGGTCTTCTCCGGTAAGAGATGTAGACAATCGTTCGAGTAGCTGGCATTGGTCGTATGTCAAGTACTTCATGCCAAGATGAAATCCCTCAACAACATGAACTCCACCACTTTTGCTTTCCCTTTGAAAGAGAATCGGGTAAGAACATGAGAGGATGGATAAATCATAATAAACGGTTCGACGGGAAACAGAAAATCTGGACGCAAGATCACTAACTTGTGCTGTCCGCTGTTCGCATAATAATTCCAATATTTTTATTCTGCGCGCTGCCGTATCTCTCATGTTCTCACCTCCTTCCTTTTTGAAGTGCTTGTATTATAACATGGTGATGTGCAACCTATTTGCAAAACAAAAAAAGTATTTGAAAAAAATTTTTTGTATTTCATTTTTCACTCCTTCTTTTTTGATTTTCCTAAATCAAAAAGAAAGAGTTCATGGGTATTCTGCAATGTATGGAAGCCAAGAAAACATAAGAAGCCCTTTCTGCCGCATGGCAAAAAGAACTTCTTATAGATCGTCGCATGAAAAAGGGCAACACGGGAGAATCTCATGCGATCCGAATGCTTCGATTTTCCGCTTGCCCGCGGCGATAATATGAACATTCAAGAATCGGTGGATTTCTGCGAGGGTCAGGTGTCCGATTTCGAGGTCAATACCGATTTTTCGGGAAAAAGAAAAGAAGATTGTGTTTTTTCTTATCCGAAAAGATTGAATGTTGTTTGATTTGGTAGTTTTTGGTATTTTTTAAGAGAAAAAGGGAGAATAAACAGAATTCTGTCGAATAAAAAAGAACCGCTTGACCTCACAAAGGTCAGGCGGTTCTTTTGAACCATTTTATGGTTCCTTAATCGTTGTTGTAAATCATCCATCCTTTTTTCATAATAAACATGCATTTTATCGTGCGCTTCAGGTATCCTACGCATTTGAGAAGATTGCATGACTGATTGCGGAAACGCATGGCAACAAGCACCTTTTCAGATTTTTTCAAGAATGCGGTCGGCAATATAGCGCATACCTCTATCGCCGGGGTGGTGGGAAACGCCTTGATGTTCGTATTCACCAATCGCTTTCATACTGTCATCCTCTCCGAGGTCACCAATGCGGACTGGGATGCCACCGACACGCACGCGAGCTTTCTCGATTGCGTCATCGATCACGGCATGGTGCCAGAAAAGATCGGTCACAAGGATTTTGCAATTTTTACGAACCGCGAAATAACGAATCATTTTTTCAAACGCGATCGATAGCTTATCAGCGTCGGTTACCGTTTTTGGGATGTTCTCCCCGATCCGGATAATGATCAGATCAGCACCGAAATCCCGTGCCTCAAAAAAACGTTCCAAGACCCCGGGGTCCTCGGTATGACCTTCCCATTCGGCAAGTTGGGCAACGCAGAAGCAGATCTTCCCATAGCGGCGCTCCAACTCCGCGGCAGTCAAATGCACGTAATCCTTTTCGATTGACGATGCCGCCATACCGCAATCACGCATCCAACCGATCTCCGGCTTAATGCTGTGGCGCGTAATGGAATTTCCGATGAATAGCACACGGAAAGATGCCTCAGGGTCGCCCCCGAAGGTAACGCGTTCGTTCTTGATCTGCTCCGCACTCGGGACGGTATTTCGTTCAAAATCAACGTTGTTCATTCTCTTGTTCCTCTGTGGTCTCATCTGAAGTTTCGTTCGACGATATATTTCATTCGATGTTCTCCGCCTCTGTGAGGTCGGCGAGGCGCATCATGCAGAACGCGGTGTGAATCTGGCAGTTGATCCAGAAATTGCGGCGCCCTTCGGAGCAGTTTTCGCCGATCCAGAAAGTGGGGATCATCCCGGTTTGGGGATCCTGCATTCTCGTTACGGCATCGCCGAGAGCCATTGCCTTTTCCAGATAGAGCCGATCTTTGCGGAGAAGATACATATTCAGAAAAGCGTTCATGATCGTCGTTGTGCTGGAATCGATCGGACAATAGCAGAAATATTGTTCCAAGCCCGCCGGCGCAAACTGTACCTTATGCACCGCATTGGGATCCCAGTACGGGTATTCTCCCCAGACTACGAACTGATCCTCAACGTAGCGCATCAGATCGACCGCCTCTGCTACCATTTTTTCATCATCCGAAAGGTTTTCCGCAATGTACTCGATCAAGCTGTTCGCGGTGAAATGTGTCAGGTTGCGGTAGTTGCCAGATGTTTTAACATCCTCAAACTGTCCTTCCCAGTTATATGTTTTCAGACAGACCTCGGAGATATATTGATAGCAACCAACTTCAAGTTCCCGCCAGGTTTCGTTGCCGGTCTTCTTATAGAGCTGATGGAAAAAATCGACAAACTTGAAACTCACACAAATGTTGTTCGAGAGCGGTTTTCCAGTTTCACAATCAAAGAGCAGATACCAGCTCCCGCAGGGGAGAACGGTTTTCCGGTAGTATTCGGCGATGCGGAGCGCCGCGTTGAAGTATTTTTCATCACCTGTCGCGTCGGCAAGTGCAAGATAACCAAGCCCCGCTGTCACGGGATAGATCATCATCATAGTTCCTTGACAACCCCATGCGGCAGGCGCGACTTTGTTGACCGCCTCTACATCAAGCCCTTTAAAAGAATATGTGGGCGGGAGATAAGCAAGCGGATGATCCGCACCGAAACTAATGGAGAGCAAATAGTCCGCCGCACGACATGCCAACTTCATGGCATTTTCGGCGTTTTCCGGCTTGAGTTTCGCATAACAGATCATCGCTCGCAGAATGCTCGCAATGGTCTTTGAAGGATAGACGTTGTGCGGATAATCAGGCTTTGGCACACCGTGGAGAAGCCAGTGCTGTACCATTGGGTCATCATAAACAAAGCGTAACGCTTCATAGGCGCATTTACGATATGAACGTGCTTTCGGCGGGTACGCTTCTCTTCCCGGGAAAGGATCGCACTTGAAAAAGGTCCTTACACCAACAAGATATATGACATGGTCATCTCGATCAAGCGCTTCCACTTTCAGATGCACAAAACCAGTCGGGAGTCCGGTCCAAATCGGTTCCAAAGAATCGGTCGGTTTTTCGCCTGTGAAAGAATGAATTCTTCCGTCTTTATCCACGGCTGTAAAAAGGTATTTGCGCATCCTCGGTATAGCAGGAAATTGGAAGGATGGCACAAAGGTAAACTGGGAAGAGTTGACGTTCCAGAATGGTCTTCCGTTTACGCCGCCCGGATGGACGGCGCATTTTTCGGAGTTGTATTCCCGCAATGCCTCTTCAGCGTATTTGTTCATGATCTTCTCCTTATCTTTTTCTATGCTTGTTGGCAGTCGTATTCGTTTCTTCTCACATCGGCAAGATCGTCGTCTTGAAATGAAACGATCTTTATTTTTTGAATGTCTTATTCCAGTCGTCCATGAATTTCTGAATGCCGATGTCAGTCAGCGGATGTTTCAGCATCTGCATAATCACCTTATACGGTACGGTCGCAATATGCGCCCCGTGTTTTGCCGCATCTGTAACATCCTGCGGTCCACGGATACTTGCGGCGATGATCTCCGTTTCGATGCCGTGAAGTTTGAAGATCGTGGCAATGTCGTCGATCACCGAGATACCGTTATCGGAAATGTCATCCAGCCTCCCGATAAAGGGACTGACATAGGTAGCACCCGCCTTTGCCGCAAGCAACGCCTGTGCAGGGCTGAAAATCAGCGTGACATTGGTATGGATCCCCAGCGCGGTCAGCTGTTTGACCGCTTTGAGCCCTTCTTCCGTAATCGGAATTTTGATAACAATATTAGGATGGATCGCACAGAGCTGTTTTGCCTCTTTGATCATTCCCTCGGCATCCGCGGCAACCACTTCTGCGCTGATGGGGCCGTCTACGATGGACGTAATTTCGCGGATGACATCCTCAAACACTTTTCCCTCTTTTGCAATGAGTGAGGGATTGGTCGTAACTCCGCAGATCACACCGAGTTCATTTACCTTGCGGATTTCTTCCACGTTCGCGGTATCAAGAAATAATTTCATAAAAATGGTTTTCTCTCTTTCGTCAGCATATCAAGACAACATACTCCCCAGCGTGCGTTTGCCGAACGCCTTTTCCCAGTCGGCGGCAAAGCCGGCGATCCCGGTATCGGTGGCGGAATGGGCAAGCAGTTTCTTCATCACGTCGGCCGAAACGGTTGCCGCGCCCGCGCCGGTTAAGGCGACTTCGAGAACTTCTCTTGCGGTCTTGAAACTTGCCGCGAGGATCTCGGTGTCGCATCCCGCCGCGTCGAAGATCTGTTGGATCTCGGCAACCGTTTCCACGCCGTTCTCGCAGATGTTTTCCAGCCGGCTGACGTATGGCGCGACGTAGGCGGCTCCCGCGTTTGCGGCGATCAACGCCTGACCGGCGCTCAACACCGCGGTAACGGTCACGCCAATGCCCGCTTCGGAAAGTGTTTTGGTGGCACGCATTCCCACGTCGGTTGCCGGGATCTTGACAAAGGTATTTTTACCGAACGCCTTGACGATTGCTTTCGCTTCTTCCACGATGGCTTCATATTCGGTTTCGGTGACCTGAATATGCAGTTCCTTTTCTTCCCCGATGATCTTCCGGATCTCGTGCAGGTGTTTCACGATGTCTCCGCCCTCCCGCGAGAGGATGGTGGGGTTCGTGGTAACGCCCACGATGGGATAGTAGGTATTGAAATAGCGGATGTCTTCGAGATTTGCCGTATCGAGAATCAGTTTCATAATTTGCCTCTTTTACCGTTTCAGTTGGAGATCGTAGTGCGGGTCGTATGCCTTTTCCTCGTCGGTGAACTTATGGAGCGTGTTAATGACCTCTCCGTTGTTCCACTTGCGGTCGCCCACGTCCTCGGTGGTTCCCATGACGGTGACGTTCAGTTGGCGATGGCGCGCGCGAACCTGATCCCAGTCGATGAAATAAACGTGGGCAAATTCGCCGCCGTCCAGTTCGCCGTCCTTAATGGTCATGGTTTCGCTTCTGCCGAAGAACACGGAACGCAGATGCCCGTCGGTGTTCATGCTGGTGAAGTCGCCGGGCTCGTTGACGTACCGACCGAACTGTGCGTGGATCGGTCCGGGATGGCGGTACTGATGTTCTTCCTTGAAATCGGGAACGAGTTTGCGCATGATGTCGAGCAGGTCGTGCTGTAAATATTCAAGGTCGAAACTGTCGATGTCATGGGAGCATTCCTGCACCATGACCGAGCAGGTGGTGTGATGCGACGCGACGCAGACGGTTCCGTTCTTCACACCCGACGCCTTGACGATCTCGCGGATCTCTTTGGAAACGTCGTGGAAGGTGGGGATCCAGCCCCTCGATTGCAGTTCCAGTTCCTTTTGATAGACTTTGAATTCCATTTTTGTAAATCTCCTTTATGTAATAAAATTATTTTGTTTCGTTCAATCTTTTTCCGACCGCGCCGTTCGGGTGTATCACGGCGAAATCTTCCTTGCCGAAGCCCGTGCGGACGATGACGGCCGTTTGGAGCGCGTCAAAGACGGCGTTGGTAACGGCAAAACTTGTGGTCCCCTGGCAGTTGTCCGGATCGCACTCGCGGGTGACCTTGATCGCAAGCAGAATATCGGATTGTCCGGCAAGGGGGGATGACAGGTTCTCGGTCACGCCGATGATCGTGACTCCCTTCTCCTTCGCGATCCGAACAATGGGGATGAGTTCGTCGGTTTTGCCGCCGCGCGAGGTCCAGACGAGAACGTCGCCCGCTTGCAGAAAGCCCAAGCCGCCGTGGACCGCCTCGGCGGGAGAAAGGAACCTTGCCGGGCGCTCCACACAGCACATCAGGTGCGCGAAATGCCGCGCGGCAATGCCGGAGTGTCCGCATCCCGTCGCGGCGATGCGCGGGGCTTTGGACAACACTTCCGCCGCCTTTGCGAGGGCTTCGGGGTCGATCGTTTTCGCCGTTTCCAGAATGGATTCCGATTCAATGACAAAGGCATTCATTGCTAATTCAGTAACCTGTTTCATAGTTAATCCTTTTTTGTCGTGGAACCTAAAGATCCAGTCGTGTTTTTCTTCCGTTAGCTCAACGGTGTAGCAACGCTTTTCTTTTTAGCGGACGGCAACCGTTTTCCCGGTTTTCGCGGACTCGAACGCCGCAAGAATGGCTTTGAGGTCGGTTCTCATCTGGTCGTGCGTGACGAATTGCGGTTCCTCGCCGCGTGCCGCCTTGACGAAATTGCGGTAGAAATCATGAACATCCGCCTCCGGGCGCGGGATGGTATAGGTCTTTGTGGTCGTTTCGTTGCGCGGCGCCATGGTTTTGGTCAGCCCCGCCGCCGTTTTTACCGGGATCACATTGTCCTCTGTCCATGCCGTGCATTCCACGATCTCCGTCTCATCCTTCCAATCGCGGATCATCGCCGTGCCTTTCTCGGCGCGCAGATAGAACCGCGGCATGGCGATGAAATTGTAGGTCCCGATCTCCACCGTGGCGCGTTGTCCGTTCTTGAAATTGAGGTCGAGCCGGAAACCGTCGTCCACCTCTTTGTTGGTAATATGATCGCAAATGCAATAGACCGACACGAGGTTTTCAAATCCGAAGATCATGAGCATCTGGTCGATTAGGTGGATACCCCAGTCGTAGAGCATTCCGCCGCCGTGCGCCTTTTCCTTGCGCCAATCCGAGGGGATACCGCGGTTGCCGTGGACGCGCGACTCGATATTGAACACGTCGCCGAGCATTCCGCTGTCGTGGATCTGCTTCATGGCGAGGTAGTCCTTGTCCCAACGGCGGTTCTGGTGCGTGGTAAACACCCGTCCGTTCTTCTTCGCCGCCGCGATCATGCGTTCGAGCGATTCCAGCGTCAGCGTTACGGGCTTTTCACAGATCACGTGTTTGCCGGCGTTCAGCGCCTTGACGACGATCTCTTCATGGTCGTCGTTCGGGACGGCAACGGTAACCGCGTCCACCGCCGGATCGTTCAGCGCTTCTTCGAGCGAGGAATAGGCATGGATCCCGCGGCTTTCGGCAAGTTCGTTGCGTTCGGGCTTGATATCGTAAACACCGGCGAGTTCGGCAACGTCGCTCCCGCCGATATATTTGGTGTGCCATCCGCCCATTCCGCCATAGCCGATAATGGCGAACTTCATTTTTTTCATGAACAAATCCTCCGATTATTTGCGAATGAGCGTTACCGGCAGATAACCGCAGGTGGGGTAACCCTGCTCACGGATAATGAGGAGCAGTTGATTCTCCGGAGCCACGGTTTCACCTGCTGTGATCGTGAAATTCGCTTCCACCGGAAGGAGCCCGTGCTTGTTGCGGTAAGCAATGGATGCGGCAAGCGGTCCGCTGACAGTAAAGCCCTCGGGCAACACCCACTCCATATCCAGATTGTGGCGCGCTCTGCCATAGATACGAGAGTCGTTGATAAAGCTCACGCACAATTGGATACTCTCGCCGGGACGGATATTCGGTTCGCGTTCAAAGGTTGCCGTTGCTTCCACATTGGCGAATTTGATCGAATAGGAATAGGGCTTAAGCGCTTTCAACGCCTCGCGAGTGGCGGTGCTTTTCAGATAGTGGTCTGCAATGTCCTCCGGGTAATCGTCAGCATCGGCGATCTCCATGCGATCGATTTCCGGAGAATCGTCACCATCGGCGATCTGCACACGATCGATTTTGGTCGTGTCACGGTTTGCAAAGAGCATGATCGGAGAGAGCGCGACCACGTCGTCGGTCAGTTCGGTGCAGGTCTCCGGGAATTTCATACCGACGGCGCGGTTGAGCGAGAGAGTCACGATAGTGTCTCCAATATATTCGCGCCAATCGGTGGGGATGGCTGCGGTGCCACCCAGAATCCCGAGAGTTGCTCCCACCGTAGCGGCGGTGCAGTCGGTATCGTCTCCGCAATTGATCGCGGTGATCATGGACTTTTTGAAATCGCCTTCTCCATAAAGCAGACCGAGTACCGTATAAGCCACGTTGGAAGGTGCCTCAAACCATCCTGTGCCGATATCGGCATTCATCAGGCGGATCTTCTCACGGGCTTCCAGGGGCGGGATCTTTTCCTCATAGCAACGAATCGCTTCGCGGATACTCAAAGCCAGACGGCAGTTTTCAGGAATGCGTGCAAGACCGATCTCAATGATTTTACGGATATCGTGTACGACGAATGCCGCGCTTTGCATGGCAGCGACGAATGCGGCGGCATAGGTACCCTCTCCCGCGCCGTGATCCACTTTCGCATCCTCAATGGCGTATTTCGCCGCGACGTCGGGAAGACCGGGAGCCAGCGTTGCCCAGATCTCGGTGCGGATCCACGCGCCGTTGGAATCGCGCCAATCGTTTGCGTAATCGCCTGCGAGCGGGGGCAACAGACCCCGGCGCATATTCATCTTCCCGATGCCGTATTCATTCCAATATGCAACGATATAACTCAACCAGAATTCACCCAGGCGCTTGCAATCCAGCCCCCAAGGTCCGGTTTTTTCCACGGCACGGAGCCAGACCAGTTGCAGGTCAAGGTCGTCGTTCGGCAGGACTTCACCCGGTTTGGTGGCAAAGCCCTTGATATCCAGCATTTCGTGTGTCCCCTCGTAGGGTGCCCCCATGGTTCCGCCAATGTTCTTGCCGATCCAGCAGGCGAGAACGCGGTCGCGGTAGGTTTTCTGATTCAGTTTCATATAAATTCTCCTTTGGTACAATGTTAGTGTAACTGCAGTCGGTACCACGACGAAATTTACAGTTATTCTTCAAGTGAAAACGGAATGGTAGATTTTTTGCGTCACATGTTTATCATGAAAAGTGTCGTTTTCCGTTATTGATTTGATTGGATCCTTTTTTCGCGTTGAACATGAATCAGCCGAAAAACGGCAATCGCCGCTGATAGCAACGCTGAAACCGCCGCTGCGGCGAACAACACAAGGAAAACCGTGTTCCATCCCGAATCATCCGCGATTTTTCCCATTCCATAAGTGCTTGCGGCGATTCCAAGAAATCCTCCGGTGTTCATCACCCCAGTAAGGAATCCCGAGTTGATATGTTCGCGCATCTCGAGTGGCATAATGGTAACCAAGACGGTGGAAATTGCATTTGCCAAACAAACAGCGCAACCGGAGCAAATCAACAGGACAACGGTATTATCCTTTTGCATAGAAAGTACTGCTCCCCCGATACACCCACTCAAACAAACAAAGAACAATAGCAGTAAATAGCGGAAATCCTGAATCCATCGGTGCCCGGCCAAAGCCAGCCATGTTCCGAACAACCCGAACACCGGCAATACCAACGTGAGGACAAGGGAAAGATCATCATCCAAACGGAATTCCTCGATCAAAATGGATGGCATCCAGGAACTGACGCCTTCTTTGATAAAGCAATCTGGAATGGTGAGAATGAAACAAACTACTAAAAAGGTAACGAATGCAAACGAAATGCTTTTTTTGTTCGATACAGACTCCGATGTTTTTTCGCTTTTGTGAGAATACTTTTCACTGGTCAGAACATTACAAGAAAAGAACCAAATCGCCCCTATAACAATCAGCAGAATTGCGGTAAGCAGAAACAGCACATGGAAGGTTTCGCTGGTTAACAATGCCCGTCCGCCATAGGCAAGCAATTTTCCCGCAAAAACGGAAAACCCGATTGCCAGAACCGCACGTTTCATGTTTTTCGGACTCAACGATTTACTCAACATGAGAATAAAGGTCGACCAGAAAACGGATTGACAGATCCCGTGGAACATCCAAATGTATTTGATATGTTCAAATGAAGGGCGAAAGAATAGCGCCAAATTTAGAATTCCCGAAAAAAGAAACACTGCCGCAAGGACATATCGCTTGGGATAATACTTGCAAAAAAAAGTATGTAAAATTTGTGCAATTCCACAACTGATGTTGAACAATGTTCCAACCAATCCCGCATCTGCGCGGGTAATACCGTAATATTCAATGATTGATGGGATGTTTGCGCTATAGCTATATCGTCCAGTAAGCAAAAGGGTATACATCAAGAAGGAGAGCAAAATGAGGAGCCCTTGCCGTCTCTCCTGGTGGTTCAATTGTTTCTCCCTATCGGAGAGTTCTTCCATAACGACTGCCTCTTTCTCCAGTAAATTAGATTGTTCCGTCTGTTCAATCGGGGAGAAAAACAGTTACTTTCCCCATTTTACCACATCTTTCGATTTTTAATGGAATCGTTTTTTATGTCTGATCCTACTCTGCGCAGTTTTCAGAAAACAAACTTTTCGATTATCCCCTCGAGGTCCCTTTGCAGTGCAAAAAGGCGTCACGTTCGTTCCGATAGATCCCCAGACCGATTCCCGCGAGCATGGCGGAGCCGACGGCTCCCGCCACCTGCCCGTTGGCACGGCGGATGGGCTTTTCGAGGACCTGTGCAACAATATCAACGCAGATCGGGGAATTGCTGATGCCGCCGATCATCGTAATGCGGTCGGCGCGCAGTCCGCGCTGTTCCACCGAGGCGAGATTCTCCCGCAGAATGAACGCCGCCCCCTCGATGATCGCCCGTGCGATATCGCTTTTGGAATGGGATGCGCCGACTGTATAGTCCTCGTCGGTAAAAGAGAAGCGTAAGCCGTTCGATCCGTAAGGCGCCGCAACCGCCAACTCGTCGTATTCGCGGTGGGAAATCTCCCCGAGGTAATGGAGCCGCAAAGCGTCGATCTTTTCGCTGACGCTCGTGATCGATTTCATGACGCAGTAGGGAGCGCCGTCCAGCATGAAGCGGTCCACGAGCCCGCCCGTGGAAAGCGCGAGGTCGCGGGACGATACGGGGAAAAACTCCACCCAGGAAGTTCCGCAAGAGAGCAGCATTTCGCCCTCCTCGAACACGCCGGAACCCGTGGCGCCGGACGGATGGTCGAAACTTCCCAGAACCACTTTCGTGTCGGTTCCGAGTCCGAGTTCCTTCGCGGCGTCGGGCAAAAGTGACCCGAGGACCGTTCCCTTATCGCGGATCGGGGGAAGATTTTTCCCGGCAATGCCGAGTTTTTCAAGCAGTGGTTTCCAATAGACCCCCTTTTCCTGATCCGCTAAGAAGGAAGGCGTCGCCATGGATTGCGAAATCCCCCATTTTCCCGTCAGAGCGAAATTGAGGTATTCGCAGGTCATGGTGACGATTTCCGTCCGTTCCAGAAGTTCGGGGCGGTAGAGGTTGATCCACGCGAGATAGGACGCCGGGAAATAACCGCTCAGCGGCCAGCCGACGACGGGGTAAAACGCCGCTTGTTCCTCTTTGGTGAAGAAGCGGTCGAGGTCTTCCTGCGCGATCTTCGTCTGCCAGCCGATGACGTCGGTGACCGGTTCGTTTTTGCGGTCGAGCAAGACGAGGTTCCCGCTGGCACAGCAGGAGCAGACCGCCGCCACCCGATCCTCGCCGCCCGCCGAGGCGGCAAGAGAGCGGATGACCGAAAAGCAGACGTCCAGAAATTTTTGCGGTTGCATCCGTTTGCCGAGCGCGTCACTGTAATACTCGTAACCGCCGGAGACCGTTTGCAGGATTTTCCCGTCCTCCCGCATCAGAACGCCCTTGATGGCGGTGGTGCCGATGTCAAGTCCGATCAGACAGTTCATGTCAGCGCACGCTTTCGATCAGCCGTTTGGCGTTGCGGAACATGACGTCCTCGACCTGATCCTCGGTCAGTTTCAGTTGTGCCGCACAGCGCTTGAAGGCGAGAATCTGCTCGTAGATCATGAGCGTGACGTCTTTTTCGTCGGTTTCCCGCATGTGCGGCTCGCCGCTGACGTCGCCGTACAGCCCGCGCGGAACGACATTGTAATAAACGCCGTTCTCGACGATGCGGTACATCCGCATATAGGCGATCGGCAGATCGGAGCCGAACAAGAGGCGCCGTGTTCCCACCGCCTCGATGCAGGCGCGGATGGCGTCGTCACAGACGTTCGCGGTGAAGTCGAATACCAGATTTTTCGTGTTTTTCAGCAGATCAAAGGCGTTTCCGATGTCCTCTTTCGCGTAGGCTCTGCCGATGTGCGCCACGATCAGTTTGAGATTCTTGTATTTCTCCTCGATCTCCATGATCTGACCGAGGTTGACCGGGTCGCGCAGGCGCTTGGAGCGCGGAATATGGAGCATAACGATCCAACCGTTGCGGTCGGCGACTTCCAGGTGTTCCGGCGGCAGGAAATCAAAGATGCGGATCTCGTCGCTCGGGATGTAGGACGGGGAGTAGGTCAGGTAGGGCTTGAGACCCAGAAAATGCCCGCGCTTGACTTCTTCTTCCAACCGGTCGGGGTCCATATCGTAACTGGTGCGGAACAGGGTGGGAAAGCCGAATTCTTCCGCTTTTTCGCGGACATATTCATTGCAGGTAGGGATGTGTCTGGAACAGGAGCCGAACACCAGCGGGGTCACCTTGTTCTTCGGAAAAAGCAGACGGTAGCCCTCCAAAAGATCTTCCACCGTCGGCGATCCGGAAACCTTCCGGGTCCAGGTCGATCCGCCGTTGGATTTGCCGTCTATGGGAAAATCATTTTTCCAGACATGGGTATGCGCATCGATGAATTCGGTCGGCAGAAAGTTGTAAAGTTCTTTTTCGTAAACTTTTCTGTCATAATCGATCAGTTCAATCACGGTTCGATCCTCCTTTTTCGGACGGGATTTCAAAGTATTCAAATCCGCGCACGGCGGCAAACGTTTCGGCAAGTGATCTTTGGTCGCCGTACATCAGAGCGAGGTGGTGCGTTCCGCCGAGCAGGCTGTAATCGCGGAGAAAATCGCCGACGTCGCCTGCGGGAGCAAACCAACCGCAAATGGTGTCCTTCCGGTATTTTTCACAATCCGGGACCTTCATTTCCACGCGCGAGGTGATGACGCGAAACTTTCCGTCCCCGAGGGGAGCGAGGTCCATCAGCGTTGCCGTGCCCGCGCGGTAGGTCCCGCAGAGCCACGCGGTGTCGATATCGGAATACGCCATGGGTTTTGCCATATAGCGCGGTTTTTCGGCGGCAAGGGCGGTGTTCATCTCTCCCATGTGGCTGATGAAGATCAGATTGTTCTTCCAATCCGGGCAGAACATTTCCGCAAAGGTCGTTTCCGGGCAAACTCCCATCAGCGCGCCGACCAGAGCGGTGGTCAGAAGATCGCCTTCACCCGCGTAACCGACGCCGCGCTCCATCGCGCGTTCCGCCTCGGCAAAAGGCATACCGCCGATCCCGAACGCCCGCTTGATGCCGAGAAAGTTCGCGGTGAACGCGGTCAGTCCGCGCTCCTCGATCCACGCGCGCACGGCAAGATCACCGCGAACGCTCTCGCGGCGGAGAACGGGGTCGATGTCGGCGTCGATCTCGTAGCGTTTCTCGTCGTCCGCGATCTGCGCGTCGATCTCTTCGTCGGTGACGTCCGCGAAAAAGGTTTTCGCTTCTTCCGGAGTCATTTCGGTCGTTTGGATTCCCAAACGATCGTATTCTTCTTTTTTCAGGCAAAAATCGCCCATGCCGGCGAATTCGCCGCCGATCCTGCCGACCTTTGATCTGGAAAGTTCGGTCGCCGCGCGCACGCCGCGCGCACGCGCGACCACGCGATCCAACACGTCGCTTTTCTCAAAATGCCCGGCTTCGAGGAAGAATTGCTTACGGTTCCGCACCAGCAGGTTGCACATATCCTGCACGCCGTGGATGCCGTGGTTGTACATGATCGAGGGCTCCTCGTTGTCGGTGAAATCATAGGTGGGGGTGGTATCGAGGATGATGATCGGGAGTTTCGTGTTTTTCAGAACTTTCTCGCTCTCCAGAGAGGGGGAATAGGCGAGGTGGAGCGTGACGACGCAGTCGGCGCCCTCGCGCTCGAATTGCGCCATTGCCGCGGCAAATTCCCCGTGTAAGCGGCAAATATCCCCGCGGATCAGTTCCACGCCCGGTTTTGCCGAAAAAAGCCCGGCGATCCGGTCGGCAAAGGCATTGATGCGCGGGCGGACGCCCGGCGAGCCGTCGTCATACAGTTTGACATAAAGCGGCAGAAATCCGATTTTAACATTTTTCATATTATTCACCGATCACCATGATCTGAACGGTACGGTTCCTTCCTCTGGTCTGGTCGAAATCAATGAAATGGACCCTTCCGAACTCGCCGAGATCGGGGGTGCCGTCGTCAATGACGATCGTAACGCTTCTGCCGATGATCGAGGAACGAAGATGCGCGTCGGTGTTGTGGCAGCCGAAGTTGTCCTCGCCCACGCTTTCGGCGAAGTCCAGCGCCTTTTTGCCGGGGTGGAGATACATTCCCTCGTACCGGCAGGTGGGGATCCACTTTTCAAAGACGTTCACAAGGTCCTGCTGCAGGGTTTCAAGCCCGGTCATGGAGAGATCGAACGCACATTCCTGCGTGATAACCGAGCAGGTGGTGTGATGCGAATAGACCACGACGATCCCGTCCCGGACACCCGATTCCCGGACGGCGTCACGGACGCTGTCGGTGACGTCGTGGAAAGTGACGGCGCGGTGGTTGGATTCCAGTTTCAACGCTTTTTTGAATACCATGGTGATTTCCTTATCCTTTCTTTTTCAGATCATCGGCGGCTCTGCGGGTCGCCGCGATCATTTCGTCGATCATCGCGATGGGGTCTTTCGCCTTCATGATTCCCGAGGCGGCACCCGCGGCTTCGCTGCCCGCCATAATGAAATCGTAAACCTGCTGACCGTTGGTGATTCCGGCAGCCTGTTCCACGAGAATATCCGGGTTGATCTTCTTGATTTCGGTGATGACTTCCCGGACATATCCCATATCGCTGACGCCGCCGCCCGTTCCGCCGATCAACTCGGACGGCTCGGGGTTAATGATATCGGGACCGAGTTGCGCGATCGCCTTGGTCTCGGCAACGCTATCTGCGCAGGCAAAGACCAGCATATCCAGTTCATTTGCCCGTTCGATGGTCGCCTTGATCTGCGGGAGCGACATCGGCTTTTCGCAGTGGTTCACGACGACACCTTCCGCGCCTGCCGCCTTGAGGGCTTCGGGAAGAATATCCGCCATGCCGCGCCCGGGACGCAAGGTGTCCATATACGGCGCGAGGACGATTAGGTGTTTCGTGTTCTCAACGACGCGGCGGATCTCCACGGCGGGAGTGATGAACAGGACGTCAATATCGTATTTTTCGGCTGCCTTGTCCGCGGCGAGGGCATATTCCAGCACCGTGTCGCCCCAGATGTAGTTTTTGGTGCCGATCTCAAAATAGGGCGTTCTGATTTTTCGTTTCATTTCCATTCCTCTTTTCTTTTTTGCCTTTGCGGAAAACTCCGGAACGCACGGCGTTCGCATCGCAAAAGCAGTAATCGTAATGCCGGATCCATTGGATCTTCGGTCATTTATCCCGGATCTTTTCGCTGAGGACGATCCCCTCGAAGATGACCGTTCTGACGTTCATCATGTCGTCCGTGAGGATCAGATTTGCCGCTTTTCCCGGCTCGATACTGCCGTACCGGTCGTCGATCCCGAGCAGTTTCGCGGGATTCAGACTCGCCATCCGTACCGCTTGACAGATCCCGCATCCGGTATGCGCCATGACATTCCGGCAGGCATGGTCGAGCGTCAGATGACTGCCCGCGAGATGCCCCTCGTAGTCGTAATTGAGGTCGGGACCATAGAGGATCCCTTCCGCCTCGTTGTTCTTGTAGTGGTGCAGGTCGGGCATGGAATCGCTGATGAGGATGACGCGCTCCACGCCTTTGGTTCGGATGACCATTCGCATCATGTCGGGATCGACGTGGATGCCGTTTTCATCCGCGATCAGTTCCGCGTAGATATCGGGATCGTAGAGCGTGTATTCGTCGCAGCCCGCGCCCACCGTTCCCTGTGCGCGTCCCTGTGCCTTGCCGGAATCCCCGTGGTGCGTCTGCAATTTCAACCCGTATTTGCGGACTCTGCGGCAATCTTCCGCCGTTGCGTGCGAATGTCCCATTGCAAAGATCGCGCCGCCGTCGATCTCCTTCACGTCGCGCATAAATCCGTCAATGCCCTCGCGCATCGGATCAATCGCCCAAACGCGTGCAAAGCCGACGGTTTGCTCAATCAGTCCGGCATAATCTTTCCGGTCGATCTTCCCCCCGTGGAGAATATCCTTCTGATTGCTCCCGAAACCGCCCATATAGGGACCTTCCATATAAAGCCCGCCGATCATGCCGCCGTATTCATATTCCGATTGCACGGCTTGCAGTTTTTTTGCACCCGCGATCATTTCGGGAATGGTCATGTCACAATAGAAAGTGGGCAGGACCGTGGTCACGCCGTGTTTCAGCACATGCCGCAGGCAGGCGATCGGATCGTCGGCAAATTTATTGTCGGGACCGCCATGGTTATGGATGTCGATCAGCCCCGGCGCGGTGTAAAGTCCCTTCGCGTCGAGGATCTCCGCGTCATCCGGGATCTTCACTTCGTCCGCTTTGCCGCATTCGATGATCCGGGCGCCGTCGTAGGTCAGCGCGCCGTCCCAGACGATGCCGTCCTCTAAAATCAGTTTGGTATGGACGATCGCTTTCATCATTACAAATCCTTATCTTCGATCCCGTTGTGCCAACTTCCGAAAGGCTTTGCCAGCGCTTCCGATACGTAGCAGGTTCCTTTTTTGAGCCGATAGATTGATGCGGGGCATTCCATGGAGATCGGACCGTACAGTTCCATTCGCGAGATCATTCTCTGCCACGAACTGCCGTCCGCGTTCACGAAATTATGCAGTTCGACGACCTCTTTGGCGTGCATGACGTCGCGGGGACCGATGGTCGCCGCCTTCGGCGGGACTGCCCAGACGTCGCCCGATGCGCCCATGGGGCTGAACAGTGAGTTTTCACAAATCGTAAGCGGTGTTTCAGTGACAATGCGCGAGCCGAGTTTCAAAAACTCTTCCATGCTGTCCGCGGCGAATTCCCGGCATCTCGGATCAATGAACGCGGTATGTCCCGGCCAACCGGTTGCCGTATAGATCACGTCAACGCCGCCGCCCGTGATCTCGTCGATCATGTCGGAATAGACGTTGTCACCTTTGGTTTCGTTGTTGTGGGTATGCCAATGCGAAACGTCGGGGCGCAGGTCTTCCCGGATCCGGTAATAGAAATGGTTCATGAAGGAATAGCCGAGCCCCGCTCCGTAGGTCAGGGGCGCGACGTTCCCGTTCTCATCCGCCCATTCGTCCATCGCGAAAGCATGGACGTTTCTCGCGGACACGTTGAACTTATTGAGCATATTCGCCACGGCGGAATAAGCGCCCGGCCACTGGTTGGGACAGATCATGGAGAAGGGCTTGTCTTCCAGGTCGGACATTAAGATCCGGTAGAACATATCCTGCACCATGTGCAAAGTGGGATCGAGAACGACCTTGACCGAATACCCGTTCTCGTTGGTGTATTCCATATCCTCGCGCTTGATATTCCGGATGCGTTCCAATTCCTCAAGCGGAAGATTGCTGTTCGGGAGCCAGTCGGCGGGCTTGAATTTGAACTCTTCATATAAACTCATGATTTTTTCTCCTTTCCAATCACTTCAAAGATTTTATCCCACCTTTCCTTCATGCCTTCGCCTTCCAGAACCGGTTGGAAGCCGAAACGCAGATAGGAGCAAATTGCGGGAATCCGGAAATCGTCGGTTTTCAGTTTGATGGTGCGCGCGCCGCGCGAAAGGAGGTTTGCCATCGCGTAGGAAGTCATGGCGTTGCCGATGCCTTTGCCCCGGAATTTCTCGCTGCAGCAGACCATGTGCAACAGCCCCTTGTTGTCCTCGGGGCAGATGAAAAAGGTGATTGTCGCCGCGCGCTCGCCCTCGGGCGAGACGATGAAGATTAAGTCGGTTTCGGCTTTCACGCCGTCCATAAACAGGATGAAGTCGTGAAAATCGCGGTGGGGATCGTCGGTCAGCAGTTCCACGCCGCTCTGGCAAATGTTGATCCAATCCTCTTCCTGTTCGGGCTTGCCGCTGTAATATTCAATCGTAAAACCTTCCGGCAGGGGATAGTTCTTCACTTCGTCCCCGTGAAATTCCATGCGTAACTGTTCCATTTGCTTTTTTGATTCTCCTTTTCCCGTTCGGGATGATGGTTTTTCGGACACTGCCGCACCGTTCACGATTAGCGTCCCGACAAAATTCTGCATTCTTTTTTTAGAGGACGTTCTGGTAGCCTCCGTCGGCAGCGATTGCTTTCTTTACGTGGAGCCAGTTCATCAAGTAAAAGTTCCATGAATAGTTTCGGATATCGCCGTCCAAATATGGCTCTATGTTTGTTGCGATCCGCCCCCGGCAGTAGTTCTCCGACGTACAGTAGAGAACGGTTTCCGGGTCAACCGTGTCGTAAAACTCCTTAGTCCCTCCGCTGACTCCGTGATGCGGGACCTGCAAAATATCGCTTTTCAGATGGATCCCGTACAAATGCACCATGCGATTCAATGCGGATCCCATCAGATCGCCCGGAATCAAGACGCTTTTTTCGCCTTTGTGTGTCTCGAAAAACAGCCTTGTTGCCATTGATGCCATATTAGAATCCGTTGAGAGAAGAGGAAACAGATCATCCACAGTTTTCATGATCTCCATCTGAACGCCCGGAAAAGAAATCATCTGCCCCTGATATGGCGAGTAACAAGGGATTCCGTTCTTGGCGGCGAGGACGGGAAACTTTTCCGCGAGGAAAGAATCGTCCCAATTTTTTCCTTTTGCGTTGAGGACCGGCGGAGCGCAGAACAGGAAGCACTCCACGACCGCTCTCGTTGAGCAACGCTTTAAAAAGTCAAGGACACAAAGGTAGTGGTCACCGTGTGAGTGCGTCAGCACCCACGCCGCGATCACGGGTTTTTCTCCTTTTGGCGTCTGCCCTTCGAGGTAGTCCATCAGCCCGTCCGTTTCGGTCGGATAACCCCCGTCGTAGATCAGAAAACGCCCGTCCGCAAGCGTCACGACCATTCCCATGCCGTTGTCGTGGGGATCCTCCGGAAAATAATAGTCCGAGTTCATCAAAATCATGCCGGTTTGACGTTTTTCTTCCCCTTCGGTCCCGAAAAACAGTTCTTCGCTTTGTGAAGTAATCACCAGCAAAGCGCCGATCCCCGCTTGCCGGGCAATGAACACGGTTTCCTGCCCTCGCCGCCAAAGCCGAGTGATCTGATGTTCCGCCGATCGATCCGAACAAAGGGCAAAGCCTTCCTCCACCAGCCGTTTTTCCAGCGCGTCCGCCGCGCCGAAATCGGTGACCGTTCGGAAATAGCCCCGTCTGCCGGCGGAACATTCATACTGTCTGGTATTTTCTCCGAGAAATGAAAGAATCGTTTGTTCGTCGGTCATTTTGTAAATACCCCCCAAGAAAGGTGATCCTGCTGTTCAGAATAATTCGCAATGGTGGCAGGTTCATCTTCACCGTTGTGCGGCAGTTTCATAACGGTGTAACCATTGTCTGCAATGAAGATTTCTTCCACATGCAGGGAATTCATTAAGTAGGTGAGCGAGGCACTGCCGCTGATTCGTTCAGCCGCTTTATCCGCTGATGTGTTGACGAATACATAGGACGGGTCAACGTTTGCGAAGAGCGTATCATAATCGGAGCCGTTGTTGTGGCCGTGGTGCGGAAGCGACAGGAAATCACTTTGCATAGCATCACCGTAAATGCTGTTCATCACCCGGATCGATTTCGGCATGGTATCGCCCGTCATAAAGAACGTGTTTCCGCCGAAATTGACACGGAAAACAAGCGAGTGGTTATTTGGTTCGTTGCTGGTAATCGGCCAAAGCATTTCGGCTGTAAAGTAAAATTCTATTTCCAGATCGCCGAACACCATCTTCTGCCCTGTGAGCGGCACAATGTACCTAGCGCCGCTGTATTTCTGAACACCGTTTTCGATCTTTGCGACCCAACCTGAAAACTGATCCTTCCACTCCTTGTCGATCTGTGCGATGAGGTACTCCAACCTGACGTCGGCGGCGTGGCTATCCGTAAAGGCGAAGTAATTGCCGATATGGTCCTCGTCCGGATGCGTGAGGATCCACGCACGGATCAAGACCTTTCCATCCTCCCGTTGGTTGTTTTCAACGAGATACTGATACATTTTTTCGGTGTCGTATCCATAGCCGCCGTCGATAATGACATAACTGCCGTCGGAAAGGGTGAAGATAAACCCGGCGCCGTTGTCACTGTACTCTTGCTGTTCGTAATCCATATCCATCAGGGTCACGCTTGGGGTTGCGACAGCCGTACCAACAGTTGCCGTAATCGGGTATTCAACGGCGACGGTTGCCGGAGAAACAAGGATCCGTGCCTCACTTTTTGCGGGCAAATAATAAGCGTGGATCACTGTTTGTTCATTACGGAAAGTTACATAGATGTTGTCGCCGATGCTGTTTGCCGCGTATTGCCGGAATCCGCCGGCTCCGAGTTTGGCGAGGTAGGCGTCATATTCCGCTTTTGTGGTGTCGGTCAGATCAATACGGAAATAATTTGTTGCAAATTCCCGGATGGAATCCAGCGTCCCGCCCTCGTAGGTAGGAATAGCGCTTGCCCATTCTGCGAAAAAGCCGCTTTCGGGATCAAATTTGCAAATGCGGACGGTTTTGCTTTCATCGAAACAGACACCCGCCGCAATCTTTTCGCTTAATCGATTGCAAACAATATCAACGCCGTAATCGTCCAAACCGAACAGATAGATCTGATTTTCCGTATGCTCAAACTGCCATTCAAAATACGCTTTTTCGGCACGCAGGGCGCGGCAACGGTCGTATTCCGTATTACCGACGATGATCGATTTGACCGAAAGGTCGTATTCCTGTCCGGGACTGATCCAGTCGGTCGTTAAGTTGACCGGGGTTGACGCGATATCGGAGATGGTATTGACAATTCCGGTTGCGGAGGCGATAACATTATCGGACGCAGTCTGACCGCGCACCACCTGATATTGCGGAACGCCTTCCCTGACGATCTCAAGATACGGGATCTCATCGCTCTGGTATTCCAGATCCGCCTTTATGAGGAATTTTCCGTCCTCACCGGATGTCTGAACATAAGTTTCCATCAAATAGTCGATTGCCTTGCCGATCAATTCGGAAGTCGGCGCGGCGATCACCAGTTTGGCTCCGACTCTTTGGATGCGGAAGGCAAACTCGTCGCCCAGTGCATCGTAAACGGTTTCCGATTCAGGGCGGTTGGTTTTTCCAATCAGGATCTCCTTTGCGTTGGGATCTGGCGTTTCTCCTGCGGCAGGAGAATCACCGCTGAAGACGATCGAGCTTCCCGTTGCACGGTCAAGCTCCTGCTTGAATTTTGCTCCGATGCTGACAAGCGCGTTAGGAGCGAGATCCGGTCGGATCAGCGCATACTCGGAAAGGTCAATTTCTTCCGTGGGACCGTTGAGGTAATTGACGGTCACTTTTTGTGTAGCCCCCTCAATAACCCCTTTGTCTGGATGTTGGTAAAAAGGCGTCACCGTGAAAGTAACTTTACCAACACTTACGGGAATATTGGCAATGTGGAGCGCAAAAATATAGTCACCGCCAAGCGATTCTGCCGTAATTGGTGTGCCCGCCGAGAGGATCGAGGTGTAAACATAGGTACAGGATCTTGTAACCGTTGCATCGACCGGGTTCCCGTTTCTCGTATATTGCGCACGAATCCTGAAGCCTACCGAACTGAGATTGGTAATTGTATTATCCGGGGCAACTAAATTGTTGATCGTGGCGACGAACCGAACCGAATACTTGCCGTCGGTCACATAGGATTTCTGATATCCGCGATAAATGGCGCCCGGCGCATAGATCTTCACATCGTCGATCAGAACATCCATACCCGGTTTCACGCAGAGCCCAATGGTGTCGGTGATCACCGCCGCAGCCTCGGAAGTGATCCAAGTCCCGGCTTGACCGCTGTCGCGGTTCATATAGGTCACAAGCTCGCCGTCCATCCAGACGCTGATGCCAGCAATATCGGGATCGACGACGATCTTCATGGAGTGTTCCGCACCCATGATGGAAGCACCCGTCGTCGTACCGGCAGTCGGGTCGTCCATGTAATCATAGGTATAGTTCGCTTCAACGGGAGCGTAAGTAACGTTTGTGTACTTGAAGAAGGTGTCGCCCTTCCAACCGCCGTTGTACAGGGAGCGCCCGCAGTCGTACTGACCGTTCGGCAGAACGGGGCACTGCCAGTAGCCGGAACCGCCGACGGACGTGAACGCGGCGTACTGCCGGAGCGCCTGACCGTCGTTTTTGATGGTCTTGGTCACGCTGTCGGAAGCGCGCGTCACCACGACGTCTTCCTGTCCGCGTTTGTCCTGATAGGTGAACTTGTACTCGATGACAGTAGCGCCTTGAGAGATGCGCGGATCGGTCACGATGCTATACACCTTATCGTTCGCCCATCCCGCGCTGTTCAAAACGCCGCCCGGGGTGTACTGCGCAACGATACGGAGTTTGCCGTCCTGGATCAGCATCGTTTGATACTGGTTCGGCGCGCTCCAACCGATCGCCTCGGCAAGGTCGGAATCCACCAAGGACGCGAGGGAAGGAGCGTTGAAGTTGTTCTCGTAGTAAACAACTCCGCTCGGAGCGAGTTCGGGTTCCGTTGCCGAAACCGTGGGGACGATTGCAACGAGCAATCCCATGCACATTGCAATCGTCAGAAGGATGGATAACGCTTTTTTCATTTTGTTCCTCTTTGCCTTTTGATTCTATTTATGAAAGGACCGTCTGTTCATCCATCATTCCGTAAATGCTTCCCATAAAATGTGATCCTGCTGTTCGGAATAATTCGCGAGCACGTAGGTCCGCTCGATATTGCCCGGCAAGTCCGGGAGAGTCTCCTCGCCCGGATGCGCCAGATCGATAACGGTATATCCGCCGTCGGCGATAAAGTATTTCTGCACGTGCAGGGAATTCAACAAATAGGTAAGAGAGGCGCTTGTACTGATACGAGTCGCGGCGCCTTCTTTTGAGGTGTTGAAAAACACATAGGCAGGATCAACAAATGCATAGAAACTGTTATATACGAGCCCATTGTTGTGTCCGTGGTGGGGAAGTTGCAGGAAATCACAATGCATGGCATTGCCATAAAGGTTATTCAACACTTTTATCGCGTCCGCCTCAATATCGCCCGTCAGGAAGAATGTGTTCTCGCAGAAATTGACGCGGCATACGAGCGACTGACTGTTTCCCTCGTTGTTGACCGTCGGCCAAAGCATTTCGGCTGTAAAGAAGAATTCCATTTCCAAGTTGCCGAACACCATTTTTTGACCCGCGAGCGGAACGATATATTTCGCGCCACGGTAATTTCCAATGCAGTTTTCGATTTCTGCGATTGTGCCTTTGTTTTCCTCCCGAAAACCCGTATCAAATTGTGCGATGAAATATTCCAAAGTGACATTCGTCGCGTACTTTGAGGTGAAGTTCAGAAAGTTATAGTAGTGGTCTCCATGCGGGTGGGTAATGAGCCATGCCCGGATGAGGATCTTGCCGTCTTCGCGCTTGTTGTTATCTGCAAGGTATTGATACAGTTTTTCCGTGTCCTCATGCAGTCCGCCGTCAATCAGAATATAACTGCCGTCGGAAAGAGTGAAGATAAACCCTGTTCCATGCGCGGCTCCGACACTTTGACTTTCATAGTCCATATCCATCAGAGTGACCGATGGGGTTGCAACCGCTGTGCCGATGTCTTCCGCAACCGGGTATTTAACGGAAGCGTCTGCCGGCGAAACAAGGACCCGGGTTTCATGGTTTTTGGGCAAATAATAAGCGTGGACCATGATCTGTTCGCTGCGGAATGTTACATAGGTGTTGTCGCCGAGGCTGTTTGCCGCGTACTGCCGAAATCCGTCGGCTCCGAGTTTGGCGAGGTAGGCGTCATATTCCGCTTTTGTGGTGCCGGTCAGATCAATACGGAAATGGTTTGTTGCGAATTCCCGGATGGATTCCAAAGTCCCGCCCTCGTAGGCAGGAATGCCGCGGGTCCATTCGGCAGAAAATCCTCTTTCGGCATCAAACGTAAGAATGCGGATCGCTTTGCTTCCGTTCATATAGCATCCCGCCTCGATTTTATCGAGCAGGCGGCTACAAACCAGTTCCACGCTGTTTTCATCCATACCGTACAGATAGATCTGGTTTCCCATTTGTTCCATATACCATTCAAAATAGGAAGTTTCTCCGCGTAATTCACGACAGCGTGCATATTCGGTATCACCGATAATAATGGATTTAACAGAGAGATCATACTGTTGTCCGGCGCGGATCCAGTCGGTTGTCAGAACAGGTTCTGTGCTGGAACGCTTGCTGATTGCCGTGTGAATTCTGATTGCGGAAGCAGCCATTTTTGCGGATGCTTTTTGTCCACGGATGATCTGATATTGCGGGTCACCGTAGGCATTGACGATTTCCAAATAAGAAAACGCCTCGCTCTGATATTCCAAATTCTCTTTGATCAGGAATTTGCCGTTCCCGCCGGAGCGCAAAACATAGGTTTCCATCAGATAGTTGATCGCTTTACCCATCAATTCGGGCGTGGGCGCGGCGATGACCAGTTTATTTCCAACTTTTTGGATCCGATAGGAGAAGGCATCCCCCAGTTCTTCATAGACTGTGTTTGATTCCGGGCGATTGGTGTTTCCGATCAATATTTCTTTGGCATTTTCATCTGGCGTTTTGCCCTTAGCAAGGAAATCATCGCTGAGCGTGACCTTGCCACCCGCTGCGCGATCCAGTTCCTCTTTGAAATTTGCTCCGAGGCTGACCAGCGCAGCCGGCGCACGATCCGATCGGATCAGCGTGTATTCGGAAAGGTTGATCTCCTCCGTGGGACCGTTGAGATAATCGGTTTCGGTCGTATCATCAACTTCATTGGTCGGTTTTTTATTCTTGCATGCCGCAAAAACGAGGATCGACGCGAGAAGCAGGATGAGGATCGGCAAACCTTTTTTGATCAGTTTTTTCCCCATGATTCGGTTTCTCCTTTACCTCCGATTGATATGAAAGAGGTGCCGCTCTGCATCCGAACAAACAGAAGAAAGACAGCACCTCCGTAACAGGTTGAAATTATTGATAGGCCGCTAATATTTCATTCAGGAAATCCCCTACCTTTCCGGAAACCTTATCGTTTTCCGAGGCAAGGTTTGTGTTATTTTGCATCACCATATTACCGAGGATATAAGGATACATATCGAGCATAGTGCCAAACTGCATGGTCGGGTCAATCACCACATTGGACATAAGAATATCCACCATTCGAGCCGTATCGGGATCTTTGGAATACCGTCCTTTGAGTGCGACCTCATAATACTGGTAATACAAAGACTCAGAAGATTCGGCGCAGAGCGCGTCCGCGATATGCGCCGTAAAATTGAGATCCGATTCCGGCAAAGTGATCGGAATTCCGAAAGCGGCGTACTGGTCATTCATGTAAGTAAAATACTCATGCTGATCGCTGTCATACATGGGCTGGGGCAGAATGCCAAAACTGGTGTCCATAAACCGGAAATGACTGTAGCACTCCTTCAGCGGCACCGTTACCATCGCAGCTTCTTCGTTGAAAAATTTATCGCGATCGTGATCCATCTCCATATTTCCGGAATAAACGCTTTGGTTATTAAAATAGAAATCGTTGAGTTTTTCCAGAATGTTGATGTTCTTTTCGTTATATAGATTCGGCGTTAGGGTATGATCCTCATTGATGGTTATAAGTTTGACGCCGAATGCCGTTTGCCAGAAGAAATAGGCGTTTCCGTCGTTGGAGTAATAGCCATAGGTGTCTCCGGCGGACTTCGTTTCGCTCATATCGGAATCAATATAAATGTCTTTCACGGTGGCTTTGAGCGCCTCGAAAGTCCATTCATAGTTATCCACCATATCGTAAAAATCGTTGGTATTCACTCCGTAATTGGAGAGCATCTGTTCATTATAGAATATCGCTTGCGTGTATTGCAGTTTGCTGGTGCCGAGGTCACCCGTTGCGGCGAACAATTTCCCGTTGAAGGAAACGCTTTCGTTCAAAGAAACCGCCCATCTTTTGGCGGAAAGATCGATCCAGGCAGAGTCTAATGTGTTCCAATCGCGGTAGCAACCGCCAAGAATTGCCCGGTAGACATTGCTGGAAATCGCGCAGTAAAGATTGACGTTGTTAACTCCCTGCATCACATCATCCAGAACCGTCTTGTAATAACCACCCGCTTCGGTATAGTAATTTATATAATTGATTTGAACATCGTACCGTTCTTCCACGGTTTTCAGCCAATTATAGCGGGCGTCATCCAACAGGTCGCCCGTGTAGTGCTCCACACTGAAATCTGCCATGTAGTTGTTCATCACCTTGACCGTGAATTCCTTCCCGCCGTATTTGGCGGAAGGCAAAGTATCCAAAATGTTAAAGTTATAAACTCTATCATCCGTTGGAGGGAGAGCTGAAGCATCCTTCGTGGTATCGGAAGAAGAATCGGTTCCCGTAGGCGTTTCCGGCTTCTTCTTGCCGCACCCTGCGGCAAGCGGCAGAATCATTACGAGAACAAGAAGAAAGAGCAATATTTTTTTCATTTGTTTATTCTCCTTTTTGTTGCGTTGCCCGGGTGCCGGAGCGCCCGGGCAACAGAGTTCGCGCCTGGGATCACCTGAAAATTTCAAAATCGATCTGATCTCTGTCTCTATTATAGTCACCGGCAACCGGGGGGGCGGATGTGGTGATCACATCCAGATATTCGTCAAGCCGAATGAGATCGGCGCTTGGGGATTCATATTTTTTCATATTTCAAAATCTCCTTTCTCTTGATAACAGCCTGCCGAATCAGCCGCCAACGACGACCGTCTGCGCGACGCTCTCGATCACGTCGCTGTCACCGACGCGGTAGTAAGGCGTGACCGTGAAGGTGATTTCACCGACATTTTCGGGAATGTTATCGATGTGAAGCGCGTAAACGTAATTGCCACCGAGCGACTCCGCCGTGACGGGCACTCCCGCCGCGAGGATCGAGGTGTAAACATAGGAGCAATACTGCGTAACCGTCTTATCGACAGGCGCGGCGTCCTTCGTGTACTGCGCGCGGATGATGAAGCCGACCGAGGCAACATTATCCAGATAGTTGATCGAGGCGACGAACCGGACCGAATACTTGCCGTCGGTGACAGCGGAGGTCTGATAGCCGACATAGGTCGGGCGCACCGTTTTATAAACCGCCGTGACCACCACCTCGGAAGCCGTCATGTCTTCCGCGGCAATGCTCGTTACCGTGCTTGCGTTGAAGGTGTAGTTTTCAAACCGGTAGTCCGGGACAGCCGAAGCGGCGGGAATATCGAACGCAACGCCCCAGACGCCGTTGTAGTAGGTCTTCGCGCCGTTCACGCCTTCCACCGTTACGCAAATGTTGCGGCGGCAATCGGCGGGAACTTCGCCCAGACTGTGCGTGGTGTTGCGGGTCCCGCGGTTCGCGCCCGTATCATATTTCAGTTGTCCGCAGACCTGGCTTCCGCCCTCGGCGTTCCAGTAGCTGAATTCGATCGATTTGGTGTACGCCTTCGTGTTCATGGGAAGACGTTCGGATTTGCTGCTGATCCCCCAGCAGGACGCACCGGCGCTCGACCCGTTGATCATAACCGCGCTGATAAGGTTGCCGAGCTGACCGTTCGTACCCTTCGTCATTTCCGCGACCGGCGTGTAGTTCGCCGCGTTATCCGAACCGGTGTTGGTCACCTTCGTGACGCCGCACAGCGTCCAGCCTCCGCCTTCCTGGATTTTGAAGTTGTTGTCGCTGGACGCGAAGAAGGTCTTGATCTCCGAACCCGCGGTCTGTCCCCAGTGATAGACCTCTAATTCTTTTACCATCTTCATCGAAACGCCAGCGGTAGCGCTGCTACCGATATTGTTCCACGGGATGACGATCATCGCGCTTTCACCCGGCTGCAGAACGCCTTCCGCGTAGGCGGGGTTCGTGTAGGTCCGGTTGTAGCCACCGAAGGTGTGTTCTCCCGGATAGAGGTAGGCGATGTCGCGCTTGGCGGAGGTCGCCGTGAACGCCTCTTTGTACAGACCGTTGGTCGCCGACGATACCGGAGAATGATCTTCAAACAATGCGTAATCAAACACATTGATGTTGTAATCGGAGGTATTCGTCACTTCAGCCCACTGGATATAATAATTCTGTTGGCTACCGTAACTGTCCGCAGCTTCCTTGGCGTAAGTAGCAAGTTCGCTGATAACGAGTTCGGGAACGTAGCCGTAGATGCGGACATCGTCGATCAAGACATCTACGCCCGGCTTAACATGGAAGCCGATCACATCGGAGATCGCTGCTGCCGCCGCAGAGGTGATCCATGTGTTGGGTTGACTGGCGTCGCGTTTCATTTGGGTGAGGAGAACGCCGTTGAACCAGACATTGATGCCCGAAATATCGGGATCGACGACGATTTTCACGGAATTCTCTCTGCCCATGATACTCCCACCGTCATACTCCGTTCCACTGGTGGCGGTATCGTAGTATTCGTAGTGTTGCGAACCCCGATCAACGGTTTCGTAGATCGGTCCTGTGCCGGTATGGTTGTCGCGCCCTTCAAGAGCAGAAACCTCATCCTTACTGTAAAAATAAGTACTGCCTACCCAACTGCCGCCCAATTTCATGAACGCACCGATGTCGAAAGTGCCGGTCGGGCGAAGGGGCGCTCCCTGCCAGAGGTTGTCGGTATCTCCCACCGAGCAGAAGGCGGCATAATGCTGCCAGCACTGACCGTCTGCCTTGATGGTCTTGGTCACGCTGTCGGACGCGCGCGTCACCACAACATCCGCGCTTCCGGCAGGTCTTGCCTGATAGGTGAACTTGTACTCGATGACGGTAGCGCCTTTGGAAATGCGCTCGTCGCTCGCAACCGTGTAGGTCTGCTCATTTGCAAATTTTGTAGCCGTGCTCTTGTCGCCGGTGTCTGTTGCCTGCGCGACGATGCGGAGTTTGCCGTCCTGGATCAGCATCGTCTGATACTGGTTCGGCGCGCTCCAACCGATCGCCGCGGCAAGGTCGGAGTCAACGAGGGTCGCGTAAGCGGGATCGTTGAAGTTTTCCTCGTAGTAGACCGCGCCGCTAGGGGTGGGATCGGGTTCCGTTGCCGAAACCGTGGGGACGATTGCAACGAGCATCCCCATGCACATCGCGATCGTCAGAAGAACGGATACTGCTTTTTTCATCTTGTTTTCCCTTTGCCATGCCTTTTCTGCATGGCTCCTTTCTTTTTTTATTTTATTAATTTTTTAGGGAAATAGGGACAAAATATTGAATTTGTTTGCTTTCTCTATCTCACACGCAAACAATTTCGGGGAATACAAACACGGACGGGCGTTGTGCGAAAGGATGTTTCACGATAGCTTTTTCAATGACGGCATTCTATCGGTTCAACTGCCCATATAGATATAGATTTTTTCTTTTTATAGCATTGCTGTTCGATTTTTAATCTGGATCAACGTAGATTGCCGGTGTGTTTGTGGCGGGTTCCGTGATCTCCGGGTAGCCCCCCGGAACGGAGAAACCCGGCTCAGCCGGCATGGCCCAATGCACCGCGTTGGTAATGATCTTCCTTACATAGGGATTATAGAAGGAACGGCAGGTTTCATGCCCGGGTTGGAAATAGAACACCTTTCCCATACCCCGGTACCAACAGCACCCGGCTCTGAAAATATATCCATCCTCATACCACGCGCCAAAAACCAGTTCATCCGGCTGAGGGATATAGAACGGCTCGCAGTAAAGTTCCTCGCAATCAAGCGCAAAATGATCGGGCACCCCTTTTGCGATCGGATGCGACGGCATGATATTCCAGATGATCTCTCTTTGGTTTCTACCCCAGGAGAGATCTCCCTTCGTTCCCAAAAGCGCCCCAAAAAGTTTGGAACAATGCATGGAATGAAGCGCGATAAATCCCATCCCACCCCGATTCACGCGTTTTACGATCTTGCGGATCAATTCGTCCGGAACTTCGCCGTGCGCCATGTGTCCCCACCAAACAAGGACATCGGTGCTATTGAGTACGTCGTCCGGCAAGCCGCATTCCGGTTCGTCAAGCGTAGCCGTCCTAACGCAAAGCGCTTCATCAGCATCCAGAAAACTTTTAATTACCTCGTGTATTCCGTTTGGATACGCCTCTTTGGCTTCTTGCTCCCGTCTTTCGTGCCTGAATTCATTCCAGACCGTAACATTTATGGTTTTCATGTTCCACTCTCAAAGTAAAATTTCTTTTCCTGTTCTTGCGGATTCATACAGGGCTTCAAGGATCTTGATCATATTGATACCTTGCTCCGGTTTGAAGACAGGTTCCGCGTCGCCTCTGAGGGCAGCGGCAAAATTCTTCAAATTGCCCAGATGACCTTGAATTTGACTATTGAAGTTCGGAATCAGATCAACGGTTTTCCCATACTGCTCGGTAAAAATCTTCAGTGTGTTATCCGTATCGCTGCCCGTGGAATGAAAACTTGCGCCCGCTTTTGTGCCTCTTAATTCAAAGAATTTATTTTCCTCCTCGATATTGGACGCCCAGGAGAACTCGATTTGCATACAGGCACCGTTATCAAAGCGGATATATCCCATTGCAAGGTCTTCAACGTCAAAAGTTCCATCCGCTTTTTTATCGCCGAAGGAAGAATTCACAGAATCGGAAACGTCATTGTTTGCAAATTCGCAATAAGTATTTCCGCTGACGGCCACGGGAACGGGATTGCCCATCAGCCACATGGTAAGATCGATCATGTGGACGCCGAGATCGATCAACGGTCCGCCGCCGGATTGCGCCTTCGTTGTAAACCAGCCGCCTTTTCCGGGGATCCCTCTGCGGCGTTGCCAACCGCAACGGGCGGCGTAGATCTTTCCGAAGTTTCCGTCATCAATATATTTTTTTAAATATTGAGATTGGACCAGGAAACGGTTGTTTCTGATCACCATGAGCAATTTCCCATTCCGATCGGCAGCATCCTTCATCTTTTCCGCTTCTTTAACGTTGATCGCGTCCGGTTTTTCGCAAAGCACGTTGATCCCTTTATTGAGCGCATCCACAGCAATGATCGAATGGAGATAGTTCGGCGTGCAGATATCTACCGCGTCAAGTCCGGGAATTTCAAGCACATCCTTATAGTCGGAATAAGCGGCGGAAATACCAAAAAATTTTGCCATTGCTTCCACTCTTCTCGGTATGATGTCGCAAACGGCAACCACCTCAAATTCATCCGCGAGTTTCAAATACTGATTCGCGTGGTGTTTTGCAATTCCTCCGCAACCGATAATCGCTGTTTTGATTTTTTTCATGGTTTCCTCCAAATGTTTTCATTTCTTGAATTTTTCTCAACACCTTTTGGGAAAAGCCGTCGATTTTTTCTATCGATTGCAATGTGAAGAGAACGATTCAAGGGCAAAATCACCTTTTCGCACGATGCCAAGCATATTATATCATTTTTCGTCTATGCAAACAATGTGATACTTTTTCGAATGACTGCAAAAAAATGTGTTTTTTTGCCGCACACTTTTATAAGCTGTTCATTTATGCTTTTTTTTGGAAGAAGCATATTCTTTTGGCGACATCCCCGTGTATTTTCTGAAAAACGGAAAGAAATAGGTCGGATCAGCAAACCCGAGAATTTGTGATATTTCATTGGTAGAAAACTTTCCGGTCCGAAGCATTGTTTTTGCCTCATTGATCTTCGTGAGATTCAAAAACTGATGGAATGTGAGTCCGGTACAATTCTTGAAATCGCGATACAGGGTCGTAGTGGACACATAATACTCTCGCGCATAATCCTCACTCCGTTTCTTTGAATCAAAGTGTTCGATAATGTCTTTCATGACCGTATAAATATAGGATTGATCGGTGTTAGCATTTTCGTGAAATTGGTTTTTTAATTGAAGCTCCATGATTGTTTCCAAAATAAGAATCAATGTATGCTGTTGTGCAGGTGAATCATAGGGGTATCTATGGAATACCTCTATCAAGTCCCGAAACTCCGTCAAATGTTTGCTGATATCAAACACCGCCGCACTTGTTTTTCCAATCAATGCTTCGAGGTCGGTTACCGGCGAAACTCGCTTCATCCAGGATTCAGAAAAATAAACAATGGTTACCGGAATTGGCGGACCTTCAAACAAATAGGAATTGTGAAGTGTAAATGGCTTTTCTAAAATGATACAGGGATAGTCAATCAAATAACCTTTGTTCTGGCAAATAAATTTTTGATTTCTTTGTTCCAAGCAACATAAGAACTCATAATGCGGATGCAAGTGAAAAATATCCGATCTACTGTCCGGCACAAGGCACGCGGGAAAGAAAGAATCCTGATTACGAAAATTTTCTGTGTATGGCAAATAAGTGTATTTCATCGTTTTTCCCCCCAATCAAGGATTATAAATCGGAACGAAGTGAAATTTCCAGAAGTCTTGCGGCGGGACCTTCGGAGAAGCGAACCGTCAGCAGATTTCCCGAAAGCGCGGCGTCCGTCGGCTCCGATGCGGGGTAGCCTGCCCGCACCTCGATCGGATGCAATTCCGATAAAGGAATGGAGATTTCTTGAGACCCACTTTGCAGATTCCAGACTGCCAGGTAAAGTTTTTCATTGCTCAAAAGTCCGGTGGCAACGGCGGGGGCTCCGAATCTGGCGTACCCCAGCGGCAAATACGGCACGGCTTTTTCCCGGATCGGGGCAAACGCGATTGAATATCGGATTGCCTCGGTGAGCAGGGCAAATTCCCGTTCGTTCAATAATTTCAGATCGGACGCGAGGTGCATTCGCCCCAAAATTGCGTTTACGCCGTTCAGGATCACCTTTTCGTGCCCGATGATCGGTTGCTTTGCCGGGGTGTCCGCCGGGTAGCACCAGATTCCCGCCTGCTCCGGTAAAACCGCTGTGAAAAGGTTGCCTACAATGTAAGGATAGAGTTCGCAACGCGTCTGATCGGAAGACGACGTCAGCGCAAAGCGGGAAAGCGTCTTGTAATCCGCCCGCATTCCTCCGCTGGCGCAGGTTTCAAACAGGACGTGCGGGAAACGGTTGGTCTGCTCCTCCACCCATGAGAGAAACGCTGCCGCATGGTCTTCCAACCCCGCTCCCGCGCTGAACGCGTCCCGGTCGGTCCCGATGCCGCAATCCTGATTGTAGTCGATTTTGATGTACTCGGCTCCGTAATCTTCCACCATCCGACGGATCGTTTCGGAAAGATAGTTTCTGACCTTGCGGCTGCGAAAATCCAACAGATACCGTCCCAACTCGCAAATCCGCTTGCCGCGGCGTTGCAGGAAGCAATCGTCGTCGTAATACTCCAGCATCTCCGCGCAATCCTGCCCAACGACTTCCGGCTCGATCCAAAGTCCCGGTTTCATACCGTAGGATCGAATATACTCCGCAACGTGCCGGATCCCGCTTGGAAATTTCGTTCTGCTTTCCTTCCACGCTCCGACGTGGCGGTAAATGACCTTTGCGCTGACGTCGTCATGCCATCCGCAGTCGATCACGTAATACGCCGCTCCCGTTTTCGCAACAACGGGTACCGTTTCCATGGTTTTCTCTTCGGAAGGCGCGTCCCAGCGCAGGTGCATATACTCGTTAAAAATCACCGGCTGTTTTTCATCGCAGGCAAATTTTTTTCTGCAAAGCCGGCGGTAAGCCGTCATCTCCACCAGCACGCCGTGGTAGGAATCGGAATACGCCAACGCGACTGCCGGCGTCCGATACGTTTCTCCCGGCAGCAAAATCCGAACCCAGCTGTGATACCGTTCCGTACCCCCGCTCAGATTGAGGTAACACATCTCCTGTTGAATGCCGACCTCGTAGTACCAGTCGTGATTGCTTTCGATCTGAAACATCAGAAACGACTGATTTGCGGCGTCCTCCAGAATCCCCTGAGGCAATTGTTCTTTGGTGGACCAACTTCCCACGTTCGCAAACCGAAAAGAGGACGACGCATTTGCAATCCCGGCATCGGCAAAAGATCTTCGTTCCCCTCTGCACTCCGCATGCTGCGCGGTGAGAAACCGATGAAAAAACAGGTCCTTCCGATAATCCCGTCCGGTTCCGCCGAACCCTTGCAAAATAAAGGAGGAGACAAACGGGATCTGCAACGCATTGGGCGTCAGGTTGGTAATTTCGGTCAATATGCGGATCGTTCCTGTCCCCTCAAACGCCTGAAAAACGGTCGTGCAACGTAGCCGCAGGTTCTCCTGAATAATGGTTAGAAAATCTTTTTCTGATTTATGGGAAATATAGCGAAGAGAATCCGTTTCGCTCATGTTGATCAGTTTATGGGCACCGTCACCCGGATGATTCTCACCCAACACTTGAATCTCGGTAAAGCGCAAATACTTCTCCCTCTCATTCGGACAGACGATTCCGAAACCTTTTTTCAGAATAACCGTACCGTTGTCCAAAACCTCAAATTGAAGATTCTGAAACGAAAACAAAAGCATATTCTTTACCTTCCATCAGGCAAAATTACACTATAATTATAACACATAACCCGGAAAATTTTAATTGATATTTTTTTTCATTTCTTTCAAAATAATGTGTTTTTTAACCAACATTACAAAACAATCCAAAAAAAACCGTCTTAAAACTGTGTTTTTTCAAAATAAAAAAACGGAATTATAGTGTCGGAAGGATTCATTCCAACAGGGATAATTTATGCTCATATCTCCGGTGAAATTCTGTTCATTTCCGGCGATTGATTGTCTGCAGGAGAAACTGCCTGGCTAATCTTTTTTTTGGAAAATTGTCAGACAACGGATTTGACAGGATCTTTGCCGCTTGATCCGTCGGACACGCCTGGTTTGTGCTTTTTAGGGGGGTCCACTCCATATTTCTTTCAAAAAACAAATTCATTTATGCAGTTCATCTTTCGGTAAAGATTGCTTTTTTGCAAGTGCTATTTTTGTAAAAAATCTATGCTTTTTGTTTGAAACCGAAAAAAAAAACATTTCTTTTTGATTTCAAAAGTTGTATAATGATAAATAAATAAATCTATTGTGTCTGCAAAAGGAGAAGTCAAATGAACAGAACGCTTAAACTTGGAGTAGCATATCACGGAAACCGGATTCTGCGGCACGTGGAAGAAGATATGACGGATATTGTCAAGCATCACATGAACACCGTCGTTCATATGTACACGCACAATGATATGGAACGACATCCGAACGTGATGAAGGACATTTTCTCCATCTCCGAGGATCTCGGTTTGGAAGTTTGGGTGGACAACTGGGGCATCGACTGCGGACCCGGAGATAAATCTCATTTCACCGCTTTACATCCCGAAGCAAAAATGGTATTCAAAGACGGCACACCCGCACCCCTGAAACCCTGTTTCAACCATCCCGCTTTTCGTTCCTTTACGAAAGAATGGGTAGATGCCGTGCGGGATGCAGGTGGAAAAATTCTGTTTTGGGATGAACCGGTATTCGCCGCCGGCAAGGATCATGGAGATGCTTGTTTCTGCCCGGTTTGCCAAAAGCTGTTTGAAGAGCAGTACAATCATTCCATGACGGACGCAACCGAAGCGGAACTTCATGATTTCCGCATTTGGTCGTGTACGGATTATTTTCGCTTTGCCACAGACTATGCCCACCAGTTCGGAATGACGAACACCGGATGTGTAATCGTCAGTTCCAAACCCGGATTCGGCAACGACCTCTCCGAAGCCTTGATCAAATTGCCCAATTTTGACAATGTCGGCTGTGATCCCTATTGGGCTACGCCCAAAAATCCGGATATTTCGGCAAAAGAGATTTACGACAAAGTTTACACCAAAGCAAAGCGCATCATTGATTCTGATCGTGCGCTCGGGAAAGATCACAACCTCTGGCTGCAGGGACACGCGATCCCGAAAGGAAGAGAACACGAACTGTGGATCGCCGCCAACGCGATGTATGACGCGGGAGCCAGAACCATTCTGACCTGGTCCTTCCGCGGAGGCGAACCGAACGACTACCGTTGCGAATGCTGTGAGATGGCATGGGATATCACGGGGCAGATCATGGCTGCATTACAGAACAAATATTTCAATGACACGGTTGAAGAAATCAGAAAAAACAATCTCATCGATTTTAATAACAAAATCTGAAATAGTGAGCAATTCCGCGGGAAAGGGGTCGTTAACCATTTCCCTTTGATCCGGATTTTCGGAGTATCGAAAAAAGTTGCAAAACTGAATACAAATCCTATTGGAGATTAAAATATGGAAATCCGAAAATTTCTGAAAGGAAACGATCACTGCCCCTGCGGAAGATCGCATTCCTGCGACATTCGGTTTGTGGAGATCGGCGACGGTGTGCTTGCCAAACTGGGCGAGATCTGCTCTGATTTTTCACGCATCGTTCTGGTGGCGGACGGAAATACCGATCCGCTCTGCGGCAAGGAAGTTCGCGCCGCGCTCGGAGGAAAGATCGTCGGAGAACAGATCTTCGGCAAAGAGTTGGTGGTCCCCGATGAAAGATCGGTAGCGATGATCGAAGCAAAAATGCCTGCCGACACCGATCTGCTGCTCGGCATCGGTTCCGGCGTGATCAACGACCTCTGCAAATACACGTCCCACGCGCATCATATCCGCTACGTGATCGTTGCCACGGCTCCCTCGATGGACGGTTACGCTTCGGTTGGCGCCGCGATGATCCTCGGCGGAATGAAGGTGACCACCACCGCGTTCCCGCCCTTTGCGATCGTTTCCGAAAGCCGCGTGCTGACCACCGCGCCGATGGATATGATCCGTTCCGGCTACGGCGATATCATCGGAAAATATTCCTGCCTAAACGATTGGAAACTTGCCCGTCTGATCCGTGGAGAATACTTCTGCCAATCGGTTTACGACACGGTGATGGATTCGGTCCGCGAAACCGAGCGCAGCGCCGCCGCCCTGCTCGCACGTGATCCCGACGCGCTTCGTGATCTGATGTCCGCGCTGGTTTGCGTCGGCGTGATGATGAGCTACGTCGGAAACTCGCGCCCCGCTTCCGGAAGCGAACACCACCTCGCGCACTTCTTTGAGATCACCGGTCTGCTCGACGACAAGCCCTATTATCTGCACGGGATCGACGTGCTTTACGGCGCAAACGTGACCGCCGCGCTCCGCGAGCGCGTTGCCGCCGCACAGCCGCCCTTTGATTCGCCCGTACACGACCGCGCCGCGTGGGAAAACGCGATCCGCCGCATTTACGGAAAGATTGCCGACAGCGTGATCTCCCTGCAGGAAAAAGTGGGATTTTACCGCGATCTAGAAAAGGATCTCGGCGTGATCTCGGCAAATTGGGATGACGTCAAATCCATTCTGCGGGAAGCTCCCGGCGCGGCCCGTATGAAGGAACTGACCGAAGCCATCGGGTTGCATCTGGATGATTTCCGCGCCTTTTACGGTGAAAAGAAGCTGGATGACGC
Source organism: Clostridia bacterium (assembly GCA_017613355.1). Lineage (GTDB taxonomy): Bacteria > Bacillota > Clostridia > Oscillospirales > CAG-272 > UMGS1865. The sequence goes on from JAGAEA010000032.1 coordinate 50,574, forward strand.
GGTGCGCTACGCGAAGGATCTGAAAGACCGCTACACCGTGCTTTGGATCAGCTACGCGCTCGGAATTCATTGAAGGAGTGAAAATCATGCGATTTCAAAATCCCGATCTATCGGTCATCCGCAATAAAAAGCTGTTCATTTTCGATATGGACGGCACCATTTATCTCGGAAATCAGGTTTTTCCGTTCGCGATCCGTTTCATCAAAAATCTGCGGGCAAACGGGAAAAAAGTCCTGTTTTTCACCAACAACGCGTCACACTCTCCTGCTTTCTATCTGGAAAAGCTGACGCGGCTGGGATTTGAACCGACGCGGGAAGAGATCCTGACTTCCGGTGACGTGACCATTGAATACCTGAAACGCCATCACACCGGAAAATCGGTTTATCTGGTGGGAACGCCGGATCTGGAAAACAGCTTCCGGGAAAGCGGGATCCCGCTTTTGAAGGGAGATGAAGCGCGTGCGGATATCGTTGTCACCAGCTTTGATACCACGCTGACCTATCAAAAGCTTGACAACGCCTGCCGTCTGATCCGCGGCGGCGCACAGTATTTCAGCACACACCCGGATTTCAACTGCCCCACCGAAACCGGCTTCATCCCGGACAGCGGGGCCATTGCCGCATTCGTGACCGCCTCGACCGGAAAGACGCCGACTTACTTCGGCAAGCCATACCCCGAAACGGTGCAGATGATCGGCGAAGTGACCGGATTCGATCGCTCCGAAATGTGCATTTTCGGAGATCGGCTCTACACCGATATTGCCATCGGCAAACGGCACGGCGTGACCGCTGTTCTGGTCCTCTCCGGGGAAACACAACCCGCTGACGTGAAAGCCGCCGCTCCCGCCGACAAACCCGATTTTGTTTTTCCCTCGCTGGATGACGTGGATCGCGGCATTTATTGTTGATCCATATCGGATACAAACGTGAATCATTCTGATTTTTCCTCTTTCGAGTTTGAAAAAGAGAATATAAGTTTGAAATAAACAGACTTTTGCCTACCAAAAGGAAGGGTATCCGATGATTTACAAAATAAAAAAGGGCGGTCTTTCGATTCAAGTCAAAGATGTCGGTGCAGAGTTGCTATCGGTTATGAGAAACGGTTGCGAGTTCCTTTGGCAGGGCGATCCTGTTTATTGGGCAGACCGCGCTCCCGTGTTATTCCCGATTTGCGGTCGGCTATACGGTGGACATTATACTTACCGTGGCACCACATATGAAATACCGAGCAACGGTTTTGCACAGTTTGAAACTTTTCGGCTCTCGGAGCGAAAGGATGATCGTGTAACCCTTGTGTTGGATTCTAACGAGAATACGCGGAGTTGCTATCCGTTTGATTTTTGCCTTTCCATTACCTATCGCCTAACCGAGCGTATGTTGGAGGTTGCCTGCCATGTGGAAAACAGAGGAGCGGAAACGCTTCTGTTTGCTTTTGGAGCGCATCCCGGGTTCCGCGTACCATTGGCAGCCGGCACCGAGTTTTCGGATTACAGCCTTGTGTTTCCTGCCGCTTCCGATCTGCACCTTTTGAATTTCACGGATACCGGTTTTGATACGGGAACTCAAACCCCCTACCCATTAAAAGACGGTAAACAACTTTCGCTGCGCCATAGTCTGTTCGATATAGACTCGCTTTTTTTCGAGGGGAGCGGTGGAGTGGTGACTCTTTGCTCTGAGAAAACGGGACATCGCCTTTCGGTACACTATCCCGATTTCCCGTATCTCGGTATCTGGCATGCACCCAGAACCCAAGCGCCCTATCTCTGCATAGAACCATGGGCGGGATTGCCGTCTATAAATGGCAAGATTGACGATTTTGAAGAAAAAAAGCCAATGTTTCACCTCGCGGCGAACGAGACCAAAACGCTGTTTTATGCCATTGAAGTGATTGCCCCAATAGAAAAGGATGGAGCAACGAATTAAAGATATTTTCATACCGTATAGTCGTTTTTCCATGTTTTCTCTGCTTTCTATATCCTTTTTCTCTTGTTAAGTTCCCCTTGTGTATCCATCGTGAACCCACCCATTATCCACCGAATGGGCAGAGTTATCCCTTGGTTGTGCCGGTATGAATTTTTGAGCCTTTTACCGTGAACAGGAGCGAGCTATTTGCTCCTGTTTTTCGATATCTCGGTTCGGTTATGAGGTATCCTCCACGCTTCAAATCCTCAATCGCACGCCGGACTGTGGATTTGGACATGGACAGGTCTTTTGCGATCCGCCTCTCGGACGGCCAACATTGTCCCTGCGCGTTCGCTCTCTGCGTCAGGTACAGATACACCGTTACCGCGCGGCTCGGCAGGTGGTCACTGTAGATGCTTTCAAACCAATTACTCACCCCGTTTGCCCTTCTTCCTGTTTCTTCAGCGCGGTTTTGAGCGGTTTGTGAGGCTGTTTTACCATCGGCATATCCAATCGGACGCTTCCGGGTGGAATATCATTTTCCGGCTCCTTCGGCTGTTCTTTCGGCTTTGGAGGATACTTTTCCTTGATTGCTTCGGTCAACGAGTCTTTGTCGGCATACCGCACGGTGCTGTTGTCCCGGAGAGGTACTTCGTAGGGCTTTTCTTCAAATGCAATGCCCCACTTGAAATAGAGTTTCAGTTTTACCTTCATCGGGTAGAAGCCCGTTTTCGTGACAATGAAGGTTCCTTTCGGCAGGGCTTTCAGCTCATCCGGGGTCATCAGCGCGCGCTCCATCATCTGTAAGGAACGCGTCGGATCATTCCGGCTTTGGCTGACCGAACCGGACAGCACCGTTCGGTTCCCCATGGCTTTGGACAGTACCTGCGCCGACTCGGAGTTGGGAGCAAACCCGCCGAAGATCGTCAACTGCGTGTTGTCGACAATGATCTCCGCACCTTCGTTCCCGTAGTTCTTTTTGAGCTGTGCGAAAGACTGAATAATCGGTACCATGGAGATCCTTCTGGAACGCGACGCCGAGAACATCATCTCAGCGGATTCGATCTTCGGAAGCGTTCCGAACTCGTCGCAATAGAATACGACCCTGTTTTGCAGTTTCCCGCCGTTTTCATCGGCAACCGCAAGGATTTCACGGTACAGTTGCTGGATCAGGAGGGATACCATGAAATACTTGCTGCTGTCTTCTTCCGGCATGATGACAAAGATCGCCGATTTCTTCCGGCAAAACTGCTCCGCATCGATCTCGGTATCGTTACAGAGGATGGTTTCGAGTTCCGAATCGAGGAAAGCGTTTAACCGAGAAAGCGCTGTGGACATGACAGATGCCATGCTCTGCTCGGCGGTATTGAGGGCTGCCCCGGCGAACCATTTGGCTTTGTGATCCGGCGGAAGTTGTTCCATCAGGGCTTGGAACTGATTTTTCTTGCCGGTCTTGTTGGGAGCCAACAGTTCCTGGATGATCTTGAAAACCGACACGATATGCCGTTCTTCCGGTTTACAGAACTCTGCTACCAACAGGATGGAAGCGGTGAGCAATCCTTCAGCTGCATCGTAGAAGTAGGCGTTCTGCCCGAAGTTGCTTCCTTCCATACCGGAGAGGATAATGGTCTTGGCAATGATCTTGGCATATTTCTCGGCTTTGGCTTTGTAAGCGACCGCACCGGTATCTTTATAGAAGTCCATATACTTGTTCACAAGATGTAAAAGGTTATTGCCGTGAGACCGCATGGGATTCCGCAGGTCGATGACCGAGATCTTGTACCCGTAGTATTTCGTAGCAATCGAGCCATAGTTGCGAAGCAGATCTCCCTTGGTATCGGTCGTCAGGAAGGACATACCGGACGCACAGGCATATTCAATGTTCGGATAGAGCCAATACGCGGTCTTGCCAACGCCTGCCGCGCCGATCATCATACAGTGAACGTCACCCGTATCCACGAGTGCAACGGTTTTGTTGCCTTGGCTTTCACACCCGACCACGATCCCTTGCTCAGCAGGTCTGGTATCCGGATCGGATCGCCATTCCTGCGGGGTGAACGGAATATGCCGGTAAACCTTGCGGATCTCCCGTTCGCTCGCCCATCTTGCCGTCCCGTGCTGTCCGTTGCCTGCTGTCTTATTTTTGATCCCGCGTAGGGAGTACAGATAGGACAACGCGCCGACCAAAACAAAAAAGCCGCCCATACAAGCGACCACAATGATTAAGATTCCGATATTTGGCATAGATACTCCTTTCATTCCATTGTTTGCCCCTCATCCGGAGCAGGGATGTTCTCCCGTTCGATACAGCTGCAAAGCCGCAAACAGTCCACCGCAAAGGCGTTCCACTGACGGTTTTGCACCTGCCTTTCTTTGAATGAGAACAAGTCTTTTTCTTGTAATTGTGCCTTTAAAACGCCAAAAGAACGCCGCAGGGAGGCGATCTGGCTGTCCCCGTTCTCCTTATCCCGATGGGGCTTGTATGCCGCTTGCAGGGCGTTCTGACGGGTGTTCCAATCCGTTTGGACGCCTGTTTGCCGTTCCCTGCAGGCAAGGAAGGCAAGAACCGATTCGGCGGCACTCTGATATTCTCCCCGATCCAGGTACCGTTCCATATCCCGCAGGAAGTCCTCTTGCAGGTATCCGCGCGCCGCCTGATACCGTTGCAGGATCTTTTGGTAGTCGGGATCCTGTTCGGAAAGCGAGGAGATCTTCTCCTTCATCTGTTCGAGGTTCGGGTGTTCGCTTGACAGGATCGGGGTTCTGCCGTTCCGTTCTTTCAGGTCTTCGTCCCAATCCTTATTCTTGGGAAGGATACGGAACACCTCGTATGTTCCGGCATTGTGGATGCTTTCGGCTACCCGATAGGCACCCTCAATGCCTGCGGAATCGTGGTCGAGGCAGAGATAGACGGTTTTGAGATGGGGATAGGTTTTGAGCATCCAAAGCGCGGCACAGTCCGCTGTCGAGCAGAGGGCAACATAGGAATGCTGCTGCCAGTCGGTTTTATGCAGGGAGATGTATGCCAACAGATCGATCGGGGCTTCAAACACATAGAGCCGGTCGGAAGTGCCGACATAGTGAAAACTGTAATCTGCCTGACTGCCGGGCAGGTTTCCCTTATAGCCGGACTGCGAAGAAGTTGCTCGTTTCTGAATGTGATGCGGGACGCCGTTCTCATCGGTTCCTACGAACACCGCACCGTGATGTTCCGCATCTTCATAGAGCAGATCCGCGTGTGTGAACACCCGAACCACATCCCGATCCAGAAACCGTTCGTAAAGCAAATAGGCGTACAAACGGCGCATATCCGCGTTCTTAGGCGGGAGAATCAACTCTTTGGGTTCTGCTTTCGGTTTTTGTTTGGCTTCCGCTGACGGTTGCGGCGTAGCAGGACTGCTGCCTTGTCCGAGCAAATCCCGCACGGCTTCCGGAAAAGATTTGCCGAAGAACTTCTGTACGAATCCGACCGGGCCGCCGCCGGTCTGTTCGTATTGGGAGTACCATTGGCTTCCGTTGATGGAAACCTTTCCGGACGGAGAATCCCAGGTATGCTCCCGTCCAGTTTTTCTCACGGTTTCACCGTGGGAGAGCAGGTAGGACACGATATCCGCGTTGTTGGCGGCTTGCTTGTCCTGCTCCGAAAATGGAATGTATGGCATTTTTACTCCTTTTTGAATATCAATTATTTTATTTTTGCAAAACTATTGACAGACATGAGAAACTGTGATATAATGAATCACAATCCATTTTTAAGGGGAAAATCATATGGCTGTCTATTATCATAAGTTGTGGGCTTTGTTGCAAGAAAAAAAGATGACACAAAAAACGCTTACCGAAACGACCGGTATTTCCACTGCCACCGTCTTTCAGATGAAACGGAACGAAAATGTGTCCTTGGGTGTGTTGGACCGGATCGCAACGGTGTTGCAATGTGACTTCAAGGATATGATTACAAACGTTGCTCCGTTCCAGGAACAATCTTCCGGATTCGGATCCATTCTGGATCTCCACCGCAATCCGGAGCTTGTCCTGTCCGCCCTTACGGATTACATGGAGCAGGAAAACCTTTCTGTGAAGGATGTTCTGGAAATTACGACGCTTTCCCTGAATACCTTGAAAAAGCTCCTGAACGGGGGGCAGATCAGTCAGAATTCCTGTTACAAGTTGTTGCGACTTGGAACAGAGTTTGAGAATTTAATTGCCAAGAAATACGGAAAACCCCTTTTTAGTTTCTTGTAACAATCATACGAACCACTTGTAACATTCGCATCGAGTGAAGGGGAGTAAACAAAAATAATGAAAACCATTTCATTGACGGTTATTGCGGACGCCATTGAAGAAACGATGGACGGTTGGAAACAGTATTACAATACGACCACCGGAGAGATCAAATCCATTCCGGATATTGATAACCCGTATATTTCCATGGATGGGTTTCTTGATACAGCCGATGAAATTGATTCATCTGACGAATGGCGCCTACTTCCGACGCAATGGGAACTTCATGAATACGATATCATGGAACGGTTTGCAGAAGAGCAGGACAGCGAGCAATTGTTTCACGCATTGCGCGGAAGAAAACCGTTTCGCACCTTCAAAGACAACTTGGCACAACTGAATCTGTCTGAATATTATTAGCGTTTCCGTACCCGTGCATATATGGAAATTGCACGGAATTGGTGTAGAAAACACGGCATCCCGTTTACGGATCCATATTGAGAATAATTGCGTCTTTCCGCAAAAATATTCAATAGATTCATTTTTGAAGAACTTCTTTAATAGAACAGCGCAAATTGCAATAGCAAGTTGCGGATTATTTTTCAATAAAACATCAAAATACCCAACCGTTTCCGCGATATGCTTTTTCACTTTTTTCTCAAAAAGCGGTTGACAAAACCACTCTTTTCGGCTATAATAAGATTGTATCGTATTTTAGCCGTTAGGAGGGCGTAATATGCCGTATATACACAGAACAATTGAAAAAAAGATTACGGAAGTCAGCAAAGAATACAGTTGTGTAATTCTGATCGGACCCCGGCAAGTCGGAAAATCGACCGTTTTTCGTCACCTGATGGAAGGTACTCCCCGGAAAGAAGTTACGCTTGATGACATGACGGAGCGGAGACTTGCAAAGGAAGATCCGGCATTGTTCCTTGAAATGCACCCCGCGCCTGTCCTGATCGACGAGATTCAGTACGCACCGGAGTTATTCTCCTATATCAAGATCAAAGCGGATAACGGCGCCGCCCCCGGTTCCTACTGGCTGACAGGGTCACAAGCTTTTCGACTGATGACCCTCGCGCAAGAATCACTTGCCGGAAGAGCGGCTATCTTGCACTTGTCCTCCCTCTCACAAGCAGAACTGTACGGGGACGGTATTTCTTCTCCGTTTACACTTGATCTCTCTGCGTTGAACGAACGCGCGACGCACCAACAGCCGGCAACCGCACAGGCCATTTACGAACGGATCTGGCTCGGCGGGCTGCCGGGATACCGTAGCGAAAAATATACCGACCGCGATGTATTTTTCGGTTCCTATGTGCAAACCTATATTGACCGCGACGTTTCGGATATGATCGCCGGCGTAGACAAACTGCTTTATGCTGATTTCATCCGCGCAGTCGCCTGCCGCGCCGGGCAAATGCTCAATGTGCATGACGTAGCAATGGACATTGGCGTATCGGACGATACGGCGAAGCGGTGGCTTGCCGTATTGGAAAAATCGGAAGTAATCTTCTATCTGCGACCCTTCTCCAACAATTTGATCAAGCGAACGGTCAAAACACCGAAACTCTATTTCTTTGACACGGGATTGGTCGCCTATCTGACGCGGTATCCGAGTCCCGATGTGTTGATGAACGGTGCGATCAACGGGGCAATCCTTGAAAACTATATTGTTTCGGAAATTGTTAAAACGTACCGCAACCAAGCCAAAGATTGCCTGCTTCACTACTACCGCGACAAAGACGCTAACGAGATTGACCTTGTGATGGAAGACAGCGGAGCGCTTCATCCGATGGAAATCAAAAAAGCGACAAATCCCCGAGCGGAATTGGTTGGCGCGTTCAGATTGTTGGACAAAGCATCTATGCCACGCGGAGTTGGCGCGATCCTTTGTTTGAGGGAAACACTTTCCGCAATTGACCGGCAGAATTTGATTGTTCCTGCTTGGCTGATTTGAGTTTCGCAAATACCAACGAAAGACTGAACATGAATATCAATCCGTCGCTGTCCGGTCTTTTACTCTAAAATATAATTTCCGCATTCTTCTTTGCCTCGATCTCCCGCCGTTGCTTTTTATCGACTGTGGGGTGTTTGCTTCCATTATCCGAAACTTTCTCCCGGAACAAGTTGCAGAGATACCCGAACAGCCGACTGACGGCGGGAGCGCAAGTCGGCTTTTGATACGGCGGCAGGATCTTGACCTTTCCGTTATCGTCCACACGGATCCGCATGGCTTCCCGGATAATTTCATTCTTGATTGACTTGAATTCTTTGTTCTGGGACAGCGGGATCTTTGGGAGCAGTTCGCTCGTATACGTTTTGAGAATCTCGTATTTTTTCTCATACCACAGGTTGTACAGCCGCCGGATATTCTCATCCTCTGCCAGCAGATCCACGATCGAATCAATAAGGTCTTTGACATCTCGTTTGAGGTAGCCATAGACCTTTTTGCCTTTGATGCGGAACAACCGTTCGGAGAGCAACAGCAACTTTTCTTCAATGGCGGGATTGGCGTATTCCTTTCTGTTCATTTGTTGCAGGATGCTTTCCAGCAATTCCTTCCAATCCTTTTTGAGGACATTCCGGCGGTCTGTTTGCTCCCTGTAAACATGGTCAAGTTCATCCCGGAAGATGGTCTGTCCCAATACCGAGCGCATCTTGCGAACGCCTTTTTTGGATAGATACCCGACCTTCGGATCATCCGTATATGCCAACAGATGGATATGCGGGTGGTGCGATTCGTTATGAAAGGCGGCATACCAACGGAGATCGGGGAGAGGGATCTTGAGTGCGTCCGCCAATTCCTGTGTGTGGGAGCGAAGTAGCGTTCTCCACTTGTTCGCGTTGTTGTATCCCAATCGTTCCGCGTCTTCCCGTCGAAGGGAAACGATCACCGTCCAGACATTGCCCCTGTGTTCGTTCAGTTCTTCCGACACGCGGGAGAGGACGATTTCGGTATCGTCCTCGGTGAACAGTCCGTGCGCGCCTTGTTTCTCAACGCCGGGACGGGTGGCAATGTAGTCCGCGTAGGTTTTCCTGCCCATAGCAGACTGGGCGTTGTCCTCGATGGCGCGGGAGATAAACTCCGAGGCGTTTCCGATCGTAGGGGTTTTGACATAATCCTCATACTCGAGCATTTCCGCGCTATCGGGGTAGTCCCGCAGCAGACGGGCGACCAGTTCCTTCTGGTTGTAGGTAACAGGCGCAAATTTCTTGCTGTCGTCGCACCTTTCCACACCTTCTCGGGTGGCGATGTATTTGAGATACCCACCGATCTTCTTTCGCCCGCCGGGTTTGTAGTAGCGGAACTTGGTTACGAGTTTTGCCATCTGACCGCGTCCTCAACCCGAAGCGTTCCGTTGAGCCGCTTGACTTCTTCCTCACAGGACTCCCGCAGAGCGCGGACGTCCTTACCGGCAAACCCGTTGCTTGCCGCCAGCACATTCATGAGAACCGACAGTTCCACCGCCACCCGGTATAGTTGAGAATATTGCCGTTCCTCGCTCTCCCGAACAATGGCTTTGAGCGTGGAGATCACGGCGCGGGGAAAGAAGTCGGTGTTCTGACCGCTTGAAACGTAACCGCTGTAAAAGGAAATCGCCTTTTCAATGAATTCGCTTGTGCTGGCGCAGTTGTCTTCCGCACACCATTTTCGTGCCAATTCCATCGTCTTCGGATAGATATAAACAGAAAAGCGTTCTTTCTTTTCCGTTTGTTCTTGTTTTTGTTCTGTTTGTTTTTTCATATTGCTCCTTTCCCGACTACACACCGTTTATCTCCCGTAGGAAAGCCGAATCTGCCGGAATCAAACCCTTGATGACACACCGATTTTTGCAAAAATGCGGATTTCTACACACCGCGAAAAGGCGGTCGGCTCTGCCGTCCGAGGTGATTTTTGAGTGTGCATTGCACACTCATTTTCTCCCGCTTTACTTTCGACCGTGCATTTGACCCCGCAATTTGGCTGTTTTGAGCCATACGGTATGCAAATTTCGTTACATTGTCATGCCACCTATGTCGGTTTCTTCTTCCTTCGGACCGAGTTCTTCCGCACATATTTCCCGAACATCATCGGGCAGTTTTTCGAGAATCGCTTCTTCCACATCCTCCCGGGACCAGCCGTAAGGTTCCAGAAATCCACCGAGATACAGATACTCCGTGAAGTCATGAAAGAGTTCCGACAGGTATGGTTTCATTTGCTCAACAGTCGGTTTTGCCTTTCCCTCGAAGTACCCTTCGATCCCTTTGCTTTCCAGAAAAGTGTGATCGCTTTTGGCATCTGCGTACAGGCAAGTCACATAGTGCAGGTCGGTCTGCAAGAGCGTTAAAGCGGCATCACAGAAGATTTTCCGGGCATAGTAATAGCTGCGGACTTCGTCGCTTTCGGAAAAGGAAATCCAGTCCTTCGGACGGATTCCGTAGTCACCAATATGTTCAACGAGTTCCTGATAGGAATTTGCGGGATCGGCGGAAAGACCGTCTTCGTTTTTATGGATGCGAAAGATCGGGACACCGCTTTGGAACCAATGCTTGGCACAACGTCTTCCGGTGAGAAGGAATTCTTCTGGTCCGGTTTCGGTATTTGCCCGGCTGGTGGTGATGGGAAGCGTTTTCAGAAACGCTTCAGCGAGGTCTTTGTTCTCAAATACCACTCTGCCGCCAGACCGATACCAATCCCGGAGAACCGAATCATAGACACCGTAGACGTTGGAATCTTCGATCTTGCCGGAATAGTACCGGCTTCCGAACGGATGATAAGAAGAGGTGAACAACCGGTAATCCGGGAGCAGAAATGCTTTTTGATGTTGCTCCCGAAGCTTGTATGCATTGTAAATGATCAGAGGCGGATTGCCCCCATCCTCAAACACCATCTTCTCGATCGTACAATCGGTCACTTCTCCCGACTCGGAATAAAGACCGACCTCATCGACCTTCATGTTTTGCAGTTCCCGGATGCGTCCGTTGGCGTATTCTTCTCCAAAACAGACGCCTTTGTAACGCGCGGAGAAGCCGGTTTCGGTTCGCTCGATTTCACTCTCGTCCCAATTCAGGGAAACGGTCTGACCGGTTCCGAGACGTACTTCGATGTAATCGATGAACAGATCCGGGCTGCTTGTCGTTACGTCAACAGACAGAATCACAGCGTCATCCCTCCCATTCCTTGTTCTTCGGCATCCTCGGTCAGCCACTTTTCCGAGTCCTCAACCGAGCAATAGCCCGCCAACATATAGGAGAACGCACACAGTCGTTCGGGATCACACCCGCTGACCTCGATCTGGGTTCCGTAGGGACCTTCGCTGATGCGCTCGACTTTTGCGCCGAGAACGTCAGCCCAATCCTTCTTACCTTGCTCGGTCAGCGTGTTCTGATTGAGTTCGACGATGGTGGCGAGGTCGTGTTCCTCGTCCGAATCCAGCAGATGCACGTCTTCCAGATCGCAGCCCATCAGAGAGAAGACGGTCAGGACGCGTTCGCTCGCCGTAGCGGTTTCGGGCATCTGTTCCAGAGCGGCGGTGATCTGCAAAGAGTCCTCGGTCGCAATCACCTGATCCACTTCCTCCCGGCTTTCGAGTTCTTCCAGAAGAAGCGTTCCGATGCCATTGTTCGGGGTGACGGTCAGGTCAAGGTGTTCCTTGATGTCATCGAACCCGATCAGCCATGCGCCGTCCTCGCTTTCTCCAAACCGCCCGTTCAGGATCGCGTCGGCAACGCGGCAGATCTCGTCCGAGAGAATCAGACGCGCACGGGGAAGGTAGGAAGAATACCGGGCATAGAAGGAACCTTCGGAATTGACGAGGATGCCGTCTTCTTCACCTTTGCATAACACCAGAAGCGCGTGCGTCCGATTGCCGTCGTCATAGAGAAAATTGGCGTGCGTAACGATAAAGTCATAGTCCAACAGGAGATTGGAGCAGAAGCGATCAAACTGTTCTTTGTCCAGTTCTTCCACCGCGACAATGTCCGTATCCTGCAGGACCGGTTCCGGTTCTTTTCGTTCAAACCGTGTTTTGAGTATCATGGTGTACCTCCGTATAGATTTTGAAATTCAGCTCTGTCGGCATCGGTAAACGCGATGCCGAACGCAGAGGAGATGTTGGAAAGCAGATCTGCTTCCTCGCTTCGGTTGAGAAAACAGTCCGCATAGGTCTGATAGAACCCTTCCTCGGATTCCCGACCGACGAGGCAGGAGAGGTAGATCACCTGTCCCGCCTCGATGTCCCGTTCGGACAGTTCGTAGGAACGGAAGGTTTCCGCAATGGCGTTCAGTTGGTATTCATAGGCCAGGATGCTGTTTGCGGACGAAGGGACGATGCCTTCGACCTCGCCGCCGCCTGCCATCCAGCCGAACAGTCCGTAGACGGCGATGACCGGAAGGAGGACGATGACGAGGGCGATCCCGATGACGTAACCGAGGAATTTTCGCCCGTTTTTATCACCTGCAAGGGCGACCAGCAGTTTTTTGCCGATAGCGGCGAGTGTTGCTCCGATTGCGACGTCCACCTTCCTTCTATAGTGTCATTTCGGGTTCGTCCGGCTCGTTTCTGGCATACAGCGGACTGACCGTTTCGCGGTCTATCAGGTTCCACATCATCTGCCGCAGGTCTTCATCCATGACGGTATCCGAACCGTATGCGGAGATCCAGTAGTCCCTGGCGATTTCCAGCGGATCCTCATATTGCATCAGGAATCGGATTTCTTCCTCGGAAAGTGCGTCCGGCAGGTTTTCGAGAATGACCTGCGAGGCATAGATTTCTTCCGCGTATGCGATCAGATCCAAGGGATCCAATTGCTCCCAGAACGCTTTTCGGTTCTCATAGCATTCCAGAAGCCGTTCCCGCAGGGTCTGGCGCAGGGAGTTCAGTTCTTCCATTGGGTTTCTCCTTTTCGTACAAAAATAAAAAAGCAACCGTCGTAAAAACGATTGCTTTTGCGTATAGAGTTCGCTTAAAATTCAAAACACCATTTTAGGGGAATAGTTCTCAGCAATGTCCTCTTCGACATCGTCTTCCGTGGTGTCCGTTTCATTCTGAATCCGGCTGTTGGTATATTCTCTGACGAGTTGTCCTAAGGTTTGGAGTCTTCGCTTCACAGAATCTGTCACGGCACGAATCCGGTTTTGGTCGATATAATTTTCATCCGTATCCTGTGACAACACCTCTTTGATGATCTCTTCCACATCGTCCAGTTTCGACAGATCCAGCCAATCGAAAGACCGTACCAGTTTCAATTGTTCCGCGTGGTGATTCTTGAACGGCTTACAACCGATCTCTTGCCCGGTTCTGATTTGTCCGGGGAGTTTATCGTAACCCAACGATGATCCGCTGTCATAGATGGGAGCCATACCGATCCATTCCAATGTTTCGGCGTTCCTCAATGCGCCGAAATTGTTGAAATGTCTGTCCTCGTTCGCAATGATATAATCTAACGTGATCATCCGATCAAGGAACGGTTCGGCATCTTTGATTCCAAGCGCTTCACAGCAGTTGACAAAGTGCTGATAGACCGACGTGTTATTGTTCTTTTTCTGTGTCATCATGATGCGCCACGCGGGGATCAGTTCGGTGTTCTCGTCCACAAAGTCTTCACAGACCGAATACGGAGCGTTCTTGTTCCAGACCAATGTGTACGGCACCTGAGGGATCCCGAGTCTTTCCATGATTTTTGACGCGATGACCTCATTGAAAGGTTGCTGACGAAACGGATTGGACCCGCCTTTGATAAGGCTTCGCTTGCCGTTAATGATCTTCCATCGTTTTTTCAGAAAGCCGTCCGAGGTGTTATCCGGAGAGGAAAAGTTCAGTTTGTTTGCTTTTTTGGGTGCGCCGAACAGAACATCTCCGATATCATCCGAGAACGGATGCTGAAAGAAGTTGATTTCGTCCCACGATAAATTGCTTCTTTCCGGTTTGACCCAGTATTGGTCCGACAGGCTTAATCCGTAGCAGCGGATCAACAGCATTTTGGTATTGGAAATTTCAAGCGTTTCAAGCGCTTCCCGAATCCCGCTTCTGCTTGCGGGAATGGATCTATCCGTCCACCATTCATTGAGAGCCTTTCGATCCGCAATCCCATGTCTGATCGGAATTCCGACCGGGAGATGTTCGGGAGCATATATTTCTCCGATTTTTTGGATAAACCCGGTCGCGTCGTCAAGTTCAATAGAAGCCACCGGTATTCTTTTATGCATCAGCGTGCATTTCATAACATTCACCTCATTTCTTCTGCTGTTCTTCGGCGGTGTCTTTTTCAAAGCACGGATTTGTGCCTGTAATTCTTTTCTCTCGTCGATCAGTTTTGCAAGCTGTTCGACTTCATCGTTTTTGATATATCTGCTTTGCTTACTTCCGCTCTCCGACCATTGATGGTAATAGTAAACCGTCCCGCCGATTGTCTTTTTCGAGATATATCCTTTTGGGAGTTCCTTGATCCTCGCGGTTAATTCGGCAAGATACTTCAGTGTTTCGTTCTCCATTTGACTACCCTTTCATTTATAGAGCTTCACACTACATATTATACCCCAAATTAACCCCTTTGTCAAGTATATTCAAATGTTTTTTTATCTGCCTCCCGCACTACCAAACAGCGCGGCTTTGTAGTCGGGCGCGATGACCTGCAAGAGATACCGTTCGTTCCCGCACTTATAGAGGCAAGTTCCGCGTTCGGGATATTTGATCAGGTCATACTCGGCTTGTTCCAACTGCAAGGTGTCCATAAAGTCTTTCGGGTTGATGTTGCCTGCGTTGAAGAGAAACTGATGCGTCGGAATGCTGAACAACGGCTTGGTCAGTTCCTTGATATCGGGCAATAAAAAATCCTCGATATTCTGGCTTGCCAGCAGGATCGAGGAGTCCTTTTTCCGTACCCGTTTGGAGGCGTTCCGGATGTATTCGATGGCTGTCCGGTTCGTGAGGAACAGGTACAACTCGTCAATGGAAGCCGCCGTGTTGCCTTTCGTCAGGAGCTTGTGGTTCATGTAGGACAGGATGTTGAACAGCATCGCGTCCTTGAGCTTCTTGTTGGATTCCATCAGTCCCTTGACACCGAACACCAGGAATCGGTCATCGGAAATGTTGGTATGCCCGTTGAAGAATTTGCTCTCGGCTCCGACGCACATGGAGTGAAGCCCAAGGCACAGTTCCCGCAGCAGGTCTTCCGTGAACAGAGACTTGCTGCCTTTTTCGTACTTCTGGTACTCACTTTCCACGATCAGATACAGGTCGCCCACGGTGGGATAGTCCTTTGCGCCGAGACGATCATAGTCGGTACTGTCCGTGATGCCGTACTCGCCGTAGAGCTTAGTCAGAAGGATCTCCAACGCGTCCAGTTGGGCTTGGTCAAAGTCCTTATAGACACGGAAGAAGTCCTTGAGGAAACTGATATGTTGGGACAGTCTGGTTGCCTTACGAAATGCCTCAGGGCTTTCGGGATCGTTTTCCTCTCTGGCTTGATCGTTCCATTCCTTCGGCTCCAGCGGATTGATGATATACTCCCCGCTCATCAGATCGAGGTAGCACCCACCGAGATTGCGGCAGAGAGATTCGTATTCCTGCTCCGCGTCGAGGCAGATGACCGATTTGCCGGACATCCGCAGATTGGTCAGGAGCAGTTTTAGGAGGTAGGACTTGCCCTGACCGCTGTTGCCGAGGATCAGGATATTGGAGTTGGTCTTGTCGTCGGTGCGGCGGTCGAAGTCCACGAGGATGTTCGTCCCGAACTTGTCCTTCCCGATGTAGAAGCCGTCCGGGTCGGTCTTGCCCGAATAGTTGAAGGGATAAAGGTTGGCAACCGAGGACGCTGGCAGGATGCGTTCAAACAGACTGCCAAAGGCGTTATGCCCGCAGGGAAGGCAGGAGAGGAAGCCCTCTTTCTGCCGTAAAGTCAGCCGATCCACCGACAGTTTTTCACGGGTCAGTTCCATGCTGACGTCGGATTGCAGTTCCCGCAGTTTTTCCAGAGTCGGCGCGGTCAGTTCAAGGAACACCGCGCAGTGCAGGAGAGGTTCGCGGTCGCGGCGCAGATCGTTCAGAAGTTCCGCAACGTCTTCGAGGTTGCCCTCGCCGGTGACGGTGTCCTGCACATCGTTTGAGTTCGCCAGGAGGCGATTCTTTCGCGTCGCGTTCTGCAGGATCTTTCTTTGCTCGATCCCGTCCACAAACCGGCTGTAGATATGCAGGGTCAGCGATTCTTTGTCCCCGAAGCGGGAGAGGATGGCTTGGTCGGTCGTGCCGGGCGGGTAATCCTTGATCGCCCAGACACAGCGATAACTGTCGCCGCAGATGAAATGATCCGTATAGAAGCGGATGGCGGCGGGGGCGATCATATCGAAGAAATCCTTGACGTATTCTTCGCTCTGAAGCACTTCGCGCGGTAATGGGTTCTTTTTCATATACACTCCTTTCATGTTTCGGGGATAAACCACCGGCGGATGGCATTTTCACCATCCACGTCTTCGGGCGGTTCTTCGGTCAGGTATCCGAAGTAACGGGAGAGGAACCGTTTGATGTCCTTTTTGGTTGCCCGCTTGCAGTCGAATCCCTGGTCGTTGATCTGTTTTTCCAGACGGTTGAGCGTGGCGAAGGACTGTTCCTCGCTTCCGTTCCCGACCCGATAGCAGAAGAGGAATTCCCGCGCCGTTGACATTTTCAGTTGGATGTCATCGAGAAACTTGCGGTCTTTCCGCAAGAGCTGCTGGATCTTCGGGTTCTGCTCTCTTTCTGTTTTTCTGCCAAGTGACAGTTTCACCTGTTCAAAGTTCTCCCGCGCGTCGGTGCAGATGATCTCCAGATCGGGCTGAACCGAGAGCAGTTGCATGAGCCGACGGATCTTCACCGTTACGGTTTCCTCGGACAGCACCGAGAGGTTGGACGGCTGCACGCGGAAGAACACCAGCTCGCCGTGGTCGGTTTGCAGTCCGTTCCTGGTGAAGTGGCGAACCCCGAGCAGTTCTTTGGTTGAATTTTGTTTTTTCGGCATTGGTTATTCATCTTCCTTCCATTCGTATTTTTGTTGCGTCCCAACGAAGAAACGCCAAGCCCGCAGGATGTAATCCAATACCGAAGATTCATCCGCGCGGATGGTGAGGAACGCATAGACCAGCGTGAACGCTGCGGGCGGGATCCAGCCGAGTTTTGCCCGCGCGATCACCGACAGGGTGATGAACACCCCGAGCAGAATGATATCGCGCAGGTTCCAAAACCACAGCTTCGCGCTCGTTTTCATGTTCTGTGGGTAGAGATATTGTTTTTTCATAGTCTTTGTGATCACCTCTTTGCGATAGCTCTGCCAAGATTGATGGCGGTCGTCGTCGTATGAACGGCGGACATCATATTCACGCGCACGCTCGTGTCCAGACCGAACTGCTGTGCAATGCGCGGGACTTCGTTTGCCGCGAGCATGACACCGAGTCCGAGAAGCGGATGAGACCGCATCGTAATCAGCCCCATCAAGAGAAGGGTGGTCTGCATGAAGGTCGTAAAGCAGATGGCAATGATCTGACGGCACCAGCCCGTGAACCCGTCCGTGTAACCGCGCGGCAGACTGAACAGGTGCAGACTTCCAACCGCGATCTGAATCAGGAGGATCCCGCCGCGCTTGATGTTGGAGAAGAAGCACTTGATGACGCAATAGCCGAAACAGATCACCAGAAGCAGATTCAGAAGCAGGGTGTTTGCCTGTATCGATGGACCGTTTTGGAAATAGTCGGTCAGAATACTCAACGCAGTATTCTGTACCGACAGATTCATCCCGACGGTCTGCGTGATCAGATCTTTGGCAAACCTGCCTTGTAATGTCACGCAGAAACGGAACAGTTCCACGGGGACGACCGTGAAAAGGTTGACCGCCAGCAAACCGTAGAGGAAAGGCAGGACCTGCCGTTTGACGTTGATCCTGCCCATGCTCTGATACTCGATGGCGATATCAAAAATAGCGACCGCCAAGCCCGCGATGAACAGTCCCCATCCGAAGAGGGAGAAGAAATGCAGGGCGGCTTTCACCCAATCGAGATCGAACAGGTTCGCCCCGATTTCTGCCATCCCGGTAAAGAATTCCGACAGCGCGTTGCAGACATGGAGATAGATCCATTCGAGAAAACGGTCCCAAAGGCTTCCGGCGATTCTCTCCCACACAGATAGGAGTGCCGAGCTGATGCTGCTCCCGATGCCGGAGATCAGATCTTTCACCCAGTCAAACATCGGTTACATCCCCAGGATCGACCAGATGTACAGCGGGCAGGTCAGAGAGAAGACGAGCGTGCCGAGCAGGATTGTCGGACCCGCCCATTCAAACTGCCCGTGCTTGCGGTAGTCGAGATAGGCGGTTGCGATCTTGACGAACAGCAAGACCGCCAGCACCACGTCGATCACAGGAAAGACCACGCGGTTGACCACCTGCTTGATCTGCCCGCTGGCGGCGTTCCAGGTACCTTCCACCGCGCCTGCCACGTCCCCGGGATCGGATGCGAACGCGGGGATACAGAGAGTGGCGAAAAGGGCTGCACAAATGACAGCCGCAAAGATCCAACGAGTCTTTTTGTTAAAACATTTCATGTGTCAAAGTCCTTTCTTGTAAGTATTCTTCATATTGTTCCGGTCGGATGTGCCGAACCGGGATGCCATGCGCGTTTGCATAGCGGATTTCGGATTGCATTCCTTGGCTGATCGTGTCCCCGAAGACCCATAATTCTTCGCATTCGGACAGCAGTCGGATTCCCGCCATCAGGCCGAAGTCCCGTTCTTCGGCAACCTCATCGTCCAGAAACTGCGTGAAATAGATATGCGGGGCAATCGGAATCGCCCCACACTCTTTTACAACGTATTCACAGTAGTGCCGTGCCGATCGGATATTGGCTTCCACGTCACCCCGCAGCGGGGAGCAGACGTACACCAGTTTGGGATTATTGCCCGACATAGTAATCGTCATAGATGCTGCCCTTGATCCGAATCGAAACAGCATTGCTTCGTGAAGTCAGAACCCCGGCAGGTGTCCAGACCTGCGTGGCGGTGACCGATACAGTATAATCTCCATCCGCGACATAAAGAGGGATGAAGTGCGTCCGCTTGCCGTTGTCAGCAGGGTTTTCCGTGAACGCAAATCCACCGTCCATCTTTTCCAATGAGCGGTATCTTCCAGTCACCGTGGAGTACCCGAATTCGGGGAATGTGGCATAGACCGCCTGTACTTCAGAGTATGCATCAGCAGGCGGCATTTCATAACCGGGTAAAACCGTTACCATCGGCGCCACCCGGATTGAGAATCCGTATCCCGAACGCATCACCCATGTGCCGTTCTCCTGTGCCGCACTCGCGCAGGATTCATCCGGTGTTACGATTGAAACGGCATCAGCAAAAGTGATCCCGTAGCGTTTGAGGACGAACCCGCCGTTCTCCCAGATCCATTCGTTCCATTTCATCGTGTTTTTGCTCGAGGTCAGCGGTTCTGTCTGCGCGTAATCAGCAGGAGCCGTTCGGTCATAGCGCGTGTCCGGTGTCTGCGAGGTCGGGTAGGCTTGAACGACTGTGGAAAAGGACGCACGATTGTCCGTCGGATCATCCCCCGAAAGAGGTATTTCCGTATCGAGAACGCACGCGCAGCTCACAGTTTTTCCCGCAAAATCCTGCGGAACCGTCCAATGGAAATACACGAGATTGGAACTGTCCGATGGGATCACCACACTGCCTTTGGTTTGTTCCGTCAGGATCGTACCGTTGGAAGAAACGGTAAACCGTGCCGTTAATCCATTTTCCGGCGTAACGTTCTCGGAACCGTCATTGCGGATGACATACGTGGTGACCACAGTCATACCCTCGTAGTAGGGGTTGTTTGTGTTTTCCAGCACTTCAACGGAAAGCCCGTAGGCAGGACGGCGAACCGAAAGGGTTGCGCTGACTGCGTTGTTGTCGGGATTGGTTTCCGATTGTCGGTTCTCCCAATTCAGCCGCACTTCTACGGTGTGTTCTCCCGCAACGGTTCCCACATCGAGCGTAAAGGTAACATACGCGATTCCATACGGCTCGAAGTCAAGCGTTCT
The DNA here is from genome assembly GCA_017613355.1 of Clostridia bacterium. Classification (GTDB taxonomy): domain Bacteria; phylum Bacillota; class Clostridia; order Oscillospirales; family CAG-272; genus UMGS1865. The sequence goes on from JAGAEA010000032.1 coordinate 70,732, forward strand.
GCTCCCGATGACCGTACCGTCATAACAGAGTTCCAGCGGGATCCCGCTGTATGCGTGTACCTGATCCCAACTGTCCGCACGGATAGAAACCGTAACGGTATCTCCACGGTTGACCTGTGACGGCAGGGCATCCCACAGCATCAGGGAAAACTCATACTCGGATTCCAGCCAGACGGCATAGAGCGTGCAATCCGAGTTCTCGGTATAGGCATCGCCGGAAGCATAGGAAACCGTATTCGACCAACTGTTGGTTGCCCAACCAGCGAACGCATAACCGCCTCTTACAGGAACGGTATCCGACAGGGTCAGCGACACGCCGTAATACTTCTTTTGTGATGCTGGTGCGCCCTCTCCGCCGTTAGCATCATAGGTGACGGTATATTCCTGCAAGGTATAGTAGAAGTTGACGACTACCGTACGGTTGATACAATAATCCAGTTTCCCGTGTTTGTCCTCATGGAAAGTGGACCAGTCTTTCATGGGTTCGCTTGCGGGGGTGTTCACATAATTGTATCCGAACGCGTTTTTCCCGATGTTCTCACTCGCGCCGAGCCACGAATAGGAAAAGTTTCCGGTCAGGGCGGAATTGTACCCATCCTTGATGCGGTAACCCGGGATGGAAAGTGCTTGCAGATCGACCCAATCATAATAAAAAATATCTTGTCTGTCCGATTGATACAGCGTATCGTTCCCTTTCTCATCGGTCGTATAGTGCCGGATAATCAGCGCGATCTGCTCGGACTTGCGGACGGTCACGGTCGCGGTGATGCTTTTTCCGCTGATCATCCCGGTGAACTTGTAGGAGATCTGGATATAGCCGTATTTCCCAAGCCCGGTACCGCTTGCCCATGTCAGTTTGCAACTTTGAAATAGTCCCGCGTTACTGGTAAAATCAGTAATGTCGTAGCCATATAAGGACAGGGAGATCAGGTCATCCACATCCCGCTTGGTGTGGTAGGTCACGCTCTTGACGATCTCTCCCGTGTCCTTGTCCACGCAGTGGACATAGACGATGCGATTACATTCATCGGCGGGATATTCGTATTCTTCGGAGGCGCTTCCGTCTGGTTCGTAAGCGCCGACCGACAGCGCCAGAAAAAATGCCAGAAGGAATCCGAAAACACAAGCGAACAGAATCTTATTCCGTTGTTTCATCGGGAATCTCCTTTCTGTCATAGATTACCTGCCCGTCCACCACTTGTGCGGGAGAGGGCTTCGGTGCGAGATCGAGGACATCCAGATCCAATTCTCCGCTTTGTGCGGAAATCTCTTTTGTCATTGGTACAAGGATTTCATCATGGGTCGGTTCTTCCGATTCTTCCATTTCTTCTGTCATCCTTGACGGATCGCCTTTGGAAGTTGGTCTGATGTTCCAAAGAGAGATGCCTGCAACTGCAATTGCCAGCAGGATTGCCGACACCAGCGCAATGTATAAAGTCTTGGTAATTCGCATAGTTGCTCCTTTCATTTGGCTTTGTAAAAACTGCTGACCGTAACCGGAATTGTCAGGTCAGCAAAGGTAATTCCGTTCCATCGGACGGGCAGGATGACCTGATATCGGATGGTTGCTCCGTAGCCGTTGTTAAAGGAAACGGTCACCTCCGGGCGGGTCATGGTACACGCGCCGTTCGGATACTCGTAGGTTTCCTGTGTTTCGTCGGCAAAGCCCAAGGCGGGACAAACCCCGTCCTCAAACGTCTGCCGATCCAGATAATCGGCATAGTCCGTTCCGTGTTTCAGCCCTTCAAAGGCATCCACGGCATAGGACGAGACGTACCCGTCCAGCAGGGCTTGCACATCGCGTTTCTGTGCGGCGACCTGCGATGTCAGCCCGATATAAAGGAACAGAACCGAGAACAGCATGGAAGCGATGAGAACGACCACGCAGAGCCATACATAGGAATTGCCCCGCTTGTTTTCGAGTGCTTTTTTCATACCGGTTCCTCACTTCCAATAGACCTGGGACATCCCACGGGAGGTTGCCGTGACCGTGATCGGGAAAACAAAGTCCCCGAACCCGAGGAACGAGGTTCGGCAGGTCACCGTGCAGACAATGGGTTCTCCCAATTGCACATGACCCTGCGCGTCCAGCGTCTGGCTTTCCGAGAAATCACAGGAGAAATCGACGCCGGTCTGTTCATGGAGTTCGGCGGCATAGTCGCCGATATCGGTCGTGCCGTGCAGACAGGCGTAGTCGGTCAGGTGATCCGCGATCGTTTTGAGATTCTGGTTCAGGGCGATCAGGGACGCCGCGTTGATGAAGAACACCAACAGAAAAACGACCACGAGGATCGTGACCGCAATGTCGATGTATCCTTCGCCGCGCCGATTGTTGATTCTTTGTTTCATCCGAAGATCCCTCCCAGTGACGAGAGTAACACCTGCCCGATGACCACCACGTAGATGGAAGCAAAGCAAATGAGCAGGATCATGGAGAGGCGGCGAACTTTCTTCGGGGCTTTGTTCGCTTCGTCCCGCAAGGACTGCCGTTGGTATTCCCCGAATTTGCGGGAAAGATCTTCCCAGCGCGTCGGGGTGCTGTTGCCGTTGATGACACTTTGCAGTTCGCGGATGACTTCGTCCACTTTCGGCGAACCGATGCGGTTGCCCATCCTTCGCAGGGCTTCCAGATCATGACCCGAACGCATATCCGCGACCGTGATATCGAGTTCGTGCTTGAACTCGGTTCCGGCTTTCTCGCGGTAGCCGTCCAGGATCGAGAGGACGTCCCGGCTGTGGGAAAGGGTGTTCGCCACAACCGATACGAAACGCGGCAGTTCTTCCTCAATGCGCGTTCTGCGTTCCTTGATGGCACGGCTGACCTTACCGGCCAGCCGTCGATACAGAATGACGGCAACGATGAGAATCAGGACCGCCAGGATCCGGGAGAAAAAGAGCGCGGGGAGAGCAAGAAAGCCGACCAGCGCGCTTTTGACAATACAGTCCGCGACGTATCCTTCCGGAGAGATATCCAGATCTGCCGTCCGGAGATCTGCCTCGAGCATCAGGCGGCGGTATTCGTTGAGCCTCAGTTTGCCCACGAGCCAACCGGACACTTCCCGCAGGAACAGTTCCACGGGATTCGTTTTCTTTTTCCGTTTGCCGAGACCGTTCGCCGCCTTCGACGCCGCATAGTGCGGAACACGGAAAATATCCGAAAGAAGGAACGCAAGACCGAGGGCAAACAGAACTGAACCGAATATTATGATCCACATCATCTGCCACCCCCTTTTCGGTATTCCACGGGTTTCGTGAACTTGAACGCGAAGATACCGGTGACGAGGATCGCCGCGCCGCAGATTGCCAGCACGATTTTACCCGGGACCGTATCCATGAGCGCCGCGTACCAGTCCTTGTTCAGCAAATACAGAAGCGGGATGTTGGCAAGAACCATGCCCGCCATCACGAAGTATTCGGTTCTGGCTGCCGTCATCATTGCCTTGATGTCCCGGTTGACGATGGCAATATCGGTCAGTTTGGTCACGATGGGCATGAGCGTATGCTTCAGGCTCCTGTCATCTTCACAGGCGATGAGCGTATCACACCAGTCGGCGAACACCGTGTTGTCGATCTTTTCCTGCAGAGATCGGATGCATTCCTTTCGGTTGGCACGGATCATCGTGCAGTCGGCAAGGAATCCCGCGAAGATGTCCCGCAGGGGCGGGCGCAGGTAGCCGATGTTTTCCTCAACCGCCGTCACGATGTCATCCGTGCGGATGTAGGACGCGGTGATGCTCGACAGGGCGGTTTCGAGGGATTCGGTGATGTGGTTCCGGTAATAGGTGATGGTTCGGCGCAAAAAGGCAAACGGGATCAGCGCCATGGCGAGTGCCAGCACGGGAATCAGAAACAGATTATCGATAGCAATTGCCAAAACCGTCCCGACCAGCATGAACAGCAGCGACAGCGCGCAGGCGAGGGCAAACCGCCCGCCTTTTCCGGTGGTTTCGAGCGCGTCCCTGACGCGGCGGAGTCCGACTGTCAGGCGGTGCGAGGTCTGTTTGCCTTTGGCACGGAGCGTCCGGCTCCGAAGAGTCGGCCCTTTGTTTTCTCCCCGCGAAAGGTCTTTCATGACGCGATCCGGGGTCAGTCCCAGAAGCAGAATGATTCCTACCGAGAGGAGTAAAAAACAAATCAGATAGAGAAATGTCATGGTTCACCTCTTTCTTCAGTTCAGGAACCGTTCCAGCGTCTGGTACGGCACGCCGTTACGGATCAGGAGGGTTTGCAGATCTGCGGACGGCACGCCCATCTTCCGGAACTGCCCGGTGATCTTGTATTGCCCGTTTTCACAGGTGTTCCCGGTGATGTGATATCGGTACAGGCACCGATACCTTGCAACCCCGTCCGGCGTGACCGAACATTCCGAAATGTCCATGACACGGCGGTTGTTGTCTTCGCACTTGTGGCAGAAGGCAACGATCGGGAACGCCTGACGCGCCTGGGCGAGTGAGACTTCCATGCCGAGTTGGAAACGCCGTTGGCATAGCAGAGAGATGCGCCCGTGCGCCGCTTCCGCAGGACCCGAATGGACGGTCGTCACCACGGTGTGGCCGGTAAGCGACGCTTCCACAGTTGCGTTGGCTTCCGCGTCCCGGATCTCCCCAACGACGATCAGGTCGGGATCGAACCGCAGGGCGGCGACCACCAGATCTTCCTGGGAGATGTTGTAGGCCGCGTTTTCGTTCGGCCGGGAGAGCGTATGGACGACGTTGTTCAGGATCTCACCGTTCGGTTTCTTCTTCACGAGAAACAACTCCCGCGCGCCGGACTCAATCGAATAGATGCGCTTGTCATCCGGAATGGAAGCGAGAAGCGCGCCGACCAGCGTGGTTTTGCCACTGTTGGTTCTGCCCGCCACCAGAGAGGAAACCCCGTAGCGGATGCACATTTCGAGGAACTCCATCATTTCCTCGGTCGCCATGCCGCTCTCGATGATGCACTTCCGGTCCACCCGTTGGGGATGCAGAAGCCGGATGGAGACCGATACCCCGCAACATTCGTCCACGACAGGTGTTTTGATCGCAGTGATACGGGTATTGTTCGGCAGGTGTCCCTGTGCCATCGGTGTCGCGTTGTCGATGATCATGCCGCTATGGTGCAGCAGACGTTTGACGATGTCCACAGCGTGACTCGGGCTGTGGAAATGCTCTTTCAGCTTTTCCATTCTGCCGTCCGACCAGGTCAGGGTTACGTCGTCCCAGCTGTTGATGTTGATTTCTTCGAGGTCGGGGTTCCCGAGGTAGGGTGTCAGGACCGAGTATTCCACCATTTCGCTGAACAGGCGGCCAACCAACTGTTCGTCGGTAAAGCCGTCCACGATATAGCCGTGATCCATCACGAACTTCTCGATGTAATACCGCAGATCCTCGCGTTTGTTCTCGTCGGTCAGGGCAGAAGCATAGGTTTTGGAGATATACCGCTGGGTTTCATTCAGAACGTCCCACAAATTACTCTTGACCATCGTTCACAACCCTTTCCGCGATTTCACGCATTCTTTTGTTGAATCGCTTATCGGACACCGATTCCCAGAGCTTTCCGGACAGGGACTGTTCCTTGACTTCGCGGCAAAACGGGACGGTAAAGCACAGGTCCTTCAGATGGGCTTTCGCTTCCTCGATGGGAAGAAACACATCCTCGGTGACCGTGTTCAGACCCTGAATGAATTTTGCGGTATCCGAAAAAAGAGGGAGCTGCGAGAGGAAGAAACTCATACTCGACAGATCCGGCGTGGCAAGCGAGAGAACCTGCTGAGCACGTTCCATCGCAACCACGGCCAGAAGATTGCCGTCCGGCACGGGAGGACAGTCCACGATGACGTAATCCGCAAGTTCGCAGAGCTTGTCCAGCAGGTCTTCCGCTTTCGCTTTGCTGTAACGCGGATAAGTGAATCGGTTTTCTCCCGCGCGGTATCCGATGTAGCAGAGATTCTCCCGTTTCTTGACCGACACCAACTGGGTCAGGATGCTCTCCATTTCCAGATCTATGGCGGATAGCGGAACACCGACCGATCCGAGTTCTTCGGAAGGGGTGTTCGGAAACAGGACCGGCATGGTCGGGGTGTCGAGGTCGGGATACAGGACGATGACCGTGGTCTTGTAGGAATCATAGATCGCAGAGGCGAGTTTCGTGGCGAAGGTGGTCTTGCCCGCATGAGGAGAACCCCACACGGCAAGGATTTTGGCTTGTTCTTTCAAACCGTCACCCTCTTTCCGCGAAGTACGCCTCTTGTGCGTCGAGATACCGCTGTGCCGTTGCCGCATCCCCACGGTATTCGAGCGTGAAGTGCATGGACGCCGTCTTTTCATACTGTGCCAGCAGTTCTGCCTGCTCTTGATTGACGAGCAGTGTCACGGTTACCGGTTGGGCATGATCTTTGACGTCGGCTTTGTCGATGCCGGACGAGGTCGTGCTGGTGATGACCTTGACGTAGGACAGTTCGGGCGGCGTAAAAGCAAAGCCGTCTTTTGCGGAATACACGATGACCGAAATGATGTCCCCGGTTTCGAGTTTGCCGGAGACGCCCGCCGCGAAGGTCCCGATGCTGACCGAGATCGCCTTATGGTTCTCATCCAGCACATCCAGAATGTCCATCGCGGTATCCACGTCGGACGTCAGTTTCATGGGAAAGAGATAATCCCCCGCGTAAAGGTCACAGGTCGCGTACTTTCCGACAACGTCCGAGGGCTTCGTCAGGACACCCTGCGGAATATGATAACTGCCCACGCTGACGGTTTCGATATCGTTTTCGGTCACGAGACTGCCGCGCGTCACGGTTTTCGATATGCGGACGATACTGGTTCTGCCGTCCTTTGCCCGGTTGACCAGCGGGGCAACACCGAAGCAGATGGCAAGGGCGGCGATCACACAGAGGATGCCGATGATCGTGCGGTTGCCCATTTTACGGGAACCGATGGATTTTGTCTTCTTCATGGATTCCTTCCTTTCTTACACGAAGAACAAAATCATTGCCGCGACCGAAAGGAACGGAACGAGGGCAAAGGGCTGTTTCTTCGGAATGCGCCGGATTCTGCCGTAAATGCTTACGAACAGGACGGCGATGATGAGTCCCGCAAGGTAGGCGACGATCCCGCGCCAGCCGCCGAGCAGGAACGCCAATGCGGTAGAGATCTTGATATCGGCACCGCCGAGCGTCCTGTGGGGCGGAAGCCATGCCGGGATCATCTGGGGCAGGAAGACGAAGAGCGCGGCAAGGACCATGGAGAGGATGCTTTGTGTTGCCAGAGACGGAATCGCCAGCGCGAGGATCAGCACCCAAGCATAGTCCCCGACCTCATGGGTAGCAATGTCCGAGCAGGAAGCGTAGAGAAGCACAAAGGCAAGGAACAGTCCCTGAATTGCCGTGACCGACAGCCCGAACCGTGCAAACAGGGCAAGGGACAAAAGCCCGAATAATGGCAGAACAACCGCCGTTTTTGCTTTGAAGTTCTGCCGTTGCAGGACGCGGCAGAGCGCCCATGCAATAAGTAAAGAAATCCCGACGAAGAGAATGGCGGACAAAATCAGGGAAAGAACCTCACGGGGAATGTTCTCTCCCTGCAGCCGCCAGATACCGACAGTCGGGATCATAGGATGGATCATCATTGTTTCTCCTTTCAGGTTGCTGCGGGGCATAAAAGCCCCGCAGCCGGTTTGTTGGATCACTCGTACTTGGTCAAGACCGCCGTCCGATCAAGTGCCGGAATAATTGAACATATTGGTGATTTTGGTGGTCATGTTCGGGATGACGACCGTGTTGAAGAGCGCGTAGAGGCCGGCAAGGATCAGACCGCCGATGACGACGCCGATGATGATTTTGACACCAGTATCGATGTAGCCTTCGGCTTTGCGGTTCTCGATAGCGAGTTTGGTAGCAACAGCGGTGCGGTTGAGTTTGTTCTTGATGGAGTTGAAGAGTTTTTTCATGTATTTTGTTTCCTTTCTGTGTTTGAATTGGTTAAATCAGGATCATGTCCGACCAACCGGCTTTCCATTCCAGGCCGGTGGGAGTGGTCATGGTGTAGTAGGTCTGCCCACCCGCCCAGTAGCGGATGACAAATCGTTCCCCGGAGAAAGATCCGGCAGTGTTGGGCAACTGTGCTGAAGTACCGTAATAGCAATGCGTGATGCTTTGGGCGTTGAAGTTGTACTTCTGCGTCCAACTGATACCGCCATCTTCGGAGGAGAGGATGTAGTAGGTGCTTCCATCCTTCAGAAGCGCCACCGAAACCGGATTTTCCTCCGCGTTGTCGGTCATGGTGCCGTACACGGTCGTGGTTTCGGAATAGGACGGCATTTGACAGTCAAACCAGTGGGTTCCGTCATAGGAATAACGGAGTACCGTTCTGTTCCCATCCTGCACGCTTACATAACGGAGAGAAGCGTTCTCGCCGTAATCCATCAGCGCGTTGACCTCGGTGCTGGCTTTGGTCAAAACGCCGTTATCGCCTCCGAACAGCATGTATGCTCCCGCGATGAGAAGTCCACCCAACACAACGGCGATGATAATGATCACCGCCGTCTTGATGTGTCCCTCTCCGCGTTTATTAAAGAAGATCTTGTTCATGCGCTCACCTCATATCAGGTGCCGGAATAATCGAAAAATCCGGTGACCTTGGTGGTCATGTTGGGGATGACGACCGTGTTGAAGAGCGCGTAGAGACCGGCGAGGATGAGACCACCGATGACGACGCCGATGATGATCTTGACGCCGGTGTCGATGTATCCCTCGGCGCGGCGATTTTCGATGGCGAGTTTGGTAGCGACAGCGGTGCGGTTGAGTTTGTTCTTGATGAAGTTGAAGAGTTTTTTCATGGGTTGTTGTTCCTTTCTGAAATAAAATTGTTTTGGAAGTTTTTTGAACAGTTGGGGGTGTGGGGGAAGGAGAACTTTTTTCCCAAAAAAGTTCTCCTTCCCCCGCGGTCTTGCCTTACATTTTCTGCACTTGTTCGGCAGGTTCGGGCTGGGGCTGGGACTGCTGTTGCTGCGTGTTGGACTGGGCGTTGACGAGGGCTTGGTCGTATGCTTCCTTGACCGCGCCGTGGAGTTGCTCACGGGCTTCTTTGGTCACGGGGAAGAAGATGTCCTCGTACTTGGTTTCGCCGTTCTGATCGGTGTAGGCACGCTGGGGCGTATTGATCCAGAAGCCCTTTTCATTCTCAAAGAGCCGGATACCGCGCACCGCGAACCCGCCGGGCAGATTGGCGTTCGCCACCGCACGCAGACTCTTGGAAGTGTCGGTAAAGATCTTGTCAATCCGGACCGTGATCCCGTCCCGGGCTTCCTGTTCCACGCGTTCGGTGTCGCTCGCCTGTTTGATGGTTGCGCCGCCTTTCTTGCTGGTTGCCATTCGGTTTTCCTCCTTTCTTATAGATTTTTATAGAAAAACGCTCCCTGCATCTGCAGCTGCGGGGAGCGTGATTCTAACTATTTGGGTCATCACTCAAGCGTTATGAATGTGAAACCGCAATCGGCCTCGACTTCTTCGTCGGGGATGTATTCCGGATCGGCAAAGCGTTCGAGATATTTGTCCACCTGCTCTTGGGTCAGGTCGATAAATTCGCCCTGTCCGTTGTCGCCAAGGATATACAAAGGACCTGCGTAGATGCTGCCTTCGATCCGTCTGGTCCCTGCCATATGGTTCAGTTTTGCTTCCTCATTTCCGAGGATCGCGGCGTTGTCATCGAACGGGTAGGTGATCTCAAAGAATGCTTGCTCTCCCTGTCCGCTGACGGCTCGCTGAAGTCTTTCACGTCCGTTTTGAATCCGCGTTTCTACGGGCGGGCATCCGGATTGGATCATAACGGTGCGAAGACCTTTCATCTCCTGACACTTGGATGTGTCGAAGTCCGGCAGATTGACAAAACCGAAAGTGTCAACGTAGTAAACCCCTTTGGTTTCGTTTGCGCTGCCATTCACGAGTTCCACGAGATCGCCGACCGAGAGCGAGTACCCTTGATAGGAACCTTCAAAGCCCTCGTTGAAATGGATATAAACGTCTTCGAGGCAGTCCGCATACACATATCCGCGAAACACGCAGCGGTAGCGTTCAGGCTTGACGGCTGTGGGATCGACGTCACTATACCCGTGGAACAACAGGTCGCCGATCTGCTGATCCTGATCCGGCTGGAAGATGTTCACAAGCCGGTATTCCTTGGTCTGTTCCGCGTATTTGCGGAAGTCATCGATCAGTCCGTTGACGATTGCGGAATGGCTGTTCAGGGCAAACATGGCGTTGGGTTTGTCACCGAGCAAGGCAACCTTTTCGGACCAATCGCAATTGCTCGGATGGAATCTGCCGTCCCCCTCCCGTAACCGCACGGTATTGGCAAGAACCAACATGACACGGTCGCGCCCGAATTCCGTACAGATGATTTCCGGGAGATCCACTTTCAGGTGCATGCCGTCAAAGGACTCGGCGATCAGCTGATCCATGCGAAGCCTGCAACGAACGGTTTCGCGATAGGATTCCCGCCATTCGTCGAGGCACCCGCGCTGTTTGGCTTCTTCGGCGGTTTCCAGATGAAGCGGGATTCGCATCAGAGTTCACCCGCCTCGGAAAGTCGCTTTGCCAGAAGGCGGAACGCCGCTTTCTGCTCGGCGACCGAAATACCGTCCAGCACTTCCGCAAGCGGCAGTTCGCGTCTGTCTTCTTTGATCTGCTCCCGGCAGCGGTCGCAGGGCTGTTCTTTCCGCAAAAGGACTGTCCCGTCCTTCCGGACTTCAAACGAGATGATGTCGCCGGGCTTGAATCCGCAACCGACGCGGAGCGAGAACGGGATGGTGGTTCTTCCTCTTTTGCCGAGGATTCGATAGATCTTTTTCATGGTGTTGTTTCCTTTCTGTTTTTATTTGTAATGTAAAAGTTGAGAAAAGCGCTTGCTTTTTTCTGATTTTTATGGTACACTGTAAAACACGATTCTGTTGGATGGAGGATTGAAATGTCAGATCATATTTACACCGTTGACGAAATCCGTGAGATTGTTGCCCCGATCGCTTCCCGACACGGCATCTCGCGTGTATATCTTTTCGGTTCTTATGCGAAAGGCGCAGCAACCACAACCAGCGATGTGGATTTATGTGTGGATGCTTCCAAACTTCGCGGGTTGTTTGCGTTGAGCGGTTTATACCTTGACTTGCAGGAAGCCTTGCAAAAGGACTTGGATTTGATTACAACAAACTCCTTGAAGCGAAACAAGGACGCCGCTTTCCTTGCGAACCTTCGGAAAGAACAGGTATTGATTTATGCCGGTAACTGAAAATAAGCAGGCAACATAAGGATAAAAAGTCTTTATTTTTCAGTATTTTTTGAAACAAAGTATTGACAATGTATAAACAATGTGATATACTATGCATGGGGGTGATGAAAATGGCTCAATCCAATATTTCGATTCGTATGGATGACAATCTGAAAAAGGACTTTACGATTGTCTGTGACAATCTCGGTTTGAATGTTTCCGCCATGGTAACAATTCTTGCAAAAAAGATGGTTCGTGAACAACGAATTCCGTTTGAGGTTTCCGTAGATCCTTTTTACACGGAAGCCAATATTGCTGCTTTGAAACAAAGCATGGCGGAGATGAAAGGCGGAAAAACCATTTCCAAAACCATGAGAGAACTTGAGGCAATGGAAAATGAGTAAATTTCTGTTCACGGACAGCGCATGGGAAGACTACCTGTATTGGCAAACGCAGGACAAGAAAACATTAAAAAGGATCAACTTGCTTTTACAGGACATTGCAAGGAACGGATATGACGGAATCGGTAAACCGGAACCGCTCAAAGGTGATTTTGCAGGATTTTGGAGCCGGCGTATTGACGATGCAAACCGGATTGTATATCGGATATCCGACGATCAGATTGAAATCCTTATGTGTCGATCTCATTATGGAAAATAATGAAAAGAGCAAGCCACTTTTTTATTTCAAGCGGCTTGCTTTTTTGTTTTTCCGCTTTGGATTGTAATACTCGCATTCGTCGCAGCCGTCTTCATCCATAAATGGACAGTCATCCTCGGTCAGAAGGCAGTCGTCATCCTCATCGAGGATCGGTTCGACAATGATCGTCCCGTTGTGAATGCACGCACAGAGGGGCGTGTCGTCGGTGATCCCGAACGCTTCGATCAGTGCGGTTGGGATCACATGGGTAAAGGTCAATTTGGTTTCCATAGTACTTTCCTTTCTTGAATTCTGCTTTTTATATCTTCCGGATCGTCAAAAAAGGTCAACTGCCTAGCAAGGATGCCCTCGGTCAGCGTATCGTAGTTGGCAATCAGAAGTTCGGGGTACTGTTTACCCGCGTCATACCGCTGGGCGATATTCGACAGGCGGGTGGTGGTTTCGATCGTGATGCCGGGTTTGGAATACAACTCCCGTATTTCCGGGCAATCGTTATAGGAAAGCAGGAACTTTCCTTCGATCCCCAAGAGGGCGTTACAAAGCCGTTCGTGGTCTGCCCTTGTAAACCCGACGTCCTCGTAGTAATCCTCGGTGGCATAGTAGGGTGGATCCAGATAGAACTGCGTGTTCGGGCGGTCGTACTGGACGATGAGTTTCTCAAAATCCTTGTTCTCAATCACCACTCTCTGAAGTCGTCCCGCTGCACAACGAATGATGGGAAACTTCTCCCACATCCCGCATGGCTGTGCACCGAAGGAATCAAGTCCCGACGCATAGCTCTGCCGGATGACCTGATAGAAGTACGCCGCCCGGCGGACGTCCGGCAGAACGGTTTTGCTGTGGAGCATCTCCCGGACATATTCAAAGTCCAATCGGGAATTCAGCACATATTCGAGTTCGTCGTGCAACTCTTGGGAATGTTCCCTGACGCACCGATACAGGTTGGTCAGATTGGGGTTGAAATCGTTATAGACCTCGAACGGGTGCGGATTTTTACGGAACAGCACCCATCCCCCGCCGCCGAATACTTCCACGTAACGGTCGCAGGAATCGGCAAGACGGACGATGATCTCATCCCGCAGGGCTTTCTTCCCGCCGACCCAACTCATAAAACTATTCAATTGATCACTCCTCTCTTTCAAAACCTTGAGATAATGGAAAAAGAAAAAGGGGGACTCTTTTGCAAAGTCCCCCAAAACGGTTTTGGTTTTATAAGGTCATTTCGTTTTCTTCTTCATTGCCCCAATCTTCCTCGCGTTCGTCCTCGTCTTCATCTGTCGAGGTAATGTTGACGTACTCTCCGATGATACCGAGTGCCTCGGAATAACTGCCGCTGGAGGTGACTCGCTTGGTCATCTCGGTCGCTTCCTCCCGCATTCCGTTTTCACGGAGCGTGCGCGCGGCGATACCGATCAGGTTGAAAATGTTACCGTCCTGCCCGATCAGGGGACAGTCCGGTTTTTGTCGTTCGGTTTGGATTTCTTTTCCGAATCGGTTGTCGAGATAGTCCGACAGCCAGGTACCGCCGAATGCTCCATGCGTGGAGAGCCGCCACATGGCGAGCTTGCCCACATTGAGTTTGGTGTCCCGGAAGTCGAACAGCAGGCAGGTCACCCCTTCGTTTTCAAAGCGGAACACGTCTTTGAAGGTGTCCCCGTCCAGCAGGATTTCTTCGGTTGTCAGGAGATCTTGAATCCCGTCGATCCATTCCTGCGGATCACCTCCGCAACCCTGAATGATCAGGCCCTCATGCTTCCGCATCGCTTTCAGTTCGTCCAGCGTGATGTCTTTCATTGCTGCGTCATCCCTCCGTCCTCGTTCAAGTATCCGTCGATGTCGAACACATCCAGGTGGCTGTATTCCTCAAAGGTCAGCGTGCCGCCGAGAAAGTTCGGATCGGTTTCGTCGTTCAGTTCGATGTGGTCGCGCTCACCGAAGTCAATCGGTTCTTTCGACACGATGGACCCGGCGTGATCCACGCGAACGTTTGGTTCGATGGTGGCGAATCGTCCGGTGTCCGGATTCTGGCGAAGATGGTACAAGTGCCACCCGTTCGGGATGTCTTCTTCGGTCAGGCGACTGTTGGAAAACAGCATGATCTTCCCGAAAAGATCCACCGGCTCATATTCCTCGTTGTCCATACGGATGAACCTCGTATGAGCCGCGTTTTCGCACATTCCGAAGTCTTCTTCATCATAATCCCAGACACGGAGTGCCATTCGGAACGCTTCGACCGAACCGCCGTCCGGGATATCTTCGCCAGCAATCTCGCCATCGGCATATTCGACGGTTCCGACGTTGTAACCCATATCCTCGTCTGCCCATTCGTGGGTGAATCGGACGTCCGGATAACGTTCGGCAAGCCGTTCGATGACGGGAAACGGGGGAGCCCAAGCGGTTTGGAATGAAAGTGTATGGCTGTTTTCGTCACAGTCGTTACTATAACTGTTCCATTTGGTTCCCCAGTGGGAAACGCTCCAGTCGTACCAGTTGTCCTTGCCGTACAGCCGCATTTCTGCTGCTCCGAGATTGCCGCGATAGATATGATCCGGCATGGGGATCAGCTTGTTGAAGTCGAAGGTGCCGATGCCTGTTCTTTCCGCATTGGCTCCGGGTTCATAGCAAACTGCCCGCAGGATCTCCTGAAAGCGTTCCTGCGGGCAGTCAAAAATGAGATGGTTTTCTACATGGTTTGGCATTTTTGTTCTCCTTTACATGGTCATGATGTTTTCTTCTGTTTCGGTCTGCTCCGGGATCTTCTCAAAGGAGTCTTCTCCCCAGATCAGACCGAGTCCGCTGCCGTTGTCCCAACGGACATGGATCGTAGCGGCGTCATCCACGCCGACAACCGTTCCTTCCGTTCCGGGCGGAACCGGGCGCGGGTCGCTGCCCATCTGGATCAGACGGACTCTCGTGCCAGACGGATAGTGTTCTCTCAACCGTTCGGCTGTGCGTCGTAACATTTCCCACTCGTTCATGTGATACCTCCTATTTCGATTGTTTCTTCGGGCGTTTCAGTTGCGGTTTCCAGCATTTGTTCTACCTCAAAGGGAACATGGTCATTGTCCACGTGAATATCCCCGTCAAAGAACACGGTATACCAGTATTTGTATGGGACAACCGTTTTCATGATCCCTTGATCTCTTTCGGTCATGGAATCGTTATGGTTCACCACGCCGAAGGGTGTGATCAGATTGGAACCGTAATGCTCGCCCGAGGATTGCAGATCCAGATCCACAAGCCCCGGATAGATGGCTCCGTCCTGCCCCTGTATGACAGCGGGGAAGGTGACAAATCCCATATCCCGCACCGCATAGGAGATCCCGTAAGTTTTCACATACTCCTGATGCATCTGTTGGAGAATCTCCGTGGCGTAGGTCAGATCCCGATTTTTGTATTCGTGGGAAAGATCCCGCCAGTTGATATTGCGGATCACGTTCTCGTTGACCGACCGCACGAATTCTTCCCGCAGTTTCATGCAGTTGAATTCGTATCCTTCTTTCTGTGTCAAGGGACGGAAGAAGTCCTGGGTGACGGAAAGGCAGAGATGTTTCCCGTTTTCCGTGCGGGTGCGGATGTTTCCGGCATCGTCCACAAAAGCGACGCGGGCAACGTTGTCCTCGTTCAAGTGTTCCTCTCCGAACGCGTCCTGCTCTTTGAGGAGCAGATACATCCCGGGGAGATACCGTTTCTGCGTGATTTCGATTTCGTTCTGTGTCATGACAGACCTCCCATCGTAAGATCCTCATCCTGTTCCGGCGGAAAGAGTTCTTCTAAATCTTCCGGATCCATAACACCGACAAAGCATCCGTCTTCCAGAATTTTGCCGTTTGTCATCTCCCTGATCGCTTTCGCATAGGCGGCTGTGTCGATATATCCCCTCACTCCCGGGTCACACGAAATGTCATGTTCTTCCATCCATTCGCAGACCAGATTTTCGTCGTCCCAGACTTCGGGGGAAACATAGAAGAGATCCGTGTTTTCGGCAAGCGCGATAATCGATTCGCTGTCGGTGCGTCCGGTGTATTCAATGATGTGTGCCAGTGTGTCTGGATGATCTTCCTCGCTGACCGCCCGGCAGGTGCGAGAGAATGCGTAAACGCCTTCTTCCCGCAAAATATCTTCCAGATATTGATCCAGTTTGGGGTTCCCGCTATCGAGCGTTTCGATTTCCCATCCGCAATCACCGAATTCGTCAGCCCCGACACGGCGAAGCGCGCGGACAATGGCGGTTTCGTCATCTGGGAAGTAGAGATATTCGTCCGCGTCCCCGTAATGGATCTTGATTCCAGCGAGATAGGAATCGTAGTAATACTCCGGGAACGTCTTCCCGTTATAGAACGGTTCTTCCGGCTCATCCGCACAAAGTTCTTCTTCATTCGGAAACAGGATCCCATATTCGGTGATGATCCCTTTCCCGGATTGGAGCAGTTTGCGACCGATCTCGGTCAGTTCGTCATCCGAAAATCGGTCGGGGTTTATCAGTTGATGCGTGTTCAAGCAGTATTTATATCCGACTTTATAGGGATTCGACACATCCCGAATCAGGACATACGCGCCGCGCTCCTTGTATTCCGAAAGATTGATTAAATCTTTCACGCTTTCGGGATGCCGGAACCGTATCAGGGCTAAATACTCTGCGTCTTCATAGTTATCATACTGGTCGATGAATTTTGCGAGGAAGTTCAGTTCGTCAAGGTCGATCTTCTGTCCGTTCAGAAATGCGAACTCTTTGGGAGCGACGAATTCATGGACGGGAATGGTACGGGTTTCGATGGCTTGGGGATAGAACTGTTTCATCAGGTTTTCCAATGCGCCATCTCCGCACGGGAAAGAAAAAGTCCCGAATGTTTCGGGATTTCTGATTGTGATCTTCATTTTTTGTCCTTTCTTTTTGCTTTTTAGGTCATTTTTCAGGCGGGTTTCTCTCGTTGTTTTTTCTTCACTTCCCTTCTGTTTTTGAAATACAAAAGCCCCCGAAGGTACCGTTCGGAGGCTATGTTTCCATATAGGTTTCGCCGAGGACGAACTACTTGATTCGATAGTAACAGATGTTCTTCCCCTTTCCCTCGCGCCGCAATTCGCCGGAGGCAATCAACTTCCGCAACGCATTCTCAATAGAACTGATGCTGATGGATGGGCAAAGTTCCCGAATATCCTGCTTGGTGAAACGACCGATTTTATTTTGTGTGGCGAGCCGTACCATATCAAGCGCGGAGCGTTTGGTTTCTATCAACGTGAAACGATCTTCAAAGTCCTTATATGCTGCAAGAATCGTTCCAAGCAGGTATTTGATGAATGGAACGGGATCGTCCTTCCCTTCATGCCACCCTTCCTGCGATGCGGAAAGCGCGTCATAGTAGAGGTCTTTGTTTTTGGCGATTTTCGCTTCCAGCGAGATATATTTCCCAACATAAAACCCGTTCCGATAGAGTAAAAGCGTGGTAAGCAATCTGCTCATACGCCCGTTTCCGTCGTTGAAAGGATGGATACAGAGAAAATCGTGGATGAAAACCGGAATGGCGATCAGCGGTTCCACTTCCATATTTCCGATCACGCGGTTGTATTCCTCGCAAATCCGATCCAACGCCTCCGGCGTTTCGTAGGGAGCAAGCGGCGTAAAGAGCGTTTTTGTATGACCGTCCGGATAGGTCGCGCTGATATAGTTCTGCACGGTTTTGGTGCGGCCTGCCAACGGATTGTTCATGTGACCGTAAAGAATCTTATGCAGTTGAAGAATATAGTTGCGCGTAATCGGAATCGCGTCAAAACTATCGTGGATAATGCCCAGAACATCCCGATACCCCGCAATCTCCTGTTCATTGCGGTTTTTTGGAGTTGTCCTTTCTTCCACAAGCTGTTTGATACGAGTGTTGGTCGTAACAATCCCTTCAATTGCGTTGGATGCCTCGGTGCTTTGGATTTTAGCAATCTCAACCAATTTTTCGAGTTCTTCCGGCCGTTGTTTCAAATACAGTTCCTGTTTGCCGACCTCTTTGTAAATGGCGGCAATCAGACCAAGAACTTCTGAATCCCATGTTTGATTTTTTATGGTGCTGTAATGGAATTTTCTCATATCATCACCCGCTTTCCCTTAAATAATACCATAAAATAAGGGAATTGTCAAGAGATTAAGGGATATTGTTGTAACTATTTTTGCCGGAACAGCGGTTTTATTCGGTTTCGGAGTAGAATTCTTTTCCGTCGTCCAGCCGCAGGCAGGCAAGCCGACCGTGAAGGAGTGTTCCGTGATAATGAACCTGTCCCAGCCCGCTTCCGCAGTCGATGCCAATCCGGTTATCACCGTACCAGATTGACAGATCTTCGTTGCTCTGATAGAAGCAGGTCGGCGTATGCCCGAAGATGACCGTGCGATCCGCGAAAAGCGGGGTTTCGGGTTCAATGCGTTCCCATGTGCAGAATTCGCGCTTGGAAGTTTTCCATTTCCATGCCTCGTCATAAAAATCGGGCGGGATCCCGTGAACTAGTTCGTAGGGCGTTTCGTTTACCACGATTTGCACCGAGAGCGGTAGGGCGTTGACCTTTGCCATCAGGGATTCAATTTCGGATTGGCTCATCCCCTGCAATCCGTTCACAGTCACCCACCCGCCGTTGTGTCGCCAATCCTTCCACGCCGACCGATTTGCGAAGATCGGGAAGAACGGGTCGTGCAGGTCGTATTCGCCAGAAAAGGTATTCAGCATCATCAATTCATGGTTGCCGAGCAGGACGGTCGCGTTTTCCATGGAGAGCAGTTGTTTCAGCAATTCGATCCCATGCTCCCCGCGGTCGATCACATCCCCGATAACATAGAGGTGATCGCCCGGTTGAAGGTCGATCTGTTTCATCACAGAATCAAACGCCTGCTTGTTCCCGTGAATATCCGATAGGACATAAATCATGTGTTTTTCCTTCCTTTTTTGCCGTTTTTTGTATAGACGGTACGCAAATTTACGGATGTTCCGCTTTGAACCGTTCGTTGTTGGCGACCAGTTCCTCAAAGGTGACAGGACGGTATCCGTTCAAATCGGCTCCCGCGTTCAGCATCCGATTGCGGACACGGATCAGCGACCAGAAGTCCAGAGTGGTATCTGTATGAATATGCCCGTAGATCATGTATGCCCGCTTGGGGTGGTTCCATGAGAGCAGCGGATAATGGCAGAGCGTCATACCGTGTTGCCCGTCCGAGGTTTCCAAGAGATGGTCAACGCTCTCGAAATACTTTCCGAGGTCAACCTTTTTCATCCACGACCCGTCGTGGTTGCCGATGAGCAGGCGTTTCTTCCCCTTGAGGCGCGAGAGAATGTTCTCCGCGTCCTTGGCGCGGAAGCAGAGATCTCCGAGAATGAACACGGTATCGTTGCTGCGTACCCGTTCGTTCCAGAGAGCGATCATGGCTTCGTCCATTTCTTCTGCCGTGTTCCACGGGCGGTTGCAGAACCGGATGATATTCTCATGCCCGAAGTGATTATCTGCTGTAAAGTAGATCATGGCGATACTCCTTTCTTCTGTATTGGCAGGATCATTATATCACAGAAATCCCTTGCAAAGGTGGACAAAATGATAACAAAAAAGCCGCACTTTTTACCGGAAGTTCCGTCGGGATTTTTCGGTAAGCACGGCTCAATGAAAATCAGGCATAGTGTGTTTGCCACACCTTTTCAATCGGTTAAGGAAAGTCCGATTTTAATCTTCTTTTTTGTCCCAGTTTTTGATAACACGCTCCACTTCAGCAATCAACTGTTCCTTGTTCGGCATGTACAAGACATATTTGGAAGCAAAGATATTATTGGAAAGTCCGCCAAGAGCATATTGAACATCGAAGTTGCCTTTATCTGTACAGAGAATAATGCCTATCGGCGGATTGTCACTTTTATCATTGACTTCGTTTGCGTAGTAGTTGAGATACATATTCAGTTGTCCGACGGCTTCCGGCATCAACTTCGTGTTTTTCAGTTCAATCAGCACATACGAGCGCAGTATCTTGTTGTAGAAAACCATATCTACATAGTAGTGATGATTGTTGAATGTCACCCGCTGTTGCGTACCGACGAACATAAATCCGCGCCCCAGTTCCAACAGAAATTTTTCGATTTGGGCAACAAGTGCGGCTTCCAGATCGCTTTCAAAAAACGGCTTATTCTCCGGAAGTCCCAAAAACTCAAACACATACGGATCGCGGATAATATCCTCCGGCTTTGCGATTTCGTTTCCATTCATTGCAAGGGCAAGCACCTTTTCTTTATTGGCGTCTCCGCCCGAAAGCAGTAATCTCTCGAATAAGGAGCTGTCGATCTGTCGTTTCAGTTCACGAACCGACCATCGCGCATTCATGCATTCTTTTTCGTAAAAACTGCGTTTTTGTGAGTCGGAAATCAGTAAAAGCTCGCAATAATGCGTCCAACTCAATTTGCCAGTCACTGACTGGCATTTTGGGTAGACAAGATAAAACTGCCTCATATTTTGCAAATTGGAACGGGAAAAACCTTTACCGTATTCATCGGTCAAAACCTTTGAAAGCGTTTTCAATGTTTGTTTACCATATTCCGCGCGGCTTTCGTGCCGTTGCTCATCCTCCACGATAATCTTGCCAATCTGCCAATAGGTCATAAGCAGCGTGGAATTGACTTCTGCCGCCACTTTTTGCCTTGCACTTTCCAAAAGGGATTTGATTTGTTCAATCATTTTGTTATCAGTTAATTCGTTCATAACTTTACCCCACTTCCGAAAGATTTATATGCCACTTTTGTGCCACTTTTTGTGCCATGTTTCTGTGTTACTTATCAGATTTGTTTACGCTTAATCCCCTGCCTGTGATTGAGGTTATTATAGCACGAAACCGTCCTTTTTTCAATCCTTTTTCAAAAATTCATCTGTCAACTTTCTCCCAAAGCCGAATAGTCTGCGGTGTCCGCTCCCATGGGAATCCCTTTTGAAAATGCCCGTAGGCAGAAGTATTGGCATAAATGGGAGATCGCAGATTGAACAGCCGGATGATCTCCCCCGGGCGCATATCGAAAGTATTAAGAACGATCTTTCGGATTTCACCGTCCGGAATGGAACCGGTTCCGAAGGTGTTGACATCCACCGCCACCGGCTCGGCTTTCCCGATCGCATACGAGATTGCCACTTCACACCGCTTGGCGAGATCGCAACGGACGATGTTTTTGGCAATGAAGCGCGCCATGTACGCCCCGCTTCGATCCACCTTTGTCGGATCTTTCCCGGAGAACGCTCCGCCGCCATGTGAGGCAAGCCCGCCGTAGGTATCCACCATGATTTTGCGTCCGGTCAGCCCGGTGTCCGCAGACGGTCCGCCTTCCACAAACCGTCCGCTCGGATTGACCAAAACCTCGGTTTGGCTATCGAATGGCAAACCCACAAAGAGCGGTTTCAAAATCTTCTCCACGACCTCGGTTTTGAGTCTGCCGAGGTCTTTTTCTTTGGTATGCTGTACCGATACCACCACAGAGGAGATATGGGTCGGCTTGCCGTCCTCGTATTCCACGGAGACCTGCGCTTTTCCGTCAGGCAATATCCCTTTGATCTGTTTCTTCTTTCTGGCGGTATCCAGTGCGCGACAGATGTTGTGGGATAGCACCAACGGAAGCGGGAGCATCTCTGCGGTTTCGTTGGTCGCGTAGCCGTACACTGTCCCCTGGTCACCCGCGCCGAGGGTTTCCTCTCCACCCGACCGAGCTTCCAAGGATCGGCTCACACCGCCCGAAATATCCGCGCTTTGGGTGTGGATGTATTGGGTGATCTGATATTCCTTTGCTCTGTATCCACGCTTGCCGAGAGCATCCCGGACGGTTTTATGGATCAGAGCGTCCAACGGCTTCCTGCTCTCGCAGGTAATCTCCCCCGCAAGAACGATATGCCCTTTCGTTGCCAGTACCTCACAGGCAACGCGGCTGTACGGGTCGGCTTTCAGACAGGCGTCGAGAACGCTGTCCGCGATAAAATCGCAGAGTTTGTCCGGATGTCCGGTGCAAACGCTTTCTGCGGTTTGAATGGTTTTCATGTTTTGTACCTCTCTTTCTTAATTCATGGCTTGTGCCATGGTTTCTTCTTCCTCGATCTCGATGGTTGCAATCGGAAAAACATCGTAGTTTCCGTTCTCACCGAGAACAGCGAGAAGTTCTGCCTGTTTTTCCTTCGTAAGGTCTTGCCAATAGATTTCAACGATCATTTTGTTTTCGCCTCTTGCTTTCTTTTTTGTCAGACTTACCATTCTTTCCTGTTTTCTTTTTTCTTCTCGATCGCCAGCACGGGATATAATCATGATTTTCAGAGTGCCGGTATGTGTCATAATCTTCCTCGGTTTCGCCCGACAGAAATTCCTCGTAGGGATTTACACGATCCGGGTCGATCACGGCTAATGGAAACAAATCGTAATTATTATTGTTCCCATAGGTTTCAAGAAATTCTTTTTTCTTTTCTTCAACCAGATCGTCCCAATAGATTTCGATGCTCATTTTGTTTTCACCTCCTTCCGAAAAAAATCGGCAGATTTGGAGTAAACCAAATCTGCCGAAATAAGTTCGTTTCATGTATTTTTCTTTACATGGTTTTTATGCACAATCTTTTTGCAAAATCCATCATAGCCGAGGAAAATCGCGTGTACGGTGTCCATGTTATCTGTAACGGGTCGCCCTCGCGGATACGCATGGTTCGGCGGATCTCCTTCGGGATCACCACGCGTCCGAGGTCGTCGATCCGTCGGACAATTCCTGTTGCTTTCATAAAAGCCTCCGATGATTTTAGGTTTGGAAATTGATTCGGGTTACACCTATTATTGGTGGCTTTTCAAAAAAATATCCGCGCCCGCAAATGGAAATTTTCGGCGGGCAAACAACAGCCGCGCAATTTGTATCGACGATTTTTTCTGACTCCTTCCACCGCTATCGCGGGTTCTCTCTCCTTACTTTTTCCTCTTCACTTTTCCTTCTTTTCGGAAGGGTGAGATCTTGGGGGCGGGGAACCCTTTTCTTCCCGGGAAGAAAA
>JAGAEA010000033.1 GCA_017613355.1 Clostridia bacterium
CGAGGGGGAGTGCCCTTTTTCTCACGTGGGAAAAAGGGCACTCCCCCTCGCGACCTTTCTCGCCCTCACTCCCTACACCGAGCAGATCAGGCGCTCGATGGCGGTATAGCCCTGCGGGGAAAGTTTGAGAGAGGCGTCGGCGGCAACGCAAGCGTCAATGGCGCGGCGAAGGCGACCGTCCGGCGTTCGATCCAGACTTTTGAGATAAAGACCGACGCGGAACTCGTGAATCTTCATTTGGGAAGCAATTTCGGGAGCGGGCAACCCGCCCTTGAAGAGGGAATACACCGCTTCCATGTCGCAGAAAACGCGAATGACGTCCGAAAGAATGATGATCGGGTCAACGCGGCGGAACTTGTAGTCGGCGAGAATGGAGAGAGCGGCTTCGCGGCGATCTTCCATTAAAGCGTTGGCAAAGGCGAAAGCGTCATATTCGGTCGCGGGAACGCAAACCAAACGCATATCTTCGTCGGTCGCTTCCGTTTTCCCTTTGGAGAGCGTGTAGAAACTCAGCTTGTCCACTTCGCCCGAAAGAGAGAACATATTGCGACCACAGTAATCGACCATTGAAGCGCAAAGTGTAGGGGAGGCGGTCACGCCATTGTGGGCAAAATGCCTGCCCACCCAAGCGGCGAGCTTGGCGGGCGTGGAACGGTCGAACTGAACGGGGGTCAGGTGTTCGGAGAGCTTGGAAAGCGTTGCGGAAGGACGCTTGGGGAGATACCCCGGGTCGAGGCAATCGGCGGCGGCGACCACGATCAAAAGGTTGTAGTCGTAATCGTCCACGGCGGCGAGAGCGGCGCAAAGGTCGTCAAGCTCACCCTGGCGCATGGACGTAAAGTTCAGACCCGTCAGCGTCACGAGTTTGCGGTCTGCCATCATCGGCATCGGCATCAAGGCGTCGAGGAGCTTTTGGGGCTCGAAATCGGTCGCGTCGAGGCGCATTTCGTTAAAAAAGGCGAAAGTGGGGTCGGGGCAAACAACTTCGCGGGCGGAACGAACGGCAAAGGATTTGAGGTAATCTTCCTCGCCGAAAAAGAGGTAGCCCGCGCGAGGCGAGGATTTCAACTCGCGGCGAAAGTCCGCTTCTTTGATGATATTCACACCGCGCACCCCCTTCCGAAATCTGACTATATTTTATCATTTTGAAGGGTCTTTGTCAAGGAAAAGAGAAAAAAACCGAAAAGAAAGTGATTTTTTTTGGAAAAAAGCTTGACAAAAGAGGGGGCTTTCGGTTATAATATAACCTGTCATTGTGTAAAAGCGTGTGAATGTACGCTTCCGATCACTGTTAAAGGAGGTGCAGATCGTGTTAAGAACGTATCAGCCGAAGAAACGTCAGAGAAAGAAAGAGCACGGCTTCAGAAAAAGAATGAAGACTGCCGATGGCAGAAACGTCCTCAAAAGAAGACGCGCAAAGGGCAGAAAGAGACTGACCTATTGATCGGGCAATCTGTCGGAACTCCCAAAGCGATTGCCCGAATAGAACACCGACTGCCGAACGGATGACACATCCCGCGCCGTCGGTGTTTTGATTTACAAGACCGAACCGAACGAATGCCGAAAAAACGACGGAAGCACAATGCCGCAAAGGAACGAACATGAAATACACGACCATCAAGGAACACCACCTCTACGATAAGGCGTTTCACAAAGGGATCCGCTTCGGCGGGAGATTTGTGACCGTTTTTGTCCTGCGGGATTATGCCGCAAAGAGGTTGACGAAAGAAAACCCCCGAAAGACCTGCTACAACCGTGTCGGCGTTTCGGTTGGCAAGAAGGTCGGCGGGGCAGTGGAGAGGAACCGCGTCAAACGGATCCTGCGGGCGGGATACCGCGCCGTGGAGCCCGAATTGAAAACGGGATTTCTCATTGTCATCGTGCCGAAGCAGGGGATTTTGGAAGCGAGATCCGCCGATATTGAGCGAGACCTGCGACGTGGGTTCGCCAAAATCGGAATGTTTTGTGAAAAAACGACATGAAATACCTTTGCATCGCGCTCATCAGGCTTTATCAAAAGCTCCTCTCTCCGCTCAAAAGGAAGCCGACCTGCCGGTTTACGCCGACTTGCTCGGCGTATGCGATCGAAGCGTTCCGCAAGAGAGGCTTTTTTGTCGGGTTGATCCTGTCGGTCAAAAGACTGGTCCGATGCCAACCGTTTTGTGCGGGCGGGCACGATCCCGTTCCCGAAAGGGGACTGAAAAACCGGTATCGACCGATGCCGATCACCAAATACTATTATCCCGAAGCCTACGCAATCGAGCGGGACGAGCCGAGTCGGCAAAAATCCGCACAATGATCCGAACACCGCGGCGTCGCGCGGTAAAATCAACATCGGCGGCGCAAAAATCCCAAAAACAGGAAGGGAGAAACCATTGAAAACCCAAATGCTTACAACGAAGAAAACAAGAACAACGCGCCTTTTGGCAATCCTGTTCGTCGCGGTTCTGCTCGTCGGAACGCTCGCGGGGTGCGGAAGCGGGAAAAAGGGAACGCTTCCCATTGCCTCCACCATCACGGCGGCGGACGACGGCAATATGAAGGCGGAGCAGATCCAAAAGACCGCCGAAATGCTCGCGTCGGTTTATGACGACAGCAATTTCGACGTCCGCGATTATCTCATCGCTGCGTCGCGCGGGTATGATATGCTCGCCGAGGGCTATGACGACGCCAACTACGAAAATTTTCCCACCGACAACCCATCGGCAACGGCGGTCAAGATCATCGACGCGGCAAACGCCAAAGCGAAAGACAAAGCGAAGATCGACCGCACGGAAACGGGTACCAATTATGAGAATTTGAACGACGCCGACCTTGCAAAGCTCATTTCCGTTTTTCAAACCGAAGTTGACACCACGTCGAGCGGCGGGGTGTTCGACGTCATTTTGCGCTGGATCGGTACCGTGCTCAATTGGATCACCAGATACCTCGGCTTCGGCAGTTATATCGTCGGTATCTGCGTGTTTGCGGTCATCATCGAACTTTTGATGCTCCCGTTTGCGGTGCGTCAGCAAAAGAACTCCATCCGGCAGGCGAAACTGCGCCCGAAGGAAATGGCGATCCGCAATAAGTACGCCGGCAGAACCGACCAAAAGACCCAGCAGGCGGTTCAGCAGGAAATACAAGCGCTTTATCAACGGGAAAACTTCAGCCCGTACAGCGGTTGTCTCCCGCTTTTGCTCCAAATGCCCATCCTCATCGCGCTCTATCGCATCGTGGTAGACCCGCTCCATTATGTGCTCGGGCAGAGCTCGGGCGTCTCTTCCGCGCTCAACGCCTTCTACACGGCGGCGAGAGCGGCGGGCGGTCTCGGAAACGCGTCAACGTCCAGCACCATTCAACTGCTTTCGGGCGGTACCGCACAGTTTGAGGGAATTCAAAACTTTGCCTACTTTAAGAACGGCGCCGACATTTGGACGTCGATCCAAAACATCGGAAAAATCCCGAATTTCAACATTGGCAAATGGAACTTTGGCATAAATCCGAGTTTCAGCCATTTCAACATTCTGTTGCTCGTTCCCGTGCTGACCTTCGTGGTTTACTTTTTCAGTATGCGGCTCAACCGCAAGTTCACCTATCAACCGGGGCAAACACCCGGACAGGCGACCGATCGTCAGACCGCGTGCTCCAACACGATGATGGACGTCACCATGCCGCTCATGTCCACTTTCTTCACCTTCGTCGTTCCCGCGATCGTCGGTGTTTACTGGATGTTCCGCAGTGTGCTGGGCGTACTCAAACAGTTCATCATGAGCAAAGTAATGCCCCTGCCGCAGTTCACCGAAGAGGACTACAAAGCCGCCGCGCGCGAAATGGCGGGCAAAAGGACGAAAGTTGTCAAGTCCGAGAACGCGGGCAAGGTTCGTTCGCTCCACCACATCGACGACGAGGACTACGACGACACTCGCGAAGCGGCGTTGGCGCGCAAAGCGGCAATTGCGGAGCGGGAGAAGGAAGAGCAGGCAAAGCGGGCGAAGGATACGCCTGTGGACGCCGCTTTCCTGAAAGAAGAAAACCGCCACGACGATAAAAAATCCGACAATTAAGGAAGAAAGTTCATAGAGGTAAATCAAAGTGAAAAGAGAATTGATCGTAACGGCAAAGAGCGTGGAGGAAGCGCGCAAAAAAGCCGCCGCGGAGCTGGGACTTCGCGAGGAAGAAATGACGGTGACCGTTCTGGAAGAGGGAAAGCGCGGCTTTCTCGGCATCGGCGCAGCCGACGCGAAAATCGCCGTTGGCTATGAGGCAAAGGATGAAACGGTCGGCGTGGACGCCGCGTTGAATTTCATCCGTCAGGTCGCCGAGAACATGGGACTTGAAAATTTGACCTACGAAACCAAAGCGGGGACGAACGATGACGTGATCCTCGCGGTGGACGGCGACAACGCGGGACTTTTGATCGGGCATCACGGCGAAACGCTGGACGCGCTCCAATATCTTTCCAACCTTGCCGCAAACAAACGGGTCAACGGCGAGAAGCACGAGTACGTGAAAATCACGCTCGACGTGGAGAACTACCGCGAGAAGCGCGAGGCGGCGCTTCGGGCGCTTGCACGCCGCAAAGCCGAGAAGGTGCTTCGCGAAAAGAGAAGCGTCATGCTCGAACCCATGAACCCTTACGAACGCCGCATCATCCAGTCCGAGGTGCAGGGCATCGAGGGCGTTTCCACCAACTCGATCGGCGTGGACAGTAACCGCCGCGTAGTTATCTTCCTGGAAGGGGAGAGCGTGGAGGACGAAGAGATCTGAATGAAAAGGGTTGCTTCTGGGACGGAAAAATCGCCCTCGGGCAACCTTTTTCTTCCGTGAAAAACGTCTTTCACCCCACTCGCAGGCAGGAAATAAATCTTTCGTGAAAGATTTCAATTTATAATTGATGAGATTGTGCAAAATACATCCCACGGAACCGCAACCAACATAATCAAAGAAGGGAGAAACGGATATGACCACCGACACCATTGCCGCCGTCAGCACCCCGAGGGGGAAAGGCGGCGTTGCGCTGCTGCGTGTGAGCGGAGATCGGGCAATCGAAATTGCCGAGCGCGTGTTTTCACCCCAAAACGGGCAGACGCTGCACGAAATTCCGTCCCGCAAGGCGACCTACGGAACGGTTTTTGCCACCGAAGCGGACGGCGCGAGAATTGCCGTGGATGACGCATTGGTCACGGTCTTTCGGGCTCCCGCATCCTTTACGGGCGAGGATACCGTGGAAATCTGTTGCCATGGCGGTATCCTGCTCACCGAAACCGTGCTGACCGCCATTTTCGCGGCAGGCGCAAGACCCGCAACGGCGGGAGAATTCACCAAGCGAGCGTTTCTCAACGGAAAAATGGGGCTTTCCTCTGCCGAGGCGCTCGCCGATCTGCTCGAAGCGCAAAATCGGGAACAGCTATTGCTGGCGCACAGCGGCATGAAAGGAAGAACGGAAGCCGAGAGCCGCGCCGTGTATGAAGAACTACGGCATATTCTCGCGTCGGTTTATGTCGTCATCGACTATCCCGATGAAGACCTCGCAGACATGACGCGCGAAGAAATGACCGAAGCCCTCGCGGGGTGCGCGGAAAAACTGCGCCGCCTTGCCGCCACCTATCGAACGGGTCATGCCGTGGCGGAAGGGATCGGAACGGTCATTTGCGGGCGACCGAACGTCGGGAAAAGCTCACTTTATAATCGTTTGGTCGGGCGGGACGCAGCCATCGTGACCGACGTGGAAGGCACGACCCGCGACCTGCTGACCGAGACCGCCGCGCTCGGACGCGTGACCTTGCGGCTGACCGATACCGCGGGACTGCGGGAAACGGGCGACGCCGTGGAGCGGATCGGCGTGGAGCGCGCGAGAAACGAGCTGGAAACCGCCGAATTGATTTTTGCCGTGTTCGACGGAAGCAGAGAACCCGACGAAGCGGACAAAGCACTCGCCGGAGAGCTTCGGAAAGTCGGGGGTGAAGTGGTCGCAGTCATCAACAAATCCGACGTCGGAGCCGACCCGAAAACCGTGGATTTCTGCCGCATGCTCTGCAAAAATGTCGTTTATCTTTCGGCAAAAACAGGGGAAGGGATCGAAGAGCTGACCGCTGTGGTCGAACGTCTGTTCACGGACGGCGCACTCGATTTGAAAGAGGACGCGATCCTGACCAATGCGCGTCAGCACGCGGCGGTATTGCGCGCGGTCGAGAACGCGGAGCGGGCGGAGCGAGCATTGCGCGAAGGCTACCCGATCGACCTTTGTTGCCATGACGCAGAGGAGGCGATGGCGGCACTTGCCGAGCTGGACGGACGAGCCGTTTCCGAGGAACTTGTCTCCGAAATTTTCTCGCATTTCTGCGTCGGGAAATGAACACGGGAGGTGATGGCGATGAACTATGAATACACGCCGAAGCGCGGAAAAGTGCGGGAGATTTCCACGGCGGTTTTCCTTTTCGGGATCGGGTTGGTGTTTTTCTATCTGCCCCTCGTTCTGAAACAGACTTTTTTGCTTCCGTTTCAGTTGGCAATGCTCGTCATTTTTATCATCGACGTTTTGGTGCTGAACCGTTATATTCTGCGTTCTTATACGTATCGGGTGGAAACGGATCCCGACCATCCCGAGGCAAGCGATTTTGTCATCTGTGAGCATTACGGCCGCAGGGACAGCGTGGTTTGCCGCATCGGGCTGGCACAGGTGCGGAGCGTCACACGACCCGATAAAACCAATCGGTCCGAGCTTGCCGAACGTATGAAAAATCATAAAAATTACGTTTACGTCGCCGAGATCGCGCCGCCGGACGTTTGCATCGTCGAGGCGTGCGCGGATGACGATCCCGAAGAAGAAAGCATTTTTTTGAAGATCAGCGCGGATGAAACGCTTTTCTCCATCTTGTCCCATTCGGATCGCAATATTTGTCCGTTAAATAACGAAAAATGACTTGAATAAAAGCATATATTGTCCTATAATAAAATCAAGAGGAAGAAGCGGCGACAGACCGAATCGGTTTACGATCAAAGAATATGTCTCTTTTTCCCAATCCGATAAAGGAGAGTAATCGGCACATGAAAAAGTTTCCTGTTGCAATTCAAGTTTATTCCGTTCGTAAGGAAGCGGAAAGCAATCTCTATGGCACGTTAAAGAAAATCAAAGCGATGGGGTATGACGGCGTGGAGTTTGCCGGACGTTATAAACATACGTCCGAAGAGATCCGCGAAATGTGCAAGGACATCGGGCTGGTTCCGATTTCCGCGCACGTTGCGTACCTCGAAATGATGTCCGACCCCGAACAAGTGCTCGGCGAGTATGCCGCCATCGGCTGCAAATTCGTCGCCGTCCCGTATCTCACCGAGGAGTACCGCCCGGGAACCGACAAATTTCCCGAGGTGATCGAGAACATCAAAAAGCTCGGCGCGATCGCCAAAAAACTCGGCATGACGCTTGTTTACCACAACCACGACTTTGAGTTCACGAAGCTCGACGGCAAATACGCGCTTGACATCCTCTACGACGAAGTTTCCCCCGACCTGCTCGAAACCGAGTTGGACGTTTGCTGGGTGAACGTCGGAGGAGAGGAGCCCGCCGCTTACCTCTCGAAATATGCGGGACGCTCGCACATTCTTCACCTCAAGGATTTCAACGGCGAAAAAGCAGACGATATGTATGAACTCATCGGCATTGAGAAGAAGGCGCCCAAGCGCCCCGCCAATTTCGAGTTCCGTCCTGTCGGCTACGGTAAGCAGGACTTCCCGAAAATCCTCGCAGCGGCGGAAAAAGCGGGAGTCGAATGGGTCGTGGTCGAGCAGGATCAGCCGAGCATGGGCAAAACGCCGATGGAATGTGCCGAAATGAGCCGCGAGTATCTTCGCAGCATCGGGTATTGAAATATTTGCGGAATTGATATTGATAAATAAAAGGAGGATTTTATCATGGGATTGGATGATTTCAAAACAAACCAGGAAGTCAAGGTCATCGACACCAGCCGCAAGCTGCGGGTTGGTATCATCGGGTGTGGCTGGATTGCAGTATCGCATATCAAAGCTTTGCTCAATCAGCCCGACGTTGAGATCGTCGCCGGAGCGGATCTCATCCCCGGCAAAGCAAAGGCGTTCTTTGAAAAATTCGGTGTGGAGGGCGTCAAGACCGATTATGCCTCTCACAAGGAAATGCTCGACGATAAGAGCCTGAAACTCGACGCCGTGTCCATTTGTACCTACAACCGTCAGCACGCGATCCCCGCGATCTACGCGCTCGAAAAGGGCGTCAACGTTCTGCTCGAAAAGCCCTTCACCGTCACGCTCGACGAGGCGGTCGAGGTCTGCCGCGCGGAGAAGAAAAGCGGAAAGCTTTTGTCCATCGGGTTCCAACCCAGAATGGACGAGAATATGAAAATGATCAAGCGCATCGTCGAATCCGGCGAGCTTGGCAAAATTTACTACATCCAAACGGGCGGCGGACGTCGTCGCGGCATTCCGACTCCCTACGGAACCACCTTCATCGAGGACAAAACGGCGGGTCTCGGTGCGCTCGGCGACATCGGGTGCTATTCGCTCGATATGGTGCTCAACGCCATCGGCTATCCGAAGCCCCTGACCGTTTCGGGTTACAAGTCCGCGTTCTTCGGTACCGACCCGAACTATTCCCATTATAAAAAGATCGGGCATCCCGAGTATGCCAAGCTGTTCGGCGTGGACGATTTCGCGGCGGCGTTCATCCGTCTCGAAGGCGGTATCATTCTCGATTTCCGCATCGCGTGGGCGATGAACCTCGACACCCCCGGCGACACGATCATCATGGGTACCAAGGGAAGCCTGCGTATCCCGTCCACCGAGTGTTGGAACGGCACGGTTGGCGGCGCCATGACCCTCTACCATGAGGTTTGCGGCGAACAGACCCAAACCGAGATCCCGATCCTCAAAACCAAAGGCGATTTGTTCGATCTCAAAATCCGTACTTTCCTCGACGCGATCAAGGAGAACGGCACCGCGCCCGTCCCGTCATCCCAGATCCTGTTCAACCAGGCGATCATCGACGGTATCGCAAAGTCTGCCGAGTGCGGACGCGAAGTGGAAATCAAGATCCCCAAGATTTGAAACAATCAAATTCGATAGCGGGAAGGATGCCGGGAGGCATCCTTCTTCGCTTCCGAAAAGCCCTTTCATAAGCCGTTTTGCACGGTTTTTTGGCGATTTGCACAATTTTGAACGTCAATGTTTGTGAAATTTTATTTTCGTTTCCGCGAAAAAATGCTTGACATTTTTCCGCAAACGCGGTATAATAAATAGGCTGTCCCAAAGAGAAGGGGCAGTGGAACGATCATTGAAAACCGAACAACAAGTAAGAGACAAAGAACACGGAAGCGTGTGGAAGGTCTCGGAAATTCTTGGAAGAGTTATACTACTCAAAAAACAGGTAAAGAAAGCTAAGAGCAAAACTCGGAGCAAAAGA
>JAGAEA010000034.1 GCA_017613355.1 Clostridia bacterium
GCAATCACTATCACCGAGATCAATGGGGTGGGTATCTATGTATGCTTTCAGCCGCTGGGCACTCTTATCCATGGCGGTACCTCCTTGCTTTTTGTAATTTGATCAGCAGTTCGTCCACTGCATCCGTGTATCTGCCTTGCTGAATCAGCTTGTTGCGAAAACGAAGCATTCCATTAAAGGCAAGACCATACTCCGCTGAAGAAAGAACAACGATTCGTTTAGGTGGCTTCATCGTAGATCAACTCCTTTGCTACGATTTCTGCCGCCTCGTGGCGAACTGCGTTCATCCGCCTAACCCACTTCATTTGATCGGTAGCTTTCAGCTGCTCTGTTATACCATTACGAATCTTCAGCTGGTCTACCACCTGGTCAAACAGCTGCGTTGCAGACCTATCAATCTCCCGCAGATGGTCATCCAGCTTGCCGCCAAGAAACAGCGCCGTATATAGGGCAGGCTGGTGTTCCAGCAGATACGCCCCCAAGCCTTCACCCTTCCGAAAAGAAGGGGAAAAGGTCTATATTTATAACGATAATAATTCTTATTATAAAATAACCCGCGTTTGTTCTTTGAGAGAGGAGAGGGTGCGGGAGAGGGGAGAACGTTCTTTCAAGAAAGTTCTCCCCTCTCCCGCGGTCTTAACCTAAACCCTTATTTCATCGTGTTGATCGTGCTGTTGGGGTTTGCCTTGGCGCGCTCCTCGGGCGTTTTGTAGCCGGGGTGTTTGCCGGGCATTTTGAATTTTTCGCGAAGCTCGATGAGAGCGAGCATTTTATCCTCGGGGATCTCCTCGATGCGCCCGAGCTCCATAGCGTGCTTCATGATGTTGGCGTTGAACTCGACTTCTTCCATGGTGAAGAAAGCGCGGGTCAACGTGTTTCCAACGGTGAGAGCACCGTGGTTTTTGAGCATGAAGGCATCGTGCTCCTGGATGTAGGGCATGAGAGAATCGGGGATCTCCATGGTGGAAGGCGTGGCGTACTCGCAGGTGGGAACATCGCCGATCGAAAGAACCGCTTCTGGCAAAATGTAGCGGTCAAGCGGGATGCCCGCGACGGTGAACGCCGTTGCCACGGGCGGATGCGCATGAACGACCGCGTTGACGTCGGGACGTTCGCGGAACACGCGCAGGTGCATTTTGATTTCGGAAGAGGGATTGAGTTTGCCCTCGAGCTTGTTGCCGTCGCCGTCGATCTTAATGATCATGTCGGGCGTGAGCGACCCTTTGGAAACGCCCGTGGGCGTGCAGTAAAACTCGTTTTCGCCGACCTTCACGGAAATATTGCCGTCGTTCGCGGCGACAAAGCCGTGGTCGTACAGTCTGTGACCTACTTCACAGATCTCTTGTTTGATTTCTTTGACCGTCATGTTCTTTCTTCCTTTCATCGCCGCGGCGCGGCGTGTTGTTCCCCTATATTATAGAACAAAACCGACCCGATTGCAAGCGCTTCCCCGAAAAAAGATAAAAATTCCCCCATAAACCGTAAAAATGTCCGAAACGCCGTTTTGGGGATCAGCAAAAAGACCCGCCCGTCAGGCAGGCGAGTCCTCTTTTTTTGCGGGTTCTTTGGCGGCATTTGCATCTTTTTTCTTGCGGCGCGGTCGGCGTCCCATGCCCGACCACAGCAAAATGATGACCTGACCCGGAATGCCGAGCAGATAGATCATCCACACCTGCTTTTCAAACGCGCATAACGCCGTGAGATGGAAGGACGCAAACGTCGTCCACATCAAAAGCGAAATGGCAAGGTAGTTGAACTTCGGGTTGAACCACACCGAGTTGAACACCAGCCAGACCACCGCCGAAACGGGGACTGCGTAAAGGAAGATCAGCCACCCCGCCGAGAACGACGTGTTCAGGGGCGTGACCACCACAAACGCAAAAGTGGCGAGCAGCCAGACGAGCAGAATGCAAATGCCCATGATCAGCCCGTGCTTGTACCGCCGGTGCGAGGGTGGAAGCGGAACCGACAGAGGGTCGTCGCGGTTGTCGCGGAGCAGGTAGTCCACCGTAACGCCGAAGAGGTCGGCAATGCGTTTCAGAATGACCACGTCGGGAATGGATTCGGCGCGTTCCCATTTGGAAACGGCTTTGTCGGTATAGCTCAATGCGTCGGCAAGTTCCTGCTGGGTCATGCCGCTCTTGCGGCGCAACTCGGCAATGTTTGCCGCGATCGCAACTTTAATAGTCTCGTTTCCGTTCTCCAATTCGGGCGCGCCTCCTTTCTTTCGGGGTCTCCTTTATTGTACCACATTTTTCCCCGATTGTCAATCATAAAAGCGCCAAACATCCGCACGTTTGCAAAAAAATAACCCAAACCTCTTGACAAACGAAAAGGTTTGTGCTATCATAAGAATACGAGGGAACACCGATGACGGTTGCTCCTCTCCGTAATGGTTAAGATAACCGCTTACTTTTCAGGTGCAGGCGGTTATCTTTTCTTTTTGCTATAAAAGCAAGCGATGACTGCAAATACAAGTGTTGCGATCTGTATCAGATCATTCCACGAGACCACTGGCATCACCTCCCTCCGTAAGTCCCGGAGGGAGACAAAAAAGCGTTCCCTCCGATGTAAAAAACATTGGAGAGAAGCAAACCGCCACCGTTGAATGGTGTTCCCAAGGGAGCAAAAACGCTCCGAGGGATATTATAGCATATGCGGATCGGTTTGTCAACGAAAAACAGCCCTCTTGACAAAAAATGTTCGGAAGGGGTCGTGCGTTTTTGCATACATCCCGTTGCCCGCAAAAGCTCGTATGTGCGAAAGTTTTTGGGGCGTCTTTTTTCAAAAAGACGCGACCTTAACGCGCCTTTGACCTTAAAAAAGACTGACGGGAGAAAACAGCTCGGTGCGGCGCATATCTTCAAGCGCGTCCGAAAGAATAGCGCGGGCGGAAGCGTAACCGTAAACGTCGCCTGCCTCAGCGCAGGAGACGAGCAGGGCGGTCTGCTCGCAAACGCGGTCGGAGAGCAGATAGCTCACGGTCAGGTCCACAAAAGGAGTGGCGCGAAGCCAGTTCTCGCGAAGCGACTGCGCGGCGGAAACGGCGGTTTCGTCGGCAATGGGCGGGAGCACGGAAACGGCGTCGAGCATACGGTTTGCTACCTTATTTATATAGACGGCATTCAGAACGACGAAAACGCTCAGCAAAACCAGCAGGACGAGAATGACAACAATGTGTTTCACGGCATTTGCTCCTTTTCCACCAAAGTCAATTTGCCGTCGGTGTTCGCCGTTGCGCAATAGAGCGATTGCGCCGATATTTTGCGGCGGGCAAGCTCGCGGCGAAGCCAAGCGGCATCCTTGCCGATGAGTTCCAAGCCCGCGCGGTTGACCCGCCCCGCGTAAAAGACCACGTGGGAGAGCGGTTCCTCTTTGAGCGGAATGCCGAGCTGCGAGGCGGTGGGAGAGGCGTAGGCGGGTTTTGGGAGAACGGTCAGCTTGCCGTTGGTTTCAAGGATCGCCTCGTCGATCTGGGAAAGGTCGGCGTAGCCCTGTTGGCGGATCTCGGACATCAGCTCTTCCACCGAAACGCGGTTTGCGGTCAGTTCCGATTGACGGAGCCGACCGCCGCGGACGAGTTGAGTCGGACTTGCCGAAAGGAGCGGTTTGAGGACGGGGAAGCGGAGCAGAAACCACGAGGAAAGCACTTCGAGAATGAGAAGCAGGAAAATGGGGATCACCGCGTGGAGAACGGGAATATCCTGATTGGTGACGGGAACGGAGGCGATCTCGGAAACGAGAAGGGTGGTCACAAGCTCGGTCACTTCCAATTCCCCGATCTGGCGCTTGCCCATCAGGCGCATGGTAAAGAGAAGAAGAACGTAAATCAAGAGGGTGCGAAAGACGATGGTAACCATGAAAAACTCCTTTTTTCGACTGCTTTTCGACTCTATTTTGCCCCGAAAACCCGCTTCCCAAGCCGCTTTTTCAAAAAAACAAAAAAAATTAAAAAAAATTGAAAAAAGGGGTTGACAAAAAAGGGGCTGTGTAGTATAATAAATAGGCTGTCCCAAAGAGAAGGGGGCGGTGGAACGATCATTGAAAACCGAACAACAAGTAAGAGACAAAGAACACGGAAGCGTGTGGAAGGTCTCGGAAATTCTTGGAAGAGTTATACTACTCAAAAAACAGGTAAAGAAAGCTAAGAGCAAAACTCGGAGCAAAAGA
>JAGAEA010000035.1 GCA_017613355.1 Clostridia bacterium
AGGACTTTCTTTCAAGAAAGTCCTCCCCCTCTCACGACCTTTTCTTCTTAATTTTTCAAACTGTGAATGGGTGCGGGAATGCGACCGCCGCGACCGATGAAGCGCGCGGGCGAATAGGTATTGAGCGGCATAACGGGCGCTGAGCCGAGCAGTCCGCCGAATTCCACGCTGTCGCCCGCGACTTTTCCGTAGGCGGGGATGAGACGGACGGCTGTCGTTTTCGTGTTCACCACACCGATCGAAATTTCGTCGGCGATAATGCCGTCGATCACTTCTTCGGGTGTGTCGCCGGGAATGGCGATCATGTCAAGTCCGACCGAGCAAACGGCGGTCATCGCTTCGAGCTTTTCGAGTGTCAGTGCGCCGCGTTCGGCAGCGGCGATCATGCCCGCGTCCTCGGAAACGGGGATGAACGCGCCCGAAAGACCGCCCACGTGGGACGACGCCATTACGCCGCCTTTTTTCACCGCATCGTTGAGCATGGCGAGCGCGGCGGTGGTGCCGTGGGCTCCGCAGGATTCAAGTCCCATCTCTTCGAGAATGTGGGCGACCGAATCTCCCACGGCGGGCGTGGGAGCGAGGGAAAGATCGACGATCCCGAACGGCACGTCAAGCTCTTTTGCCGCTTCGCTTGCCACCAACTGACCCACACGGGTAATTT
The DNA here is from genome assembly GCA_017613355.1 of Clostridia bacterium. Classification (GTDB taxonomy): domain Bacteria; phylum Bacillota; class Clostridia; order Oscillospirales; family CAG-272; genus UMGS1865. Next base: position 662 of record JAGAEA010000035.1, read on the forward strand.
TGAACGCCGTCTTTTTGATGATGTCGGCAAGCGCGGAGAGATCGCAGTCGCCCGCGCGGCGGATCGCCGAAGCGACCACCCCGGGACCGCTTACGCCAACGTTGATCGCGGTTTCGGGTTCGCCGATGCCGCAGAACGCACCCGCCATGAAGGGGTTGTCCTCGGGAACGTTGGCGAACACCACGAGTTTCGCGCAGGCAATGGAGTTGTCGTTGCGCGTCAAGTACGCGGCGCGTTTGATCGTGGCGCCCATGCGGGCGATCGCGTCCATGTTGATCCCCGCTTTCGTGGAAGCCACGTTGACCGACGAGCAGACGTTCCGCGTTTCGGCGAGCGCCTCGGGAATGACCGAAATCATGCGGTCGGCACCGACGGTCAAGCCCTTTTGAACGAGCGCGGAGAAACCGCCGATGAAGTTGATGCCCAAAGCGTCGGCGGCGCGTTGGAGCGTGCGTGCGATTTTGAGGTAGCCGTCGGGGGTGGCGCTCCCGCCGATGAGGGAAACGGGCGTGACCGAAACGCGCTTGTTCACGATCGGAATACCGTAGCGCTTTTCGATTTCGCCGCCCACCGAGACCAAGCGTTCGGCGCGGCGGGTGATTTTATCGTAAATTTTTTCGCAGAGACGATCCGCGTCCTCGCTCACGCAGTCCCAAAGGGAAATCCCCATGGTGATCGTGCGGATGTCGAGGTTCTCCTCGCGGATCATCTGGATCGTTTCGAGAATATCTTTGGTGTTAATCATAGAAACGCTCCGTCAAACGTGGTGCATGGTGTTGAAAATGTCCTCGTGCATCGCGTGGATGTCGAGCGCTTTGGACTTTCCGAGCGCGGCGAGCTCGTCGGCAAATTCGGAAAAGCCGACGTTGAGACCGTCGATGTTCGTGAGCATGATCATAGCGAAGTAATCGCTGATAACGCTCTGAGTGATGTCCATGATGTTTGCGCCGTGTGCCGCGCAAACGCCGGCGACCTCGGCGATAATGCCGACCGTGTCCTTGCCGGTGACCGTGATAACAGCTTTCATAAAACGTGCTCCTTTCGGGGTAAATACCGATATGATACAACTATTATACAACCATGCGGGCGGGATTGCAAGAGGTTTTGAAAAATTCCGAAAAAAGACGAAACGGAGAGACGGAACAACGACAAAAGGGGAAAAATTCCATTGTCGGAATTATCGAAACGGGCGGAGTTTTCCGACGCGACCTGTGGAAAACTCTGTGGAAACTGTGTAAAACTCGACGAAAACAAGGGAAAAGCTCGCCGAAAAACGACCGATTTCAATTTCATTCGACAATTCGGAAACATCCATTTTCGGAAGAAATCCGATGTTTTGTGTTGCGTCTGGTTTTCTTTTTGATGGGATGGGGTATGGGGAAAGGGTGCTTTTTCTTCCTGCGAAGAAAAAGCACCCTTTCCCCATGGTTTTATTCCTTTATCGCCCTCCGCATCCCCTCGCGGATCTCTTCGGGGGAGTATCCGTAGCGGGCGAGAGCGGCGCAAAGTTTTCGGCGGGCTTGCGGGTCGGCGGGGACAGAGCCGTATTGTTTGCGGATGAGAGAGGCGCAGTTGGCTGGAAAATCCACCTCGGCAAGCAGGGACGGCAACGCTTCCAACGTCTCGCGCGCAAACCCCTTCGACCAAAGATGAGAGCGGATGCGGCGCGAACCCCAAAGCTTCCGAAGGCATTTTTCCACCTCGCGGGAGAGGTCGTCGTCCTCGTTGATGAGCCCGACGTCGCGCAACCGCTCGGCGGCGGCGGTCGCTTCCTCTTTCGTGTAGCCGTGGCGCATGATCTTGCGGGTGAGGTGCAGAACCGACGCCGACCCGTAGGAGAGCGCCGATTGCCCCGAGCGCAACGCCCCGCAAAGGCGCGAAGCCGACTCCAACGCTTCAAACTGTTCTTCGGTGATCGGTCCTTTCGTCGGTTTCAACGAGCAGTATTGCTCGGTCAGGATCACGAATTTGCGAACGTCCCGGGCGGCGCCGTTCTCGATCACCACCGTCACCGCCATTTCCGCGCCGTCGTTCTGTGCGCGAACGGAAGCGATTGAAATGGCGACCGACGGTTTATCCATGTATTCGGTCAAGGCTTATTCGTCCTTGCCGTCGAGGCGGAGATCGAACTCGTCGTCGCCCTCTTCGTCCACCTCAAACTCTTCCTCGGGGAGCTTGACGTTCTCGCTTTGCGCGCGCACCTTTTCTTCCACTTCGGCAAAGAATTCGGGATTGGTTTCCAGCAGTTTGCGGACGTTCTCTTTGCCCTGACCGATGCGTTCGCCGTTGTAGGAGAACCAGGAACCGCTCTTTTTGATGATGTCGAGCAGGATGGCATAGTCGAGGATTTCACCCGTGCGGGAAATGCCCTTGCCGTAGAGGATGTCGAATTCGGCGGTGCGGAAAGGCGGGGCGACCTTGTTTTTCACGATCTTGCACTTGACGTGGTTGCCGTAAACGTCGTTACCGTCTTTGAGCTGTTCGGTCTTGCGGACGTCAATGCGAACCGACGCGAAGAATTTGAGCGCGCGACCGCCGGGGGTGGTTTCGGGATTGCCGTACATCACGCCCACTTTCTCGCGGATCTGGTTGATGAAAATGACCACGCAGTTGCTCTTGGAGATCACGCCCGAGAGCTTGCGCATGGCTTGGGACATCATGCGCGCCTGAACGCCGACCATGCTCTGTCCCATGTCGCCCTCGATCTCCTGACGGGGAACGAGCGCCGCCACGGAGTCTACCACGATCGCGTCCACCGCGCCGGAGCGGGCGAGCGCCTCGCAAATTTCGAGAGCGTCCTCTCCGCAGTCGGGCTGGGAAACGAGAAGTTCGTCGATGTTCACGCCGAGCGCCTTGGAATAAACGGGGTCGAGCGCGTGCTCGGCGTCGATGAATGCGGCGGTGCCGCCCGCCTTCTGGACTTCGGCAACAATGTGGAGTGCCACGGTGGTTTTGCCCGAGGATTCCGGCCCGAAAATCTCGACGATACGACCGCGCGGAACGCCGCCGATGCCGAGGGCAAGGTCAAGGGAGAGGGAGCCCGTGTGCACTGCCTGAACTTCCATGTGGCGATTTTCGCCGAGTTTCATGATGGAGCCGGCGCCGAAGTCGCGCTCGATCTGGGACATTGCGGTCGCGAGCGCCTTTTTCTTGCCCGCCGCGTCGAGGTCGGTGGGAACGGGAGCTTTGGTTTTCTTGGTAGCAGCCATGGTGGTAATTTCCTTTCAACATTCAAATTGCGAATCGGAAAACGCCGTGTTTTCCGTAACTGCCATCATTATACACCCGTTTTGGCGGTTTGTCAAGAGGTTTTACAAATATTCAGTTCCGAAAATGGAATTTTATTTTTCATTTTTATATTTTTGTGGCGTTTTTGCGGGTGATAAATTCCAAAATCAATCAAAAATCTCTGTTGTCCCGAAAGAAGAGAAAAGAATTTTGCACTTTTCCGCAAGACATTTCTTTGCGAAAAATCTTCTTCTGCCTCTTGCATTTATATCCGCTTTATGGTATAATAATTTATAATGCTTATGATTTCCCGCGTGCCCGCTGCGCGCAGGGAACGAGATTTTCCCTCGCCCCGTTACCCTATGAAAGGATGGTGACCGTTCGATGAACGACGAATACCGCAGAGAAAGCAACGAGAACGAAGATCCGTTTGGCACCGGCAATGCCAAAAATTATGATTTCCGTTCCAATACCGCTTCTTCGGATGATGATGTTCGCGACGAGGATTTGCACGACGATACTTTTGATCCCGACGATCCCGAACCCCGCCGCGAAGCGCCCCGCTCCGAGCGCACGGGCTTTTCTTCGCATACCCGCGCGAAAAACGGCTCCCGTTCTTCGGGTCGGTCGTCAACCAAGATACCCAAAAAAGAAAAGATTCGCCTGAATTCCCAAAAGCCCGCCCGAACGGAGGAAGCGGGCATCCACAAAGCCATGCCCTATATTCTCCTCGGCGTGGGGGCGTTCCTTGCGATCTGTCTTTTGCTCAATCTCATCTGCAATTTCGGGAACCGCCTTGCGGATAACCCGGGTGCCCACTGGATGGGTCACGTCGGTTACGGCATTTGCTACGGGCTTCTCGGCTTGTTCGGACCCGCCGTGTTCGTACTGCCCGTTCTCATTTTCAGTCTGTCCTTCCTGTGGAAGCGCTATCGCGAAGCGCACAACCTCATTCCGAAAATTTTGGATTCGGTCGCGTTTCTGTTCGTGTTCTCCACGTTTATTCACGTGTTCTATCTCGCGGCAATGAAGTCCGCGGATCGGAATATCGGCGCCAAAGAGCTTTTGAGTGCGGGCGCCGCCATGCAGGGCGGCGGGCTTTTCGGCGGTAAGATCGCCTATTTGTTCGTGTCGGTTCTGAACGTACCCGGGGCGATCATTCTCGGGCTTCTGCTGTTTTCCGCGTCTTTCTTCTATCTGATCGGCATGACCCCCCGCTATCTGTTCATGCGCCTGCGCCACCGCCGCGAGCTTTCCGCACGCAATCGCGCCACGCTCTCCGAGCAGGAAGCCGAACTCGCCAAGAAGCGCGCCAAACAGGCGGCGGAAGCGAAAAAGGCGCAGCGAAGCGAAGTGGAAACCACGATCGACGGCTATCCCGCGGGCGCGGTGATGGTCTATGATTCCAACGGCAAACCGCTTGCCGACGACGTCCGCGACCTTCCCCCGCTTCCCAACATCGACCGCACGACCGACGACACCATGTATCTTCCTTCGGGCGTTCGCCGCGCCATGCGGGAAGAGGACGAGCAGGGCAGACGCGAAGCCATGCAAAAGGCGGAGCAGGAGCGAACCGACAGGGAACGCGCCTACCAAGAGCGCATGGAGCGTGAACGCACCGCTCGCAGAATGGCGGAACAACAGGCGGAACAACCCGCTTCGCACCCGACCATTGCGCCGCCTGCGGAACCCCGCAATCACTACCGCGACGTGGATCCCATTTTCCCGCAAGCCGACAACCGTTCGGCAAAGCGCATTCAAAAAGAGGATCGCAATTTCGATTTGAAAAATGTGTTCATCGACATCGACGACGGAATGGTGATGCAAAGCAACAGTCATGCTCCGCTCCCGCCCGAAACGCCGCTTGCCGGAGAGCATGGCGATTTCCGTCCCGTGCCCGAAGACGTGCCGGTACAGCCGGTCGCACCGTCCGCGGAGCAGATTGACCAAGCGGCTTCGGACGGATCTTTCTCGGACGGCATGACGACGTTCATCCCGCAAGAGCCGAAGCCCTATGTGTTCCCGCCCATCGACCTCATGCAGCTCGGATCGTCCATCAGCGAGGAAAATCGGGAGCAGATCGAACACAATATGCAGCAGCTTGCCGCCACGTTGGAGTCTTTCCGCATCAACGTCAAGAGCATCGATTATTCCTGCGGACCGACGGTCACGCGATATGAGATCACACCCGCGGCGGGAGTTCACGCCCGCGCCATTATGAATCTGGCAAGCGACATCGCGCTGGCGTTTGCCGTGGCGGACGTCCGCATGGCGCAGATCCCGGGCAAGAGCGCGATCGGCGTGGAAGTCCCGAACCCGAAAGAAGCGAGACACATCGTGTATCTGCGCAACCTGATCGAAAGCGAAGCCTTCAAAAAAGGGAAGACCAAACTCACCGTCGCGCTCGGCGCGGACGTTGTCAACAAGCCCGTGATCTTTGACATTACCGAAATGCCGCATCTGCTCGTGGGCGGCGCTACGAAAATGGGTAAATCGGTTTGCATCAACTGTACCATTATGAGTCTGCTCTACAAAGCAAAGCCCGATGAAGTCAAGCTGATGCTCATTGACCCGAAGAAGGTCGAATTTACTCCGTACAAAGCCATTCCGCATCTGCTCGCCCCCATCATTACCTCGGCGACCGACGCGGCGGGCGCACTGCAAGCCACGGTGGACGAAATGGAAGCGCGTTTTGAATTGATCCAGGAAGTGGGCGCGCGGAATATCGACGGCTACAACGAACTGACCAAGGATGATCCCGATAAGCCGTTCATGCCGTACCTGGTCATCATCATCGACGAGCTTGCCGACCTGATGATGCAGGCGCGCGATCAGGTGGAACCGTCCATTTGCCGTCTGCTCCAAAAGGGACGTGCGAGCGGCATTCATCTCATCCTCGGTACCCAGCGCCCGTCGGTGGACGTGGTCACGGGTCTGATCAAATCCAACGTTCCGTCCCGTATCGCCTGCACGGTGGCGTCGCAGGTCGACTCCCGCACCATCCTCGACATGGTGGGCGCGGAGAAACTGCTCGGTCGCGGCGATATGCTCTATTCGCCCGTCGGCTCCATGCGTCCCGAACGTGTGCAGGGCGCGTTCGTTTCGGATAGAGAAGTGGAAAGCATTTGCAATTTCATTCGCGCCAAGAACGGCAACGCCGTTTACGACGAGAAATTCACCCGCAAGATGAAAGAGTTTTCCGCGCAGGTCGCGGGCAAGGGCAACAAGGGTGAAGAAATCGCCATCGCCGACGACGTCAAGGACGACCCCAAGTATCTCGACGCGGTTCGCGTTGCCGTGGAGGAGGGCAGAATGTCCACCTCGCTTCTGCAACGAAAGATCGAGGTCGGCTACGGTCGAGCCGCGAAGCTCATCGACCGTATGCAGGCGGAAGGCATCGTCTCCCCGCCCGACGGTTCCAAACCCCGCTCCGTTCTCATCACCAAAGAGGACTACCTCGAACGCTTTGTGGACGGCGACTTCGACGCATCCGATACGGGAGAACAGGAATAAAAACCTCGGGGAGAGTTACCTCTCCCCGCATTCGTTTTCTCTCAAATATTTGCGAATATTCCGATACGGAATCATACCGCGCTTTTTGTGTGATATAATGACACAAAAAGCACGGTATTTTGATTGAGAGGAAAGAACGGCAATGAATGTTTTGAAAAATTTTGGAATGGAGAATTAGACCCGCTGAATATTCCCTTTATTAAAGATGAAGGGTATCGACTTGCAGATGTGCAAAGCAAGAGAGAATTTGAACAATTGAGAGCGGCATTGACGAAAGAACAGTTTCGATTGGTCAGCCGATACCTTGACACCGCCAACGAATGTGAGGAAATTTTCGGGAAGAAAATGTTTTCTTACGGGTTTCGTCTTGGGATTCGGTTTATTATGGATGCACAGAACGATGATTTACAATGATGCCTTCCCCAACGGGGAAGGTGGCGGCGAAGCCGACGGATGAGGAGAGCTCATAAGGGTTATTTTCGGTCTTCTTTTTCCTCATCCACCGCTTGCGCGGTCCTTCTTTTCGGAAGGGCGGAGTTTGAGGCGGGGACCCCTTTTCTTCATGTGAAGAAAAGGGGTCCCCGCCTCAAGGTCTTAAATTAAATATTATTCCATACTGTAAATCACGGTTACGTCGGGGTGAAGTTGGAGAATGGACGCGGGGATGCGGGGAGTAATGGGACCGTTGAAAGCGCGGTCGACGATTGTACGTTTGGCAATACCGTTGGCAACGAGCAGGATCTTGCGGGCTTGCATGATGCCGCCGACGCCCATGCTGATCGCGCGGCGCGGGACTTCGTCCTCGTTTGCGAAAAAGCGGGAATTTGCGGTGATGGTGGATTGGTGAAGTTCGGCAACGTGGGTCGGCTTCATAAAAGCGTCGGACGGTTCATTGAAACCGATGTGACCGTCCAAGCCGATGCCGAGAAGTTGCAGATCAATGCCGCCGAGGTCGGAAATGCGTTTGTCATAGGCTTCGCATTCCGCGTCCAGATCGGGAGCAAGACCGTTCGGAACGAAGGTGCGGGCGGGATCGATGTTCACGTGGTCAAACAGGTTTTCCTGCATGAAGCGGCGGTAGCTTTGCGGGTGATCGGGGGAAAGACCGATGTATTCGTCGAGGTTGATCGACGTCACTTCGGAAAAATCCAACTCGCCCGCACGGTAGCGGTCAATGAGGTCGCGATAAATGCCGACGGGAGAAGAGCCCGTGGCAAGTCCGAGTACCGAACGGGGTTTGACGGCGATCTGCGCGGCAATGAGATTGGCACCGAAACGGCTCAATTTTCTATAAGATTCGACAGAAATGATTTTCATGATTGACTTTTCCTTTTCTACGTGGTATACTGAATTTGCGTGTTATTTCTCTTTGTATTTTCCGGGCGATGCGCCCATAATGCGGCGGAAAACGGTGCTGAAATAGTTTTGGTCGCCGTAACCGAGCGCGGCGGCGGCTTCGCCCACGCGAGCGCCCGAGCGGAGCATTTCGGCGGCATAGCGCATTTTCATTTCCGTAAAGTAGCGGGAAACGCCCATGCCGGCATAATTGGTGAAGATTTTTTTCAGTTTTGAAAGGCTCATGTGGGAGAGACGGGCAATGTCGCCCGCTTGCAGATTTTCCGTGATGTGATCCTGCATCAAGCGGACGATCTCGGCATAGCGCACGGCGCCCGAACTCTTGATCACGCCGCCTTCGTGTCCGTTCCGAAACGCGCGGAGCAACCAGCGTTCCAGGCGAATGCGCTGGGTGGCAAGAAGCGTCATGTCCGAGTTGTGGAGCCCATCCCGAACTTCGAGGCTGATTTCCAAAAATTCCTCGCGCAAAGCGTCGCTCGGCTCGAAAATGCGACCCGACGGCGTCGGCATATTCTCCGCGTGGAACGAAAGGTTCAGCACGTGCGGTTCGGAACCGCTTTCGGAGCGGATGCGGTGAAATTCACCGGGCGGATGCATCAGGCATTGCCCCGCGTTCAGAACGTAAACCTTTTCGCCCGCCGTGATCCCGACCGACCCGCTCAACACGTAAACGATCTCATAAAACGGGTGCATTTCGCCCGAGAAATCGTAGTTATCCCCAAACACCCGATCCAAAGAAAAGTGGAAGGATTCAATATCCGGACAACGGGGGATCGGAACGTCGGTCAAGGGTTCCCATTCGGTTTTCTTGTATTCCGTGACTTTTTTCAAAGCTTTTTCTCCGTTTTTATATAATTATTTGTTTTTAGCTCCACTTCAAGAATATCATATCATATAATTGCGAAAATTGCAACCCCCAAAAACGATTTTTTATTAAAAAGAATGAAAAAGGATCAAAAAATGAACATTTCCGACATCACAGCACGGTTTTCGGTCGATCTGCCGGCAAAGCCATTCGGCAACGGACATATCAACAGCACCTATGCGGTGGGAAATCCGCCGAAGTACGTTTTGCAAAAAATCAATACCGATGTGTTTACCGACCCCGAAGGACTGATGGGAAACGTCGTTGCCGTCACGTCCTATCTGCGCGAGCGGATCACGGAAGCGGGGGGCGACCCCGAGCGGGAGACCCTGACCTATTTGCCGACGACCTCGGGCGCGTACTTTTACCGCGACGGAGAAGACAACTGCTGGCGGATGTACCGTTTCATCGGGGACGCGAAATCCTTTGAGGCGGCAACTCCGGCACTCTTTGCCGACTCGGCGCGGGCGTTTGCAAGGTTTCAGAGAATGCTCGCGGCGTTTCCCGCGGCAACGTTGAAAGAGACCATTCCGCAGTTCCACGACACGGGCGCGCGGCTCGGGCAGCTTCAAGCCGCCGTCGCCGAAAACAGGAGCGGACGGGCGGCAAGCGTTCGGGCGGAGATCGACTTTGCCCTTGCCCGCGCGGAAGAAACGCACGTCATCACCGACGCGATCGCGGACAGTTCCGTTCCCCTGCGCGTGACGCACAACGACACCAAGCTCAACAACGTCCTTTTCGATGAAAAAACGGGGAAGGCGCTTTGCGTGATCGACCTCGACACGGTCATGCCGGGATCGCTCCTTTATGACTACGGCGACGCGCTTCGGTTCGGCGCGTCCACCGCCGCCGAGGACGAGACCGATCTCTCCAAAGTACATTTTGACCTCGACCTTTTCCGCGCCTACACCGACGCCTATCTGGAAGTGCTCGGAGACCGCATGACCCCGCGCGAGATCGAACTGCTCCCGACGGGCGCCAAACTGATGACGTTGGAATGCGGGATGCGCTTCCTTGCCGACCACATCAACGGCGACGTTTATTTCCGCATTCACCGCGAGAATCACAACCTTGACCGCGCGAGAACGCAATTCAAATTGGTTGCGGAAATGGAAGAGAAGGCGGAGCAAATGAACGGGATCGTTGCGGAAGCCTGTCGCAAGTATCATCTTTCGGGGTCATAAAAAAATGCACGGTCCGAAAGCGGGAACGATCCGATCGTTTCATAAATATAAAAACAGCCGAAATGCTTGACAAACGGTTCGGCAAAGAGTATAATAGGTTATTATCACGGAGAAACGAAAAAAAGAACTTCCGGCAGAGACGCCCTCTGCCGGTTGTATCTTTTGGAGGATGGCTTTGAGAATTTTACTTGCGTTGGCGGTTGCGCTGTTGGCGGGACTGTTGGCATCGCGCCTTACAAAACTGTGGAACCTGCCGGCGGTTACGGCGTATCTTGTGGCGGGGATCCTGATCGGTCCCTATTGCCTCGGTCAACTCGGCGTGGAAGGGCTCGGATTTATCAGCGCGGAGGACGTGAAAAAATATGACATCGTTTCACAGGTGGCGCTCGGATTTATCGCGTTTGCCATGGGAAACGAATTCCGACTGTCCGAACTGAAAAAGATCGGCAAAAAAGCGGTCGTGATCGCTATTTTCCAAGCACTCGCGGCAACGCTGTGCGTGGACGTGGCGCTTTTCCTCCTACATCAATTCTGGCTCGGCGACAAACTCCCCATGCCCGTGGTACTCACCATGGGAGCGATCGCCACGGCAACGGCGCCTGCCGCCACGCTCATGGTCGTGAAGCAGTATAAAGCGGAAGGACCGCTCACCAAGCTTCTGTTGCCGATCGTCGCTTTGGACGACGCGGTGGGGCTCGTGGTGTTCGCCGTCTCTTTCGGAATTTCCAAGGCGCTCGACGTCCCGGGCGGACGGGTGGACGTGGTGTCTATCATCGTCAATCCGTTGATCGAAGTGATCGGGTCGCTTCTGCTGGGCGCCGCGATCGGGCTTTTGTTCCATCTTTCGGAACGGTATTTCCATTCGAGGAGCAAACGCATGAGCATTTCGGTCGCGTTTGTGTTCTTAGCGGTTGGGTTCTCCATGATGAAATTTCACATCGGGGCTGTGACCGTCGGATTTTCTTCGCTGTTGGTCTGCATGATGCTCGGAACGATCTTCTGCAACCTCTGCGATTTTTCGGAAGAGTTGATGGAGCGGTGCGACCGATGGACGGGACCGATCATGGTGCTGTTCTTCGTCATCAGCGGAGCGGGGTTGGAATTGGCGGTGTTCAAGGATTGGCAGATCGTGGTGGTCGGCATCGTGTTCATCCTGTTCCGTTCGCTCGGCAAAATGGAAGGGGCGCGACTTTCTTCCAAAATGATGAAATGTGAGCCGCAGGTGCAGAAATACCTCGGGATCACGCTCCTGCCGCAAGCGGGCGTGGCGCTCGGAATGTCGCTGATCGCCATGCAGCAGCTCGACAGCGCGTCGGGCGAACTGATCCGAAGTATTTCGCTTTTCGCGGTGTTGATCTACGAATTGGTGGGACCTTTGCTTACCAAGATCGCGCTCGACAAAGCGGGAGAAATTTACGAAAAACCGATCCCCGAACGCGTTCGCGCGGAACAGGAAAAGAAAAAAGCAGCGCAATAAAACAACAAAGAGGAGCGGATCCCGTTTGCGGGATCCGCTCCTCTTTGTTGTTATCGGACGTGCTCCGTCGTTCCCTTTTCGGAAATGATTTGTTCGTCAACAAGCAAAACGGGAGACGGGTTTTGCGGCGCGTTTTCGGTCGCGTCGGAATGTTGTCGGTGTCGGAGACGATATAGTCGCGGAGAAACTCCCATATGTTTTTTGAACATTTTATAAAACAGCGTGTAATCGGAATAGCCTGCTTTTGCGCTTGCGCCGATTACACTTTCGTTTTCGAAAGCAAGCAAATTTGCGGCAAGCTCGATCCGTTTTCGGATCAGAAGCTCGCGTAAGGAAAACCGACAATAACGTGCAAAAATTGCCCGAAGATAGGATGGAGAGATATGCAGATATTCCGCCACGTCGGAAGGAGTGATGCCTTTTGTCAGGTATTCCTGAACGTAGAGCAACGCTTGTTTGTAGTAATAGTAGGTGTTTTCGCTTGAAGCATCTTTATTTTTTCCGTTTAAGGCTTTGTGCTTGGCAATCAGCGAAAAGAAGAAACCGCGAAGCAGGTAATCGGTGTCGCTTTTGGAATGCTGAACGTGGAGATATTCGTTAAACAATTCCGGAATCTGCTTGATAAACGGACAAAGTTGAATACAGGAAGAAAGGGACGTAAATCCGGCATCTTTCATAATATCTTCGGTGCCGGGTCCGGAAATCCCGATATAGTAGAATTCAAGAGGTTTTTTCGGGTCGCTTTCAAAACGGGTCGCTTCCCATGGCGTTACAAAGAAAAACTGTCCTTCGTGGATCGGGGTACCGAGGTAGTTCCCCTTTCCGCCAACGATATAATGCAGAATGAACCGCCCTCGCCGAAGCGATTGGCGTTTGTTTGCCCATCGGCGCTCGTGTCCGATCGAAATGACGTGCCAGGTTGTTGAATCATCTTTTTCCGATGTGTACAGGTGATAGGAGAAAAAACGACGGGCAGACAAATCGTTCGGAAGAGGAACGAGCGAGCGATGATAGGTCGACTCTCCGCTCGGGAGCGGTTCTTCTATTGCGTAGCGATAGTATGACATAACGCCCTCCTTTCCGTTGCGGTCGCTTTGAAACGGCGGTTCATTCTAATGCCATCTTATCATAAAGAAACGGAAATGTCAAGAAATCGGGCGGAAAGATGTCCGAAAAAAAGTCGAAAATAACATATAAAAAGTCGGCAATGCAATTTTATTCCGAGATGATCTATGATAAAATCAAAATGACCAAAGCTATAAATTGCAAGAAAAATTTTTTGTTGATTTTATATAATTTAAGGTTTGCTATAAAAACGATGGGAGGTGTTCGAATGAAATCGTCTCGCTTTTTGCGCATCGTGGCTTCTGTTTTGATAATTTTTACAATTGCATTTTCGCTTTATTCCTGTAACGGAGGAGGATCCAAAAATCCGATAACCGATCCGCCGTCGAAAGAAAATACGGAATGGAGCATCGGCAGTTCGGCGAGTTTTGCCGTAGTAACTCCTAAAACACCGACTTCGGCACTTTCCGCTTCTCTGGATGCGTTGCTTTCCGCTTTTCGGAATAAAACGGGTGTTCGTCCCGAAACCAAGACCGATGAAATCAAACGAGGCGCGATTCGCGACAACACAACCTATGAGATTTTGCTTGGCAGAACTTCCTACGATCAGACAGCCGAGGTGCTGTCGAATTTGACGGAAGGGCAGTTTGCGATCGTTTTGTCCGGCAGGAAGCTGGTGATCACCACGCCGAAAGATGTCGATCTTTCTGCCGCAGTGGACTATTTCATTGAAAACTATATCAACGTCATGGAGCAATCGAACGGTGTGTATCTCCTCTCCACGGGATCCTATATAAGTCCGACGCCGGAGATTGTCGAAAAGGAAATCACAGTCAACGGAGTTAACATCGGAAATTTCGATATTGTTTATGAAAGCTCGCGCAAAGGTTACCGCGAAGTGGCGGAATATTTGCAAACCGTGATGAAGGAGTCGGGATTTACCGTTTCGGTTTATCGCGACATAGATCGTGCCGACAGCGGAACACCGGAATTTCTTGTGGGGAAAACCAACCGCGCGGTGTCTGCGCAAATGTATGGTTCGATGCCTCCGGATATTCTGACATACCGTTTGGGCGTGCAAGGAAACAAAGTACAAATTATGGGAGGAGGACCCTTCTCGGCTCATCAGTGCGTGGGTCAAATGCGAATGCGGTTTTTCGGCGCGAACGATCCGACCTATACGAACGGAACCTATCTTGAAACCGACAATTCCTTTTCCATTGGGATTACCGAAGGAACCGATGTCCGTTTGATGACCTACAACATTCTTGCGGATCGTTGGGCGTACCCCGAGGAAAGAGAAGTTCTGCCGGTATCCCACCGCGCGGAGATCATCGCGGGAGTTCTTCTTGCCTGCAAACCCGACGCGGTCGGGCTCCAAGAAACCGACCAAGCATGGATTGATGCGCTTCCTGCGTGGTTGGAGTTGCTCAAAACGCAATACGGAATCGAATACGAATGGAAATTTTACAATTATCTGAACAAACAAACGCTCACAACCATTCTCTACAGAAGCGACAAATATGACCTGATCGACTCGGGAATTGAAAACTTTTCCTATTGGGACAACAGCGCGTATGTATATAATCTGCGCTTGATCGAGTGGGTCAATTTGCGCGAGAAAGCCGACGGCACACGTTCGTTTATTCTTGCCAATACACACTGGGGGTTTGATGAGGAAACGGAGATTTGCCTCAACGAATCGATCTCGCGCATCAATGCCTTAAAAGAACAGTACCCGGGTGTTCGCATATTTTTCTGCGGGGATTTCAACAGCAATCAAACGTCGGAACCGTTCTTTACTTATCAAACCGAGACGGGTTCACGGGATGCCTGCACGGTAGCCATTGAAGCGGGAACGCGCGTCAACGATACGGGCGGGAACCGCGATCCCGGAAAACCGAGATATGAGGGCGGTTCCTATATCGACCACATTTTCGGGACGGGCACGTGGAGCGTTTTGAGATACGAAACGGTTTTGGGAATTTCGATCTACGGTTCCGACCACAGCCCGCATTATGCCGATATTAAATTTTAAATTGTTTTGCACTTAAATAAGGAAACTTTAATATGTCTCAAATTTTTTATCCCAAGGAAGCTCTTCCGCGAAACGGAGCCGCTCTGCGAATCATGTCCGTCAATCTTCTTGCGGAAAGATGGTCGGAGTCGCATTGGTGTCGGGAACGGTTGCCCATGCCCGAGCGGGCGGAGGCGTTCGGAGAATTGATTTGCGCCGCATTGCCGGATGCGGTCGGTTTACAGGAAACCGACCAAGTATGGGCGAAAAATCTTCCGCCCATACTTGAACGAATACAAGAGAAAACTTCTGCGAAGTATCAGTGGCTCTTTTCCGAGGCGGAGGGAAAAGTCAATCTCTCCGGCATCCTCTATCGCAACGATCTCTATGAGGCGTTTGACCCGGAATATCGGTATGCCCCCTATTGGAGAAAAGAAAAATATCCATATAACATTCGGGAATATGTTTGGGTGCGGTTGCGAGAAAAGACGTCGGGCGCCGAAATTTGGTTGGTCAACACGCATTGGGGGATCGGCAATGAGGAGCGCATGGCAGATGCAAAAGCGCAAAGCGCCGTGGTGCAAAACCTTTTGAAGCAAAACACTCCCGTAATCTGTACCGGAGATTATAACAGCACACCCGATACCGAAGCATATCGTTTCTTCCGGAAACACACGTCGCTTTTTTCCGCAAAGGAAGAAGCGAGAGCGGAGGGAAGCCTGCTGAACGAAACGGATGGGACCGGATGGGTCGGGCGGGAGCGCACGCGCACCGATAATCAGATCGATCACATTTTTTATTCGGAAGGGCTCCGCGTGTTGCGCTATGCAACCATGCAGGGCGGAAATTTACTTTATCTTTCCGATCATTCACCACAGATCGCCGATTTTGAATACACAAAAAAAGGAGGAACCGGTTTATGAAAAAAAGAATTTTTCTATGGCGCTTCTTGACCGTTGTATTTGTTCTTTCCGTTTTGTTGACTTCCTGTGTCCGAAAGCCCAAAAAACCCGTGGGTGAGGACACCACCACAACAGACATCGAAGAAACGGGTCCCCGCTTTGATGCGAACGGATATTTGATGGACGACTTGCCGGAAAAAGTCAATCTGGATCGGGAGTTCAATATTTATTCCTGGCAAGATCAAAAGCATTGGGACTGGTACGATGAAGAGGTTTACCCAACCAACCTTGTGGACATTGTTTTGTACAAGCGGCAGAGCAATATTCAGGATCGTTTCGGGATCACCTTGAACCGCGTTTATCAACCTGGAACGTGGGACAATCGCAACGCGTTCATCACAACGCTTGCGAACAGCGTCAAATTCAATGACGGATTGTACGATCTTGTTTCCCAGTACACGCCTTGCGCGGGCATCGGCGCAACGCAGAATCTCTATGCGGACATGAACAGCATGGAGTATCTGGACTTTTCCAAACCGTGGTGGCCGTCCAAGTTGCTTTCCACGGCGCAGATCGGCGAACGGCTCTATTTCGCTTCGGGTGATATTACGCCGACGCTGATTCGAAATGTTCACTGTATGTTTGTCAACACCGGGTATTATGAGCAATACCAACTTGCCGATCTGGTGGGCGGTCGATCGATCTATGATGTAGTGCGGGACTATGATTGGACGTTGGAAACGCTCAAACTGCTTGCGCTCGATCACGTTGCCGATGACGGAGCGGAGATGTTCGGACTTTCCTTTGTAAACAAGGTTCAGGCGGATGCGTTCTTTTTCGGCGGCGGATTTAAGTTGCTGGAAAACAACAACGGGATTTTGACGATATCACCCGAGCTTGCAAAACAGCCGATTTCGGATTGGTTTGATCAGGTTCAGAAGCTCTTTGCTGAATCTCGGTATGACGTTACTATCAAAAGCGACGCGGTTTTCCGCAACAAACAGTCGATTTTCCATTCCGGCACGATTTCTGCTTCACAGAATTTTGCGCAAGACGGTGTGCAGTTTAGCGTGCTTCCGATCCCGATGAGAAACAGCGAACAGGAAAGTTATTATACCTGCGCGTCCTTTTGGGTCGGAATGTACAGTATTCCCGCAGACGCGAAGAATTTTTCCGAATCCGCAATGATTTTGGAAGCGCTCGCTTCCGAAGGGTATCGCACGGTCACCGATGAAATTTATTACACGCTCTTCCAAATTCGCTATAATTCCACCGACAATGTCAATTCTGCCGAGATGTTCGACGTGGTTTCGGATTCGATCGTCTTTGACACGGCAAGATCGTTTACCGACCATCTGCAATCCATGTTCGCCGCATTTCGAAATGGCGTTACCGACGAAGCTGCGTCGTGGAGTTCTGTTTACGGATCGGGGTATCCTGCATGGAACCCCAGGGTGATATCGCTCTTTGCCATTTTGGGATAAAACCATTCGAAAGAAAAGGAGAACTCCGTTATGAATAAAAAATGGATTTATTGCTTGCTTTCTCTCCTTTGCTTTTCTATGTTTTTAACATCCTGTTCTACGGGAAGGAAGCCCGAGGAAACAACGGAACAGACCGAATCCATCGAAGGAACCGAAACGAAAAGCACTCTTGAAGAAAGGGATCCGTCGCAGAAACGCCTGAATCATTACGCGCTCAACAACGAAACGCGCGGCATCAAAATTCTGGGTGTGCGGAATCTTGCTTCCCAAAAACAGATCAACTGCGATTGGACGGGCTCCGGCGTTGAATTTCGGGTCAACAGTCAAGGTGGAAACATGACCTTTACCGCAAAAGCCACCGCGCCCTGTTATTTCCGCGCGTATATCGACGGCGAAGCATGGACGAACGGAGGTACGTTACCGTATTTCACCGTTACAAGCGAGGAGACCGAAATCGTGTTGCGAAACATTCCGGAAGGCGAACACACCGTTCGGTTGATCAAAGTAACGGGTTATACCATCGCCCGCGCCGAGCTTACCGGAGTCAAGTTCTATGGAAATATTCTGGGAACCGCACCTGCGGCAAAAGAGCGGTATATCGAGTTTGTGGGCGACAGTATTTGCTGCGGATGGGGAACGATCGGCGCACATCAGGGAGCCTACACCGATCAGGACGGTATGTTGGCTTATCCCTATCTTGTTGCGGAAGCGTTGAACGCCGACTATTCGATCACCGCGCTTTCCGGTCAGGGATTGTTGATGGGCAATCCGGGTATGACGGAAGGGTATCTCTATCCGAGTCCTTTGCGGGAGAAGAAAGCGGAGTATGGCTTTTCAAGAAAGCCCGATACCGTGGTAGTTAACATCGGGACCAATGATTACGGTTATCGGGAACAGTACGGGATCACCGCGGAAACATTCTATCAATCCTATCTTTCTTTTCTCCGCACACTGAAACAGAAAAACGGAGAGAACTGCCGCATCGTTTGTATCTACAATACCATGAATGATACTTGGGCAAATTCCATCAAACAGGCGGTAAGCGATGTTGGGGGAGTAACGGCAGGGATCCATTTGCTCGAATTTTCGAGAGCCGCGAGTGGACACCCCACCATTTCCGAACACGCCGATTACGCAAGCGTTCTGGAAGGATTTTTGCGCGATCTTCCCGATGCTCCGGAAGAGGTTGAAAATGCGCAGGGAATGTTTGTCCGGTGGACGGAATTGTTCCCTTGCTGATATTATTGTTTGAGCTAAAATCCGATAATCGAAAGGAGAAAACACCCATGAAAAGAAGCGTATCCATGATCCTGGCATTGCTCTTGACTTTTTCGGGACTTTTTGTCGGCACCGTGCTCATGGTTTCGGCAACGGAACCGGAAGGGGTCGGCATTGCCGATCTTTCCACATTGGAAAATTCGAGCGGAACCTTTTATCTCACAGCCGACATCGGATCGGCAGAAAACCCCGTTACAAGCTCGGTTTCGGAGTTCGGCGGGACGCTGGACGGCAACGGTCATAAAATCTATACGTCTGCTCCCGTGTTCGATTTACTGAACGGAGCAACCGTGAAAAACCTGACGATCGAAGGAAACGTTGCCCCTGAATCAGGAGATTTTACAGCGGCTTTGGCACGCCGAAGCGCGGGAAACACAACCGTTGCGAACTGTGTCAACAACGTGAACGTTTCGCAAACGGTCACACAAGCTCCGGATAGCGGTATCGGCACTTATGCCGGTGCCGGCGGATTCGTCGGTTTTGCGTCAGGTGGAGTCGATGTTATTGTTACCTTCAAGGATTGCGTCAATAACGGAGAGGTGGGCGCGACGTCCAGAATAAACAAGGCGACCGTTGTCGGCGGTTATATCGCAACCGCAAAAGCAAGCGCGATTTTTGAGGATTGTGTCAATAACGGCGATATTTGGATCGATGCGACGAACGAGGCAGGAACCGCTTCAAACACGGCAATGGCAGGCGGGTTGATCGGCTGGGGCGTTACTTCTTCCATGCTGGCGAAGAATTGCGAAAACAACGGAAAAATCGAGGATCGGTCTGCAATGATTACGGCAGGACATAAATTCGGAGGTTTGATCGCTGTTTTGCAGGGCGGGACTTACGGAACGTTTCTCGGCTGCACCAACACGGGAGATGTTTATGGTCTCATGGCAGGCGGTCTTGTCGGAGATATTCGCAACGAGAACACCTTCACTACCTGCGTGAATCGAGGCAATATCACAAGCAAAAACGAGAAGATCTCCGGCAGTTGCATTGCTGGGGGAATGATTGCAAGTATCAATGTTAATACTGATTCTGCAATTACCCGTTGTGTCAATCTCGGAACGATTGAAGCCGAGAACAAAATGGATACCGACGCGCTGGCAGGCGGATTGATCGGGCAGATTTTGGCAAGTTCTGCCGTGAACGTGACGGAATGTGTCGGCTATGGAACGGTCAATTCCTCTTCTTCAAAATCAGGATCGTACGGGGAAGCAGGCGGGCTTTTGGCGATGACAAAGGTAAAAGTTTCCATGACCGACTGTATTGTTTATGGGGATATCACCGGTACTTATGCCGCAGGTGGGATCGCAGCGGAAATGCTCGTTGAGGAGTCGGTATTTACCCGCTGCATTTATACGGGAAGTGTTAACCAAGCCTATTATCATCGCAGTTCGATTCTCGGCAAGATCACGTTTAGGGATGCCAATCCCGAAAAATATATGTTGTTGACCGATTGCTACGGGACGTTTGCAAGAGGCATCGGCGTTTATGCGCAGCCAAACGAGATCAAGGGAAATATCCGCTATATTTGGACGAATGAGAATGTTGACCAAACGATTATCGGAGGAACCGATACCGTATCGGCAAGTGATGCGGGATCCGTGCTATCGCTTTATAACGCTCCTTTCGCAGCAAATGGATATATGCCCAAAGCGGATATGAAAGGCGTTTTTGCCGCAAAAAATCTTTCGATTCTCAATTTTGGAGACGAAACATGGATCTTGCGTGAAGATTTTCCGGAACTTGCTTTTGTGGAAACATTATTCGGAGCAAGTACGAATCCCAAAGCCGACGCTTCCATTGTGTATGTAGGCGTTCAGAATTCCGCGGTTTCCGACGGTAAGTTTGCGGTTCGGTTTGTTTCGTCGGTCGAAAGTCTTGAATACAGTAAGATCGGCGTTCGTGTGGAAGTTGCCGAAAAGGGCGTCGGGTCTGCGTTGGCGACCGAAAGGAGCAGTCGATATGTTTATGAGCAGATCCTTGCCGCAGGGGACAACGGAGTACCAACTGCATATCCCGAAATCCCGCTTGCAAACACTTGGTTCTCGGCTTTGACGATTACCGAAATTCCCGCGTCCGGAACCTATATCTTCGTGGTTACCCCCTTTACGGTTTCCGCCGACGGCGAAACGACCGATCGAGGCGGCGCGATCGCAATCGTCTATACCGACGGTGTATTTGTAAACCAGTATTGGTATGCGGCACCTACACGGTAAGAGAGGGGAAAACGAACGATGAAACGATATATGAAACCCTCTTGCAAGGTCATTCCGGTATTCGCCAATGACATTTTAACCGTCAGCAACGACCCAAGAGGAATGTTTGTCGCGTTCGGCGACTTGGAAGAAGTTCCGGATGTAATCGAGTAAAGAAAATAATATGACAAAAAAGAACGGCGGAACCGAAATTCCGCCGTTCTTTTGAGGATTGTTTCATCGATTAGACATAAAACAAATCCGAACCATTCGTGGGTGAAGATCAGCCGTTCGCGGTTCGGATTATTTTGCTTTGGTGGAGCATAGGGGATTCGAACCCCTGACCCCAACACTGCCAGTGTTGTGCGCTCCCAACTGCGCTAATGCCCCGTTTGTTGCTGGAGCTGGTGATAAGACTCGAACTTACGACCTGCTGATTACGAATCAGCTGCACTACCGACTGTGCTACACCAGCATCGCGGCAACATGAATATTATATCGGATAAAGCCCCGTTTGTCAATATTTTTTTCGAAAAAACCGAAATTTTTTGTTTTTGCAAAAAAAGTCCTTGACAAATTTATTTTTTCTTGCTATAATATGTGTTGCTCGGGCTTGTAGCTCAGTTGGGAGAGCGCTGCGTTCGCAACGCAGAGGTCATGGGTTCGAATCCCACCAGGTCCACCAACGACATTTCAAAAAATCGCACCTATGGATATGGGCGCGATTTTTTGATTGCCGCAGTCGAATTTGCGATCCGACCGATTTGCACGGCGCTTTGCTTTGCGGCGAAGAAAGGGACACCCGACGTGAAGGGCTTAACCCCGAAAAACAAAAACAAAAAAGCGCTCACGATTGCGAACGCCTTTTTGGAGCTGGTAATCAGAATCGAACTGATGACCTCGTCATTACCAATGACGTGCTCTACCGACTGAGCCATACCAGCACATCGGAATATCCGACTTTGATATTATATCAAACCCGCGCGGCTTTGTCAAGAGATTTTGCAAAAAAGTTTCAAAAAGTTCGCGTCCGATCCGTCGGGCAAATCTTCCGTTGCATGATATACAGCTGTTTCAAAAGCCGTTTCGGACGAGAGGAGAAAAACGATGCAGATTAAAGGTGCGATTTTCGACATGGATGGGACTCTGGTGGATTCCCTCGGATTTTGGGAGAATATCTGGGCGCGCATCGGCGCGCGCTATCTCGGTGATCCCGAATATAAAGGAACTCCCGAACTGACCAAACGGTTCCGCACGACAACTGTCCCGCAATGCGCGGAGATTTTTCATCGGGAATACGGCTACGGAGAGAGTTCCCGGGAAATCGCTCGCTTTTTGACCGATTCTTTTACAGTTTTATATCGTACCAAAGCCGTCCTCAAACCGGGTTGCCTCGAATTTCTCGAAGCACTCAAAGCACGCGGGGTGAAAATGTGCCTTGCTTCGGCGTCCAACCCCGAAATGGTCGGTGCTTCGATCGAGCATTGCGGCATCGGCCGTTTTTTCTCCGAAATCTTCTTTTGCGATTCGTTTGGGGCAGGGAAAGACCGCCCCGACGTGTTTCTCGCGGCGTGGAAACACCTCGGAACGCCCATGGAAGAAACCTGGGTGTTCGAGGATTCCGCCGTCGCGCTTGCGACCGCACAAAAGGCGGGTTTCCGAACCGTTGGCATATTCGACCGCCACACGCCCGATCAAGCGCCCGTGATGGCTTCGTCCACCGAATATATTGCCGAGGGAGAAACGCTTTTGCGACTCTTGTAAAAGTTTTTTGTTTTCTTGTTGACATTTCGTTTTTTCCGTGCTATAATATGGTTACAATTCAAAACGCTTGGATGAAGAGGAGTACTTTTCCACGGTTCCGAAGAGACGCGGCGGTCGGTGCGAGCCGCGGTGCACGGGAAAGGGAAGTCGCTTCGGAGCGGTGCGGGTGAAGGCTCTTTTGTAGTCCGCAACGGTTCCCGCCGTTATCGGGAAAGAGAGCACGGGGGCTTTCTCCGTGAAATCAGGTGGTACCGCGCGCTTCGCGTCCTGAAACGGATGCGAAGCGCGCTTTGTTTTCCGCGTTGACGCCGACATTCAAATAAAGAGGAAAAAAACATGGATCAGTACAAAGAACTCCCGAAAACCTATAATCCTTCGGATTTCGAGGATCGCATCTATGCCGATTGGTGCGAGAAAGGCTATTTCACACCCGACCCGAAGAATGCCGCCGCGCATTTTTCGGTGGTCATCCCGCCGCCGAACGTCACGGGGCAGCTCCACATGGGTCACGCGCTGGACGAGACCTTGCAGGACATTCTCGTTCGCTACAAGCGGATGCAGGGGTATAACACCGTCTGGATCCCGGGAACCGACCACGCGGGCATTGCCACGCAGATCAAGGTGGAAGAGAGACTGCGCGAGGAAGAGGGTTTGACCCGCTACGACCTCGGACGCGAGAAGTTCCTGGAGCGGGTGTGGCAATGGAAGGACAAATACGAAGCGCGCATCACGGGGCAACTCAAAAAACTCGGTGCTTCCTGCGACTGGACGCGCCAACGCTTCACCTTTGACGAAGGCTGTTCCCGTGCCGTCCGCGAGGTGTTTGTCAACCTCTATGAAAAGGGGTTGATCTACCGCGGCAACCGCATTATCAACTGGTGCCCGCACTGCATCACTGCGTTGTCGGACGCCGAAGTGGAATACAGCGAACAGGCGGGTTTCTTCTGGCACATCCGCTACCCGATCAAAGGCGAGGAAGGAAAGTTTGTGGAGGTTGCCACCACGCGCCCCGAAACGATGTTCGGCGACACCGCCGTTGCCGTCAACCCGAACGACGAAAAGAACGCGCATCTCATCGGCAAAACGCTCATTTTGCCCATGGTGGGTCGCGAGATCCCCGTCATTGCCGACGAATACGTGGAGATCGGCTTCGGAACGGGCTGCGTCAAGATCACGCCCGCGCACGACCCCAACGACTTTTTGGTGGGTCAGCGCCATAACCTGCCGATCATCAAGGTCATGAACGACGACGCCACGATCAACGCTTACGGCGGGAAATACGAGGGCATGGACCGTTACGCCGCGCGGAAAGCACTGGTTGCCGACCTCGAAGCGGGCGGGTATCTCGTGTCGGTCGAGCCGCACACCCACAATGTGGGCACTTGCTACCGCTGCCGCACCACGGTCGAACCGATCACGTCGGATCAATGGTTCGTCAAAATGGAGCCTCTCGCCAAGCCCGCGCTCGAAGTGGTGAAGAACGGCAAAGTGAAGTTCGAGCCCGAGCGGTTCAGCAAAATTTACATCAACTGGATGGAGAACGTACACGACTGGTGCATTTCCCGTCAGCTTTGGTGGGGTCATCGCATTCCCGCGTTCTATTGCGACGCCTGCGGCGAAATGACCGTTTCGCGCGAGGACGTTCACGTTTGCCCGAAGTGCGGAAGCGACAAGATCACGCAGGAGAGCGACGTGCTTGATACCTGGTTTTCCTCGGCGCTCTGGCCTTTCTCCACGCTCGGCTGGCCCGAAAAGACCGCCGATCTTGCCCGCTATTATCCCACGAGCGTGCTCGTGACCGGGTATGACATCATCTTTTTCTGGGTTGCCCGCATGATCTTTTCGGGGCTTGAACAAATGGGCGACGTACCGTTCCACACCGTGTTCATTCACGGACTGGTGCGCGACGCGCAGGGACGGAAAATGTCCAAGTCGCTCGGCAACGGCATCGACCCGTTGGAAGTCATCGAAAAATACGGCGCCGACGCGCTTCGCTTCGCGCTCTCCACGGGCAATTCCCCCGGAAACGATATGCGGTTTTCGGATGAAAAACTCGAAGCCGCGCGCAATTTCGCCAACAAACTGTGGAACGCGTCCCGCTTCGTCCGCATGAACCTTTCCATCGACCGCGCCGCTCTGCCCGCCGAGGCGGACCTCGCACCCGAGGACAAATGGGTCCTTTCGCAGTTCAACAAAACGGTTGCAACCGTTACGAGCGCGCTCGACAGCTATGAAGTGGGCGTGGCGCTTTCGTCGATTTACGATTTTACGTGGGACGTATTCTGCGACTGGTATATCGAGCTGACCAAGAGCCGCCTTTCCGAGGCGGGAACGAAAGGAAACCTCGCGGCGCAGAACGTGCTTTGCCATGTGCTCACGGGTATTCTCAAACTGCTCCACCCCTTCATGCCGTTCATCACGGAAGAAATTTACCGCGCCTTGCCGCACAGCGACGACGCGGAAAGCATCGTTGTCGCCCGCTATCCCGTTGCCGACGCCTCGCTTGACTACCCCGAGGAGTCCCTGCGGATGCGCCGTGTGATCGACGCGATCAAAGCGATCCGTTTGCGCCGCAACGAAATGAACGTCGTGCCGTCGCGCAAAGCGAAGGTTTACCTCGAAACGCGCTATTCCGAGTCCTTCGGCGAGGCGACCTATGCTTTCTTCCGCCGTCTTGCCTCGGCTTCGGACGTTGTGGTTTCCGAAAAGTTCGCGCCCGACGTCATTTCCGCCGATAACGCCGTTCAGATCATCACCGATTCGGCAACGATCTATTTGCCCATGTCCGACCTCGTGGACCTTGAAAAGGAACGTGCCCGCCTGGAAGGGGAAGCCGCGAAGCTGGTCGCCGAGATCGAGCGCGTGGGAAAGAAACTTGCCAACGAAGGGTTCGTTTCCAAAGCGCCCGAACAGGTGGTTGCCGCCGAGCGCGCCAAGCTCGCGCGCTACGAGGAGAACCTCGCGGGTGTGAAAGCCGCGTTGGAAAAACTCGGATGAAAAATTTGTAAAAACCTTTGAGGGGAGCCGCCGATTTCCGTAAGAATCGGCGGCTCCCCGAAGTCTTTTTTGTTATCCGCGCGGATATTTCTTTTTGCTCTTTACAAACGCGGGAGGATATGATAAAATAGTGGGTAGAGTAAAAAACGGAAAGGGGATGACGGAATGAAGCCGACGCTGCGGACGGGTCTTGTGTTCCTGGCAATTCTGCTTTTTTTGTCGTCCTGCGGAAGCTTCCCGAAAAAGCGGACGGCGACCGTGTTTGCCATGAACACGGTCATGGATCTGACCGTTTACGGGAATGCCGACGCCCTGACCGCCGTCGAGTCCCGCATTCGCGAATTGGAACGTCTGTTTTCGGTGACGGATGAAAACAGCGAGCTGTTCGCCGTCAACCGTGACGGCGGCGGGGAAGTGTCGGGCGAGACCGCCGCGCTGATCTCGGCTTCGCTTGCGCTCTGCGGGCGGACAGACGGCGCATTGGACATCACCGTTTATCCCGTTGTCCGTGCGTGGGGCTTTACGACCGATGCTTTTCGCGTGCCGTCCGAAGAGGAGATTGCGGAGCTTCTCGGCGTGGTGGACTACCGTCGCGTGGCGTTGGATGAAAACCGTGTTGCACTTCCAAGCGGGGGCGCGCTCGACCTCGGAAGCGTCGCCAAAGGATACACAGCCGACTGTTTGACCGCGCTTTTGCGCGAAGCGGGCGTGGAAAGTGCGTTGCTCAACCTCGGCGGCAACGTGCAGGCGATCGGTACAAAACCGAACGGAGAGGGGTGGCGCGTTGCCATCCGTGACCCGAAAGGAGAAGGATACGTCGGTGTGCTCACGGTTTCCGACCGTGCCGTGGTCACGTCGGGCGGTTATGAACGCTATTTCGAGCGGAACGGCGAGACCTACCACCACATCATCGACCCCGCCACGGGTCATCCCGCAAAGAGCGGATTGTCGTCGGTCACGGTCGTCGCGAGCCAAGGACTACTTGCCGACGCGCTTTCCACGGCGCTTTCCGTCATGGGGCTCGACCGCGCGACCGAGCATTGGAAACAATACCGCGATTTCGAGGCGGTGTTCGTTGCGGAGAACGGCGATCTGTATCTCACGGAAGGGCTTGAAACCGTCTTTTCGGCACAGTCGCCCGAGGCGAAAGTGACGGTGATCCGCCCATGAAAACTTTGAAAACCCGAACATGGATCATTCTGTTTGCCGTTCTGTTCGCGGTATGCGGCGCACTGACTGCGATCCTGCTTTTGCGCACGCCGACGGGGACGGTCGCAAACGTCTATCGGGACGGAGAATGTATTTGGTCGGTCGATCTTTCCAAGGTCGAGAAACCCTTTGAAATCACCTTTTCGGACGAACGCGGCTCGAATACGCTGCGGGTCGAGCGGGGACGGATCTGCGTGATCGAAGCCGACTGCCCCGACCACGTCTGCGAGCGGACGGGCTGGCTCGGCGACGGCAACGCCGCACCGATCGTCTGTCTGCCGCACCGGTTGGTCATCCGCATCGAGAAGAACGCGAAAAGCGCCGACGGCGTCGACGCCGTGGCAGGGTAAAGGAGGAACGGATGAAACCGAAACGTCTGGTTTTCGACGCGCTCCTCGCCGCCGTTGCGCTCACGCTTTTCATCGTGGAATTGCAAATTCCCGCTCCCGTCCCGATCCCGGGTGTGAAGCTGGGGCTCGCGAATATCGTCACGGTCGTGGCGTTCTTTCTGCTTGCACCGACCGACGCGCTGGCAATTCTGTTTGTGCGCGTCTTGCTTGGCTCGCTTTTTGCGGGAAACTTCATGGCGCTCCTGTATAGCGCCGTCGGCGGCGCGCTTTGCTATCTGGCAATGCTGGGAGTGCGCAAGATCGTGAGCGAGCGGCAAATCTGGGTTTGCAGCGTTGTCGGAGCGATCGCGCACAACGTCGGGCAAATGGCGGTCGCGCTCGCCGTCACGCAAACGAAAGAACTGATCGTCTATTTGCCCGTTTTGTTGGCGAGCGGAATGTTAGCGGGACTTTTCACGGGATTGGCGGCGCAATTTTTGGTTTACCGTGCAAAACCGCTTTTGCCCAAATTGACAGAAAAAACGAACCATGGAACGGAAATTTGCAAACATGAAGACGCAGAACGTTGAAAATTACGTTCCGATCGAAACCTTTTACAAAGGGAAACAAACGATCGCGGGAGATGTTTTCCGCGATCGCTTTGCCGTTTTGGAAATCGGCGGCGGGTTGCGCGTGGTCGCCGCGCGCGGGGAAGCGATTTCGGTCGGCGAGACCCTGCCCGTAAGTTCGCGGGAGCTTGCTTTTTTGACCGCCGCACTCGCCGCGGGGAAACGGGTTCTGTTTTCGAGCGAGGTCGGCGTTTCGGTGCTGTTCGGGGACGCGATGTCCCACGGCTTGGTTCCCGCACTGTTCCCAAACGGCGATCCGATAGCTCTTGTCAATGCCGTTCGGTTGCTTGGCAGGGAAGATCTGGCGTTGTCTCCGTCGCTTCAAAAGACTGAGGAACGAAAAGGGAAACGGGGACTTTCCATGCAGGAAGTTTGTCGGGAACTGTCCCGCGGGTTGGCGTGGTGTGACCGTGTATTTTCCGTTCGGGACGACGCGGAACTGCGGCTGCATTGCGCCGAGATCGCGGCGCTTGCGGGGTGTCGGGTGGACGTCCGCGCATTGCCGATCGAGGATTTTGCGGTTTGCGAAAGTGACCGACGCCGATGGACGTTGTTTTTGCTTTGTCTGTTTCTCTCCCTGCGCGGAGCGAACGCGGAAGGCCCCGCGTTTTCCATGCGGGAGATCGGGAGACAAACGTTGACCGCGGGCGTGGAATATCGGTCAACCGACGATTCCCGCAAACGGGACGGGGAACGATTTGCGTTTCTCGACTTGCCCGCGTTTCGAGGCATGGAGTTGGAAAAGACAGAGGAAGGATATCGCATCACCGCAACGCTTGTTCGCCGTGATCCGAGCGGCGTTCTGCGGGCAAATTCCGCGCTCGAACGATGCGTGTTTTTGCTTCGGATTGCGTAAAAATGAACAAGAAAAAGGCACTTGCCGAAGCAAGTGCCTTTTTGTGTTTTTAAATGTATTTTTATATGTAACTCAAACTTTACTTTTTCTTGAAAACATCCGCGATAAATGACAGAAAAGCCAAATCCATTAGGGTTTCCAAAATGGCTGCCTTAAACGGATTGCCTTTTACCAGCGGATGGTTCAATGACCATGCATGTTTCAATTCTTGTTTATTTTTGCCACGATTAGGAAAAAGGCTCTTATAGGTATTCCTGGAACACCAACCGAAGGTATTGAACACGTCGGCAACGGGACGTTCTTTTCGCATGGGAAGACCCAGAAACGCTCCCGCGGCTTCGGCAAGATCGAAAAGCAACTGCAAGGGACGCCGTGTTCGATCGTGTTGTCTTGTCGGTCGGTAATCACCGATTTTCGAAGCGTTAGGTTCATATTTCATTTCCATCAATAAGGTCAAATCGTTTGGTTATAAATAAGGAAAACCCACGTCATATTGCCGTGGGTTTTCCGCAAGCATCAAGTCTGTTCGGTCACTTGCAACCCGTGACCGACGCCGAATTTTTCACCCGTCTTGTCGTAAACAACGGTATAGGTTTTTCCTTTGTAATGCAAATCGGAAAGGCGGAACCAGTCCCAATCCGTGGGGATATTCGGGGAAATCTCCAACGCTCCCTCGGTTTCACGAACGCCAACGATCCCAGTAATAACAAGATCGCAGAAAGTGGAATGGTTGTAATCTTTTCCGCGTTCGTAGCCCCCTTTGCGTTCTGGCCAGCCACAATCACGCAGGAGCGTGCGACTCGACCATTCGTCTCGTAGCGGATGCCGGACTTCGTCGATCCACGGAACGGTTTTTCCGTCCTCGCGCAGCCGTGTGTGACTTTTCGCGTATTGGCGGAGCAGTTTGCAAAACAGATCGCGATAGCGTTCGCCGTTCGGATAGGTTTGAATGACGTTGTTCAAAGCAGTCAAGGTTTGAGAGGTCGCAAACGGCCACACATACCCGTTCCAGAGACATTCATGCTTGACGGAATAGAGAAACCGCGGGTGGCTCCGCTCGGCGGTGGCGAGTCCGTACGGAGAGGCGAACGACCGTTCATCCGCAAGCAGGTCAAATGCGTTGTCGCGCCCCACAGGCGGGATACCGAACATCCAAGGGAGGTAGCCGATCAGCTCGCGCGGACTGTGTCCCCGCCCCTCCAAGATGACGCGGTCGGGGTCGGTTTCCTTGCCGTTTTCGCAGTGATAGGCACGGTAAAAACCGTTCTCAAACAGAATTTCGTTGATCGACTTTTTCAGTCGGTCATGCTTTTCGAGAAACCGCGCTTCGGTTTTCCGATCCCCCGCGATGCGGGCAAAACGAGCGATCGCCGCCGCGTCGGCGCAGAGGTAGGAATTGAGTGTTGGGCGAATGCCGCGAAGAACACGACCGTCCTCGGTCGTGCCGCTGATGGAATATTCCATTGCGTCGCGGTCATCGATAGACCAAAACATCCCGTTTGGGAGTCCGTGCGTTTCTTCCCAAAGTTCATAATAGCGGACGAGTTTTTGCAGGGTCTCCCTGCCGACGTCGTAATGTCCCGTCACATTCGCGAGCTTCCACATGGCGTCCGCAAGCCAAGCGCTGTATTGATGTGCGCTGTCGGGGCGATTTAAGAAAAAGTCGACGTAATCCGAAAGATAGCGATCCGCGTGTTTGAGCCAACGCCCTTCCGCAAGGTGATGCCCGACCGCCGCGTTGATGGTGTTATGCGGTCCGCTCCACGGAACGTTCGGGAGAAATTCGGAAATAACGTATCCGTCCTCGGTATGTTTCAGGTGTTTCCGGTAGGTCCACCAACGGAAATAGTACGCGCGCTCGATGTCGGCATCGGGACACTCAAAAATAGGAATTTCCTTCCGAAGCCACTCCAAGGCGTGCGCGTTGTCGATCAGGTTGCAAACGGTTTCCTCATCGTTTTCGTTGAATTGCCGCACATACCGTTCCAGAATATTCATGCAAGTCTCTTTCAAAACAGATCTCTCCCGTGAAATTCCGCGTAGCCGATCCGCTCGACATGATGGTTGCGGCCGTTGTACCAAAGCATCCATTTATTTTTGGATTCGTTCCAGAGTACCGTCGGTTTATAGCACGAGTCGGCGTCCCACGCGTCGGGCGAGGGAACGACCAAGGGGTTCATGGGGGAGCGCTCCCAGCAAGTGATCCCGTTCTCGGAACGTGCCACGCAAACGCAGGCGGTGTCGATGTCCCGATAGCCGATGTAGAACATCAGATAGCCCATGTCGTCGGTGCGGATCACCTGACAGCCGCCAACGCGTTCCCGCTCATAGGCATTCTTTTTCTCGCGAACAAAAACGGGGTTGATCCGACTTTTTTTCCAAACGATCCCGTCCACACTCTCGGCGTAGGCGTTTACGTTTGGTTCGTAGGTTTCTCCGGCGGAGTACCACATCCGATAAAGTCCGTTTTCAAAGAGAACGCAGGGGTTCATGACCGAGGCATTTTCCCACGGATATTCGGGAACCATGATCGGTTCGCGGAAGGGACGGGAGAAATGAACCCCGTCCGTGCTTTCCGCATAGCCGATAAAACTATGGTCGCGTGCCTGCCCTGTGTACCACATTTTATAAACGTCCCCGATTTTCAGAACGCAGTTGCGGTTGACATGATCCTCCCAGCCGCTCGCGGGGTCGTTTTGCAATGTGATGACAGGGTCGCTCCAAGCAATCCCGTCGTTGCTGAACGCCACGGCGCAGGATCTCCGATCTCTCCATGAAATGTCCATGCGATAACGGTCGCCGTCCCGCCAGACGTAAGCGTCGAACATGGTTCCGATTTCGTCGCTGCCGAAAACGGGGTTTTCCGAAAATTTTTCAAAAACATTCATTTTTCTGCTTCCTATTGACAAATCGTTTGTTGTCGGTTATAATTGAATTATAACATATTGTCAGCTTTTTTCAAGGGTCTTTTGTTTGAAAAAATCTGCAATTTGTTCGACCTTGAAACGAGGAAGAGATCATGATTGTTTTTCGTGAAAGTTGTCATCAGAGAACCAATTTGCAGCATATTCCGTCCGAAACCGCGGAAAAACTCTACTATTACGTGCTTTGGACGGGACATTTCATCTGCAAGCCGGATTTTCACATCCGCCGTGTCAACAACAAATCCTACTTGCTTTTATACACGGTGTCGGGAGAGGGAACGCTTATTTACGGGGGGCGGCGCTACACGCTCGGCCGTAACTCCCTGTTTTTGATCGATTGCAGGGAATTGCAGGAGTATTTTCCGAACGGGGATCGGTGGGAGTTCAAATACATACATTTCAAAGGGGCGCTCTCCGACCGTTATTACACCTACCTTTCCCACCTTTACGGTACTCCCGTTTCCGAAGGCGGGGCGAGAGCGGAGGAATACTTGGATCGCATTATCGAGACCGTTCGCCGTTCGGGCGCGGAGGAGACCTGCTCGGAACTGATTTATCGGTTGCTTGTGGGAATGATCGTGGCGCACCGCAGCAGAAATACGACGGACGTTGACCCCATCGGGACGGCGATACGCTATATCTCGGAGCATTACGAGGACGAGATCACGGTATCCGAGCTTGCGGAAGTTGCCCATATCAGTCGGTGCCATTTTTCCGTCCGTTTCAAAGAGCGCACGGGCTTTTCCCCGTATCAGTACCTGTTTTTGTATCGGCTCGGCTATGCCAAACAGCTCCTTTGCAACACTGTGGATTCGGTGGGAGAGATCGCGTCGCGATGCGGTTTTTCGGATGTGTCCTCGTTTATCCGTGCGTTCAAACGCGCCGAGGGAGTTTCCCCCGCGGCCTATCGGAAAGCGTTGCTTGGTTAGCCGGAAACGGTGTCGTGCTTTTCGGCAATGAATGAAAGATATAGTTTCGGCAGACGCCCTTTCAAGGAAGAACGTCTGCCGAAACTTCGGCGATCGGAGTTACTCCCGATCGCCCTGTTTTTGAACAAATACAGTCGGTTTTTGCCTTGCGAACAGTTCCTTCGCGTTGCGGACGAAATCCGCGCGGGTCAGCTCCCGTTCGCGGGTGATGGTTTTCGGCGTGGCAAGACCCATTTCGTAGAGCCACGGCCCCCGATAGTTGATCTCACGAAGCGCGGCAAGTACCGCTTGCCAATCGAGGATTCCTTCACCCGGGAGCCAATGTTTTTCATCGACCCCGTCATAATCCGAAACGTGCAGCGTTTCGATCCGATCCCCAACCCGACGGATAAAATCGGGCAGATTTTCCGAAAGCAGATGGTTGGTGTCGCAGCAAACGCGCAACCGGTCGTCCGCCGAGAGTAGTTCGAGGATCTCCGCCGAGGTACGCCCGAGACAGGTTCGCGGCAGGTCTTCCACGCAGATTACCGCATCCCTTGCCGCCGCGATCTCCGCAAGTTCCCGCAAACTTTTTTTCGCTTGCGCCATGCGTGCGGCGCGGTCACCGTCCCGAATGGGTTCTCCGCTCGCGTGCGCGATGAAGCGGCGGATTCCGATCTCCGAAGCGCGCCGGATCAACTCTGCGCAGAGGGAAACGGTATTGCGCCGCATGGTCTCGTCGAGCGCTGAAAGGTCGATTTCGGAAAAGGGCATAAACGGCAGATGGAATGACCAGATTTCTACACCATATCGCGCTGAAAGCGCCTTTGCTGTTGGGAAATCGAGCAGGTCGTAGTCTTCTTTGTTGGAGCTGATCTCCATTTTGGAAATGCCGGCGCGGGCATAATCTGCGAAAAGCGATTCGTTGATCGCGGCACCACAGGTGGAAAGTCCGATCGGAAACATCATTTTTCTCCTTTTTGTTTTTTATATTTTTCAGAAGACGACCGTATGTTACGGTTTCATCTCGAAAATCATTTCCATTGCGAACACGCAGGACCAGGAAAATTCCGAGGCACAGCGTCCCCGTCCGGTATAGGGATTGTAATTTTCGTGGATCGACGGGTCTTTGTCCATCCAGTCGAGCAGGGTTTCGCGGATCTCCATTGCGGTTTCGCGGAAACCGTAGTCGTAAAGTCCCTTGATCGCAAAATAGGCGACGTTCATCCAGACCGGACCGCGCCAGTATCCGTGTTCATTCATTTTCGGATGATCGAACGCCACCGTCGGCATACAGGGGTAGAGTTTGTTCGGATCTTTTGCAAACCGCTCCACCGCCGCTGCCTGTTCTTTCGTGGCGATCCCGACCCACAGCGGCATAAAGAGTGCGGGCGTGACGACGCGAACGAAATCCCGATCGCGAAAATTCCAATCCCAGAAGCATTGATCCGCTTCGCTCCAAAGGACGGAAAGAATTTTCTTCGTCAAATCGGTTTCCCGCTTTTTCCAAAGCGTGATTTCTTCCGTCAGCCCTTGCCGTCCCGCAAGATACTGCATGGCGCGGTAGAACGACACCATAAAGCAGTTCAGATCAATGGGGTATAGAAATTCGATCACACCGTCGTCAAATCGGATGGAGTCGTCGAGCCCCGATTCCCAACGAATGTAGGTATCCCGCATTTCGCCGTATTGGTCTGTGGAATAGAAGAACAGACCGTCTTTTTCGCTGTACCGTTCGGTGCGCCAAAAGGCTTCGTTTTTGACCAGTTTGGGGTACATTTTCGCCAAAAAGGCGTCGTCCGGCTGTCTTCGATCCGTTTGTTCCAGCGCCCATGCCCAAACGGGGGGCTTTCCGCTGTAATCCTCGATCCTGCTTCCGCCCATGGGGAGCCGGATCAGGTCGGGAAGCATCCCGTTTTCTTTTTGAAACAGGAAGAACGCTTCCATTTGCTCCTGTGCGAGTTTTTTGTCGAAACGGGAAACGCCGACCATATGAAAGGCGCTGTCCCAGTTCCAGATGCCGGGGAAGAAGAGATCCTTCGGGTTATTCGGCTGCGGCGACATGGACGGCGTGATCGCGCGGTACGGGTTCCAGCGGGTCCCTTCTTCGTTCGGCGCGATATTTTGGAGCAGAATGCGCGAAGCCTTCTCCGCAATGCGGAAATCGCGCTCGGAAAGTTTCCCTTTCCATTCGTTCAACCATTGTTCTCTCGACATATCGTTCATCCTTTCTGTGTTCCTATCATTCCATTTTTACCATTTTTAAGCAGAAATTTCCGGCGGTTTGCGGCACGGCGTTTCATTCTTCCTATCGTGCGCTTTGAAAATAGAACAAATTGCACATTTTTCCAAACAAAAAGCGATTGAAAAAATCGAAAAAAGTGCTAAACTTAATATTGAGAATGATTTCTGCCGTTGATTTTTGCATTCGGTTCGGTTGCAGTTACCAAAACAAAACGCTTTTTTTGAATGATTTTCGTGATTTTGCTTTTTTCAAAAAACGGAGCGATTGCGGCAATCCGAGGCGGGCATTCCGAACAAATGTGAAATCCGGAAACCATTATAGCATTGTAAAAATGCTTTGTCAAGCCTTTTTTGAATTTTTTGCCAAACAGACTTTCATCGGGCAAACACGAAGGAAACCGAAAGGCGCGAACAATGAACTGTAAAGTAATGTCCTTCAATCTCCTCTATGGGGGACATGAAGGCGAACCGATTTCTTTGGAAAACCGAAAATCGAAAATTTTGAATATCATTCAAACCGAACAACCGGATCTGATCGGCTGTCAGGAAGCGATCGGTGCCACACGGCGGTGGTTGGATCGTTTCCTTTCGGAAACCTACGCCGTGATCGGTTGCGGTAGGGAGGCGGGCTGCCACGGGGAAGGCGTTCCCGTGCTTTACCGAAAAAATCGGTTTGTTCTGCTCGATCTGGAAACTTTCTGGCTTTCCGAAACGCCGGATGTTCCCGGAAGCCGTTTGACCGCTTCCGACCAATCCCTCTGCCCGAGGCTCGCGCACGTTCTTCGGTTGCGGGATTTGGAAACGGGGCAGCCGATCCGATGGATCAATACGCATTTGGATTGCGGCGGCGACAACTGTCGGGCATGGGAGCTGGAATTTTTAAGGAAACGGATCGGAAATGTTCCCAAAGAAGAACTTTGCGTGATCACGGGGGATTTCAATTTGCGACCGGAAGAGGACGCGCTTCGGGATTTCCTTCAAAAAATGGCGCAAATGGGGATGCGTGACGCAACCGAAACCGTTTCGGGGACTTTCCACGGTTTTGGAGTATGTGACCCGCCGGTCAAAATCGACTATATCATTTCAAACGGAACGGTTCTTTCCGCAAAGAAAATTCCCGATCCGCACCCGAACGGTGTTTGGTATTCCGACCATTACGCAGTTTGTGCGGAATTAGAACCGAAATAAAAAAATCAAATCGGGTACCCGATTTTCATCTTCGCCTTTGGCGAAGATGATAGCCGGACCCAATAATCTTTTCTTATTAATAATAGGAGGAAACAGAATGAAAAGAATTTTGATTTTGCTGTTGGCGATCGCGATGTTTATCCCATGCTTTGCGGCGTGCAGGAAAAAAACGCATTCCGATCCGGGAACGACAACCGCCTACTGGAATGGAGAAGACGAAACATCTCCATATGATTCAAACGGATACTTGAACGACAGTCTCCCAAATAATCTTAACTACAATGAGGAAGATATTAGGATTCTGTATTGGAACAACGGCGAGCTGGGAGACGGAGAATTCGATCCCGAAGAAGAAGATACCGGTTCCGTTCAAAATTCGGTTTACAGGCGCAATTTAATGACGGAGGAGCGGTTACATGTTACCTTGAAGTGGAAAGGCATTGCGGGGAAGTGGGAGGATACGAACAACTTTCTCACCACGGTGGTAAATGCGTACCAAGGGGGGGACTCAGAAAGGTTTGACATGATTGCCGGGTATAGTCAGACCATGGCAACTCTTGCCACGCGGGGATTGACGCTTGATCTGATGACTGCCTCAAAATATCTGGATTTTGGAAAGCCTTGGTGGCCGGACTCACTCGTGAATGACTTTACCGTTTCCAATAAGTTGTATTTCGCGTCCGGCGACATTTCAATATCCTTTATCGGAACGATGCTCAGCGTTTTTGTCAACAAGAGTTATTATCCGAACGAAAATCTGTACGACCTCGTTTACAACGACGAATGGACGCTCGAAACCATGCTTAAAATGGTCAAAAATCAGCGGTTTGATAGCGGCGAGCTTGATAAAAAAGACCTGGATGACTGGTTCGGCCTTGTCGTTGGATGGACGGGTTATTTAGACAGCTTCTTTTACGGAAGCAATTTGATCACCGTGGAGCATAACGAGGAGGGCGATCTGCACGTCAACGGTTCCTATGTAGGAGAGAAGGCAGACACGCTTTGCGAAAAGCTGAAAACCCTGTTTGGATCCGATGATGCATGGATGCCGAGTCCCAACGATCCGGAGAGCTTGCATAAAGGCGTGATCGATTTGTTCGCGAGAGGCGGTGCGGCAATGATGGTAGGGACCGGAACGACCATTCTCGTGTATAACAGTATGCTTGAGACCGAGGTGGACTACGCGGTTCTTCCGATGCCGAAATACGATGAAAACCAGGAGAACTACAAATCGGTCAACCTGAACATCTACACGCTCTGGTCGATTGGTGCCGGATTGGACGCGGCGCAGGCGGAACGCGCAGGCGCGGTGATGGAGTGCCTCGGTTCCATCGGATACCGTACCGTTAGCCCGGTTCTGTTTGACAGATGCCTGAAATTGCGTTATGCAAAAGACGGCGATACGGGGAAAATGTATGATATTATCCGCGCAGGAATCGTATTTGACGTAGGACGTGCGTTTTCAAACGCGGCATTGGGCGGAATTCCGCAGGAGAAATGGCAGCGGAGCGTGATCTTCGGTAGCGTTTGGAGCGCGCAATCATCGGTCGTTGACTCGCAATTGCAGGATAAACTCGACGATTTGTGCAAAAGTTTCCAAAATCAATAAAACAGCATAGGGTAGATAAAAATCAAAAATCTGAAAGAAAGAGGTATCCACAATGAAAAAACGAATCTCACTTTTGTTGATCTTCGCCCTGTCGGTCACGCTGTTGATCCCGCTCGGGGTCGTAACGGTTTCGGCGGACGAACCGACGTTGATCACGGACCAAGCGGGGCTTGCCGCCATGACGGCGGATGGAAGCTACAAGCTCGCGAACGACGTCACCATCAGCGGAGAATGGGAAAACACCGTTTTATTCAAAGGAACGTTGGACGGCGACGGACACACCATCACCTTCGCGGATGGAGCAACGGTCAAGGGCGGTCTGTTCAGAACTCTGAACCAGGGCGCAACCATCAAGAACCTCAATATCGAAGCCG
This sequence comes from Clostridia bacterium, assembly GCA_017613355.1. Lineage (GTDB taxonomy): Bacteria > Bacillota > Clostridia > Oscillospirales > CAG-272 > UMGS1865. The sequence continues at coordinate 38,257 of JAGAEA010000035.1, forward strand.
GTGACACCGTTACCTGGCAGCCCATAGCCGATGCGGCGGGCAGCGGTTCGCCGTGCGTCGGCGGTGTGGCGGCAAGCGTTGAAGCAGGCAACGTCGGCGGAACAAACAAGTGGGGTGATACGGCGTTCGTATCCGACCCCGAAAACGTTGTCACGATCCAGAATATAACGGTAACGGCGAACATCGCGATCAGCGGTACGGTTGCCAGACCGGGAAAAGATGAAGACAAGGTCGCGGGCGGCGGTATCATCGGCGATCTCGGCATCATTTCGCTGATCAAGAACTGCACTTTCAACGGTTCGATCAGCGATGAACCGCGCGGTAAGGTTGATATGAACACGTATGAATCCGGTTACAGCGGGATCGTGGGCGTTGCCATTCGGAACGGCGGACCGATCGTGATCATGGGCTGCGTCAACAACGCGAACATCACCGGATACGGTCAAGCGGGCGGTATTCTGGGGTATTCCAAAGGATGGGGCGGCGGCGAGACCTCGCTCATGGCTCTCGTCATTCAGAAATGCGTCAACAACGGAACGATCACTTGTCTGCAAACCGAACTCGGTACGACCGGGAACCCCAAACGCGCGGCGGCCGGCGGGATCGTGGGTTACGCGTATGTAAAGAACGGCGCGACAGCCGATTTCCTGCATAATATCAACTACGGTAACGTTGTTGCGGTGGCGGAGGAAGACGTGAAGATCGAGGCGGGTATCTGCGGCGTGGTTCGTCAGAAAGAAACCGTAACCTTTGAAGGAAACGTCAACCTCGGCAGCGCGAAATCGCAGATGATTAACACCGGGATCAGCAGCGGGACCGTGAATTACGTGAACAACTATGCGGCAAGCGGCACAAGCTCCGACAAATACACTGCGATCGACGAAACCGCAGGCGGACAGCTTGCCATGTTCAATGCGCTGAACGAAATCTATCCCGGCGTTTATGTCTATGAAGAAAACAAGATCGCGCTGGCTACGGGCTCTTCCGGTTCGGATCCTTCCTCGCTGGACGTTCCCGAGGCGCTGACGCTGGACGTCACCGTTCCGGAACCCACGGGAACCGCGATCACCAACCAGAAGGAACTCGAAGCCATGACGGCGGACGGAACCTATTATCTGGCAAACGACGTTGAGATCAAGGGTTCGTTCCGATCCCTTTCGGATTTTTCCGGCGTTCTCCACGGGAACGGACATACCATTGTGTGCAACGGCGTGGAGCTCCGCGGCGGTTTCTTCAAGAGCCTTGCGGGCGGGAAAGTTTATAACCTTTCCTTTACCGAAGTGCCGGAAACGGCGGCAAAAAACAATTATCGCAGTTTGCTTTCCGCCAATGAGATCGACGTCTGCTTCGGAACGGTCGCGGGCTACGGCTACGGAACCATCGTGGGCGTAACGACGAATTGCGCGATCGGCGCGGCGCTGAAAAACACCTCCAATGCCTATGTTGGCGGCTTGATCGGCATTCTGACCGATGGCGATACCCTTATGTATAATTGCCGCAACACGGGTAAGGTTCAAGGTGGTATCGCAGGCGGCATTGTGGGATCGGCTTCGTGCGAAAACGGCAAAATGGAGATCAGCCGCTGCGTCAACTGGGGCGAGGTCACCTCGTCGAGCGGTACGGCAGGCGGAATCGTTGCAGCCCATCGGCTGACTGCGATGCGGGTCACCATGAGTTTGCTGGTGCTGGAAAACGTCAACTACGGCGCCATTTCCACGACCGGGTCGCGCTATTGCGGCGGCATTGCCGGTTCGGTGGGAAGCTTCTTGGAAGGAAAGGCGTCTTTCCTGCGCAACGTCAACTACGGAACGATCACCGCAAACGCGGCTGAGATCGGATGCCCCGGCGGCGTCATCGGCTACGTCGGGTATCAAGGCATTCTGATCGCCGGCAACCTCAACCTCGGCAGCGTGTCGGGTAGCAGCGAACCGAACCGGCTGATCGCAAAGGTCGAAAGCGGCGAGGGCGTTGCCGCCGAGAATAACTTTGCGGCGGCGGGCACCGCTCCCGCAACGGTGGGCGAGACCGCAGGCACGACGATCGACGAAAATACATTGGCAACGCTGAACGCGGCATATCCCAATGCGTATGCCAACGGAGCCGAGGGAAAGATCGCGCTCCAATGGGCAACGGGACTTTCCGCAACCGCTCCCGAAGTGACCTACACACTGCCGGCGGCAAGCGAAGACCCTGTGCCCGGCGGCGAAACGACCGCTGTCGATTCGGGCACCGACGAGCCGGGAACGGAAGCACCCAAACCCGGAAAAAAGAGAGGCTGCAAATCCTCGGTCGGGATCGGCGGAGCGGTGGCTCTGGTCATGATCCTCGGCGGAGCAGGAGCAATGGCAGCGACCCGAAGAAAGGAGGACTGACCCACCCGTAAATTCTCCCGCAAATGAAATTTGGATTCCCAATTCCCCAAAAACAAACATAAAAAGGAGAAAACCAAACATGAAAAAACGCATTTCCCTATTTTTGATTTTTGCCATGTTAATCACCCTGCTCGTGCCGCTCGCAGTCACAACGGTATCGGCGGACGAACCGACATTGATCACAGACCAGGCGAGCTTTGTCTCTGCGATCGCAACGAACAGCACCAAAGACGCGGACGGCAAGGCGACCGGCACATTCAAGCTGGCGAACGACATCACCATCAGCGGAGAATGGAACTTTACCACCGTCTTCCGCGGAGAACTCGACGGTGACGGACACACCATCACCTTTGCGGACGGCGCTACGATCACCAGCGGCTTGTTCGCGATGGTGAGCGCCAACGCCTACATCCACGATCTTTCCATCGTGCAGGCGGGATCGGCAACGTGGGTTCCCCAAACGGCATCCGGTTGCGTGAACGCGTGCCTCGGCGGCGTGGTCGGTCTCTCCGGCGCGGGTGCGGTGAACGGTACCAATTCCTGGGGCAACAAAGATTATACCTCGAGCGCGGATAACAAGGTCCGCATCGAGAACGTGACCGTAACGGTCAACATGGACGTGACCGGCAGTACCCCCAACGCATCGGTCGGCGGCATCGTCGGTGAAATCGGACTTTACACCGAAATCACGAACTGCGTTTTCAACGGCTATATCAGCGACGCGACCAATCGTTACGATAGCAGCAACGGCGACAGTAAGAGCAGTCAAGACGGAGGTAACTCGTCGCGGAGTGCCTACGGCGGCATCGTCGGCTTCGGCTTCCGTCAGGCGGTCGTTGTGATCACCGAATGTATCAACAACGGCAATATTACCGGCTACGGTCAGGAGGGCGGCATCCTCGGCGCGATCTCTCCCGCATGGAATGCCAACGAAACGTTCATTACGACGACCATTCAGAGATGTATCAACAACGGAACGATCACCTGCAACGGCACGGACATTACTTCGAGCGTTGCCGGCATCGCGGCTTATCTCTACGGCAGAAGAGTGGCGGGCACGACCGTGAACGTTCTGAACAACATCAACAACGGAACGATCGCGAAAGCGGAAGGCGACGCATACATTGCCGGTATCGTTGCCCGTGTGAACCGCAAAGAGGACAAAAACGTCGTCACCTTTGCCGGCAACCTGCAGTTGAGCGAGGACGTCGGCGGCGGCAGCCAGATCATGAACCATGCGGACGGTTCCGGAGACGACGGCGTTCTGGTTTACACGAACAACTTCGGTCGCAGTGCGGGCAACAGCACTTACAGCCCGTTGTCCGACGCTGCAGCTTACGAAGCCGCTTATGAAACTTTGAATGCGGCATATCCCGACGTTTACACCTACAGGGAAAACAAGATCATGCTGGCATGGGTACCGGCTCCGACCGAACCCGAAGAGCCGACCACACAATCCGAAGAGCCGACCACAGAACCCGTTGGCGAGGATGCTACCACGGCGCCGACTACGACCGAACCCGTAACCACCGCTCCCGATGACGGAACCAAAGAGTCGGGAGAAAAAGAAAAGAAGAAGGGTTGCAAATCCTCGGTCGGGATCGGCGGAGCGGTGGCTCTGGTCATGGTCCTCGGCGGAGCAGGGGCAACGGCGGCGACTCGACGGAAAGAGGACTGACCCACCCGTAAATTCTCCCGTAAATCAAATTTGGATCCCCAATTCCCAAAAAACAAACGTAAAAGGAGAAGACAAACCATGAAAAAACGCATTTCCCTATTTCTGGTCTTTGCCATGTTGGTCACGCTGCTCGTACCGCTCGCCGTTACAACGGTATCGGCGGATGAACCGACATTGATCACAGACCAGGCAGGGCTTGCCGCAATGTCGGCAAGCGGCAACTACAAGTTGGCGAACGATGTCACCATCAGCGGAACGTGGGATTATTCCACCACGTTTACGGGAACGCTGGACGGTGACGGACACACGATTACCCTTGCGAATGGTACCACCATGACCGGCGGTCTGTTCCGGCAGTTGAGTTCGAAAGCAACCGTTAAGAACCTCAACATCGTGCAGGCGGGCGGTGTGACCTATACGCCCGTCGCGCCGGACGGAAGCGGCGCGTACTGCGTCGGCGTGCTTGCTGCAAGCATCGAATATCCGTCCGATTGCAATAACACCTCGATCACCGCGAATGCCTCGAACACGATTTATATTCGGAATGTAAATGTTACGGCAAATATCACCTCGATCACCACAATCGATAACGAAAAAGGTTATGCGGTCGGCGGGATCGTCGGCGAGATCGGCATGGTCACGAGCATTACAAACTGCACGTTCAACGGTTCGATTAGTGACGTTAATCGCAGCAAAACTGATATGAGTGCGAAAGTGAGCGGTTACGGCGGAATTATCGGCGTGGCGATCAGAAACGGCGGACCGGTTGAAGTTACCGAATGTGTCAACAACGGTAATATTACCGGCTACGGACAGGTGGCAGGAATTTTCGGATATTCCCGCGCATGGAGCGGCGGCGGAACCGGTCTTGCATCCGTTATCATTGAGAGATGTGTCAACTACGGATCAATCTATTGTGCAGAGACCGCCGCAACCGGAACTGCGGGTGGAATCGCGGGTTATATTTATGTTAAAGACGGAGCGACCGGAGTCGTAAACAACAACATCAACTATGGTTTTGTAACGATGAACGCAGCGTCTACTGCGACCGCTTCCGGTATTGTTACCCGTTTTCGTAGGGGAACCTTGTCGATCTGTGGAAATGTCAACTATGGGACGTTGACGGCAAATAGCGGCGGTCATACCGGTAGTTATTACTATACGATGGAAGGCGACGGTTCTCTGACAACAGACAACAACTATAACAATCCAGCAGCTGCTACGGCGGACACATTGAACGCAACCTATGCCGATGTTTACACTCAATACGGCAATCGGGTTGCACTGGCATGGGAACGCGGAGAGTACACACAGAGCGGTAGCCTATCATCCAATCTGGTCAGTAATCAAGCGGATCTTGCCGCAATGTCAACATCCGGCAGCTATACGCTGGCGAATGATATTACAATTACCGGCACGTGGGATTATCTTTCTGCATTCACAGGCACGTTGAACGGAAACGGACACACGATCACTTTTGCGGTCGGTGCCGTCATCAATGGCGGATTGTTCCGACAGTTGGGTGGAAGTGCCACGGTTAAGGATCTGAACATCGTGCAAGCGGGAAGAGCAAGCTGGAATCCCACAAAAGCAAACGGTCAAAGCGGTATGCCAATCGGGGGAGTTGCGGCAAGTGTTTATAGTACGACGAGCAACACCATTACCATTCAGAATGTGAATGTAACAGCAACGATTGTCGAAGGTGGCGGAAGCGATCCGCAACGTGTTTGTGTTGGTGGCATTGCTGGCGATGTCAGATCCGTAAAAGGTGTGATCCGGAACTGTACCTTTACCGGTTCGATTACTGATACGTCAGCCAACCGCAGCGACACAGATATGAGTAGGAAACAGAGTGGATTTGGCGGTATCGTGGGAACCGTTGCCGACAATAACACCACTTTAACGGTCACCGAATGCATCAACAATGGTGCGATTAGCTCGTATAGTCAGGTAGGCGGTATTTTGGGTGTTGGTCGAGCTTGGGGCGGTGGCAGCACAGCACCCGCCGATGTTACCATTCAAAGATGCATCAACAATGGAACGATTACTTGTCTTGGAACCACCAATGCATCGAGCGTCGGTGGTATCGCGGGGTATATTTACGTAAAGAACGGATCGACCGCGAATGTTCGCTACTGCATTAACACCGGCACGATTGCAAGAGCCGATGGCAGTGCTGCGTATGCGGCAGGTATCGTCGGCGGAATACGGCGCGGTGTGGATAATGCCGTTCAGTTCCTCGGTAACTTGCAGGAAAGCGACGCGATCGTAGGGACGCAGATTGCACAAACGCCGGACGGCTCCGGTGTCGTCGCTTTCACGAACAACTTCGGTCGCGGAGAAGGCAACAGCACTTACAGCCCGTTGACCTATACGAAGAACTACGTTGACGCATATATCGCGCTGAATGCGGCGTATGCCGATACCTATGTTTTCCGCAATAACAAAGTGACTCTTGCATGGGCGGATGACGCGGTGTTCAATACCGTTACCTCGGTGATCGGTGCGCAGCTTTCCAATGTTGCCGGCGAGACCCGCAGTATCCGCATGGTTGCCGGAACGACCGATGACCTGACCGTGGACACGGTCGGCGTCGATGTGAAAGTTTACTACGGTACCGAAGGCGCGTCCAGAGGATTTACCGGCGACACCGATACGGTTTATACGTCCGTTTATGCCGCGGGTGTCCCCGTCACGGCGGCAAGCCAAGGCGTGGATTATCTCTACACGGCAACGCTGGATAACGTTCCGACGTCGATCGGCGTGGTGACGCTGTTGATCCGTACCTTCCACGAGAAGGGCGGCGAAACCTATTACAGCGATTACACCGCTATGACGCTGGATCTCGCATCCTGAACCGAAGGAGGAAACAGATATGAAACAGTATACACAACCGGAACTGAAAATCTATGAGATCACAGACGATCTGTTGACTGTTAAAGACAGCGCCGAGCAAGGCAACGGCATGTCCAACATTACCTTCGATTGGGACGTTTATACTTAAAAGGCAAAAGCCCCGCAAAGCCGCTTTGCGGCTTTGCGGGGCAGAATTAAC
>JAGAEA010000036.1 GCA_017613355.1 Clostridia bacterium
GCACGATCTCACCGCCGCGGCTCCGGGCAAGTTCGGCGTCGCCGGGTGGGATGTTGAACGCGCGAAGTCCGCGATCCGCGAACTCAAAAAAAGCTGCGACCTCGTGATCGTCATCCCGCACGGCGGCATCGAATTCGTCGCGTATCCGTCGCAGTACTGCATCGACACCTACCGCGAACTGGCGAAGGAAAAACCCGACGCCATCGTGGCACATCACCCCCATGTTCCGCAGGGGCTGGAGATATATGACGGCGTGCCGATCTTTTACAGCCTCGGCAACTTCATGTTCTACATGGGGAAGCCCGCTTTCTACGGCAGCAAGGAACTCTACTACCGGTGCCACGGCTATTTGGTCGAGTTGGAAGTCGCGAAGGACGGAGTGCACGGGTTCAGGCTCCACCCGTACCGGCTGACGGTGAACGGGGTTGAGCTCCCCGAAGGCGCGGCGCGCGACGAATTCTTCGCCACGCTCAAGCGGCTCTCGAGCGACCTCGAACCCGATCCCTACGCGGGGTTCCACGCGGTGCTCAAGGAGTATTGGAACCGCGGCTATCCCGAGTGGCACTTCAATCAGGTGATGGAAGCGTTCAAAAAGAATCCCCCCTATGCGGCGGCGCTGCTGCGCAACCGCATGACCACGCTCCAGCACACGCAGCTTTATCTGCCGATGTTCGAGCGGGTGGTGCAAGGGACCATCGACGACGCTCCCGACCAAATGCTGGAAATGGCGAAAGAGTACGTCACGCGCACCATGTGACGTCGACTCGCGCGGGCGCGGTCAGAACTTGAGTACGAGCCGCGGCGCGCCGAAGGCTTCGATCGTCGCCGTCGCATTGGTGAAGTAAAGCACCTGCGTATTGGGGTCGTCGGCGCTGTACATCCGCTTGAGCCCCGGATAGGCGGCGAGCATCGACTCCTTCGCTTCGCGGCGGTCGTCGTCGACGAGAACGCCCGACAGCCGGAGCCAGCTCTTCTTCTGCGGCTGGTAGGCGCAGATCTCGACCTTGCCGTTGCGGGCGAGCTGCTTCGAGACGTTCTTCCTGCGCCCGGTCTGGATGTAGAGCCGCCCCTCGAAGATGTTCACCGTGCCGAAGGGACGCACCCGCGGCTGGTCGCCGTCAACCGTCGCAATGAAGTAGACACCAGCCTCCTTGAGGTAGGCGCAGACCGTCTCCATGTTCTTTTTCGCCTCTTCGGGCGACGGAGCCGCCTCGTTTTCGGCGACGGCGGTCAGCGTCAGCAGAAAAACCAGCCCCAAACAAAACGCGCGAACGACTTTCATGACATTTCCCTTTTATTTACCGTTTTCGCCACCCGACGCGGAAACTCCGCCCCGTCAACTATGCTGTAAAATAACGCTTCGCCTTTATTTTTTCAAGCCGTTATTTCCCCGAATATGACGCAGTCGGATCGCGTTTTCTTTTTGAGGGCTTGCGCCGCCCTCAAGCTCCCGCGGCAGGGCTCGCCCTGCACCTCGAGAAAAATGCTATGCATTTTTCCGCAATTTTATTGATAAGGTTGCGGAAAGGGGTTGACGCTTTCAGCTTATGCCTAACGGCAACGCCGCTCGCGTCCCCTATTGTCGCCGACCGGGATATGTAACTGCCAATATCCGTTCGCGGCATCGTTCCACCGCAAAGTGTGGACCTACTGGCGGACTCGAAACCGCCACTGCGCGCCCTTTTCCGGGCGCGCAGGGATTCACGCTTTGCTATGGGTCCTGCTACCCGTATTGAAATGTTGACAGACCATTTTACCGTACGTTGTGGGCAGCGGCACGCGGGCGTTTGCGGCGAAACGAAAAAATATTGCACATATTCCGGTGTCTGTCCGTGTTCTGTCCGTGTTTTGTCCGTGTCCGGTCCATCGCCCCCCCCAAAAAAACGGTTTTTTCTTTCGTCAAGGTGATAGATTTCGCCGCCTCGTTACGGAAGATAAGCAGGGAGGTAAAAAGACGCATTCGGCACGCGCGCCCGCATCCGGAGCGCGCCAATACCTTTTGCCCGACAAAACGGATACGCCGGATTTGCAAATCCCGGTGCGCCGTGCTAAATTAATGCCGTTGTTTCGTAACGAACACAACCGGAGGGACGGTATTTAGCGACGACACAACGGATTTGACAATCGAATAGACGCGCGGTCAAGACGGTTTTCGCATCAGGAAACGCCAAACTTCTACGATAAACCCGAAATTGCTTGACGGACGCGCCACACCATTGGTATATGGTGTCGGCGTTCTCTGTTTTTGCATGGGTTTTCGGGCATTGGCGTGCCCCTGATGCGAGTGCGACTTCAGGGAACGCCTTTTTTATAGCTTATAAGACCTGACGAACCACTCCATATTGGAGCATTAGGTCATAAAAAACAAACGGGAAAGGAAATGTGAATGGAGAAATTCTATTGCAAGTATTGCGGGACTTATAGGTCAAGCGTTCAAAGCTTGACCGGCAGTTCGTGTCCTCGGCACCCCGATGGGCCGAACAAGGGGAAGCATGCGCTTTACGAGGGCAGTGAAAAATCGCAGTACACTTGTAAATATTGCGGAGCCAAACGCAGCAGTATTATGTCTCTTACAGGAGGCTCGTGCCCGCGACATCCCAATGGTCCCAACAAGGGCAATCACAGCCCTGCTTTGTAAAGTACAAATTCACACGAGGAGATGTAAAAAATGAAAAAGCGAGTCGACAGAAGTTTGGTTGAGTTCATTTTGAAAAACTGGGACGACAACCGCAATGGAGAAGAAGTCCAAGAAATAATCGAGGCAATCGTTGCCGAAATCAAACAGGATCATCGGGATTACCAACGCAGACACGGCAGAAACGACGAGGCCGACGCCTTTTTCGAAGGCCTGATCTGCGATGTGCAATCTCAAGAGTTTTGGGATAAGTTTGACTTTATGTCAAATTTTGAATTCGACTATTGATCGCGACGGTGAATGTTCACGCTGTCCGGCACATCAACATGGTGTCGGACAGCGCTTTAACGGAGAGACAAAATGGCGGAACCACCCAAGAGCAGTATCATAGATCAGCCTGTTGCGATTTCTACACAAGAAGAGCTGAGTAAAAAAGACAAGTTCGGCATCCAACGCTACGAAAACGCTCTAACGGAATTCATCAAGCGGGCGGATACCCCGCTGACGATCGCATTGCAGGGCGAATGGGGCAGCGGCAAGACCTCGCTGATGAATCTCTTAAAATACCATCTCTGCGAGGTCGATGATGCGTTGTACTACCCGGTGTGGATTAACACTTGGCAGTATTCGATCATGAGTAATCCCGAGAGCTCCATTATCGGCATTTTGCAAGGCATCATTTATCAACTGGGGAATGCCGTCGGGGAATCGGACGAGAAAAAAAGTAAAATCGGCGGTATGTTTGCCAATGTCGGCAAAATCGCCGCCATTGCCGCGATGAATATCGCCGGTAAAGTTGTCGGCGCCGGCGCCATGGGCTCCGAACTCAACGATGCCGCGAAAAAGGTCAAGGCGGAGCAGGAGAGCGATTCCATAACCGGGGATTCCAAAATCGCGGAATTACGCCATTCCATTGCAGAGTTCATTGCTATGATTCTCAAAGGCGAAGAGGGAAAAACTCACCCGCACAAGGGTTTCCTTTTCTTCATCGACGATCTTGACCGCATCGACCCTCCTGTCGCCGTCCAGATATTGGAACTTTTGAAAAACATCTTCGACTTGGAACACTGCATCTATGTTCTCGCCATCGACTATGACGTGGTCGTCAAAGGACTGAAGCCGAAATTCGGCGAGCTGACCGACAAAAACGCCCGCGAGTTCCGTTCATTTTTCGATAAGATCATCCAGCTGCCGTTCGCTATGCCGGTAGGCTCCTATCGAATAGATAATTTTCTTATAGATGCGTTGGGGCGTATCGGTTATCTTACAGACGAGGAAAAAAAAGACGAGGAATTGAAGAAAAACCTCTCCGAGATGGCGTTGTATTCCGTCGGCACTAATCCGCGTTCGCTTAAACGGCTTACCAATATTCTGTCGTTGATTCAACTAATGACTGAAGAGGTCAAGCGTGATGGCGATACCGACAAACAGAATCCTGAAGATATTCTGATCGACAAGCAGGTGAACTTTGCCCTTGTTTGTCTCCAGATCACCTATCCGTTGGTTTACAATACTTTGCTTGAATATCCGAATTTTCACCATTGGGGAGATGAAACGGAAGAATCCGACGGCAGCGGAAAAATTTCTTTGGTCAAAAAGCTGTCTCTGCAGGAATTGAGCGAAGAACAACAGAAAAAGTTGGAAAAACAGGGCGATTTGTTCGATGACCCGTGGGAAAAAACTTTGTTCAGAATCTGCCTAAAGGACAATTATCTTTCAAGCCGTGCCTCTGATATTTCGTTGCTTCTCAACAAAATCAGTTCTATTATTCCTATGGAAGAAGGCGAAGATAAAAATAACCACGACAAAGAGGTCGCCGAAACAATAGATCGGCTGATTCGTTTTTCGGCGGTCACCAATGTCCATGTAACGGAAGAAACGGTCGCTGCCAAGAAAATCGAAGACTTCAATCCGTCATGGTGGTTGAAACAATTCCGAGATAAATTCGTTCCTACACTGAACGCTAGGTTGGGCGGTCTTGATACCGTCAAATGTCTCAACGTACGGGTTCAAAGCAAACTGCGTATCCAGTATGAAAAACTATTTCAGTCCGGACTTACCGGAGATGAAGCATGGATTTTTATGGGACACGACGATAAATCTTACAACGTCAGCTGGTGGAACGGCAATGCATTCCTGCGTGGCGGCTTCGGAAGCATTGAGGAAGAGGAGAATTTGCTCGGCTGCTCTGGACTTCACGATTCGATTGTTGCTGAAATCAGGAGATGTGCCGAAGCATATCCGGAAATCAAGTTGGATATTGATGATGTGTACAATGGGGAACGGAAATATGGGAGTTTCGTTGTTAAAGCTCTGATAAGTTGCGACACCCTTGAAGCATTGGTAGCGGAAGAAACGGTCAACAAATTGGTAGAATTCGTCAGTTCCCAATTTCCCATGCGCTTGAGAATGGTACAAAACGAACTCAACTCTTTGTGTTGGGAGCACGACGATCAATTGCGTGAACAACTTACAAATATGGATCTCACACCATTTGCCAATGAAGCTCACTGGTGGAGTCAAACTTATCTGCAGGGATATCAATTGGCCGGGAACACGCTCGGCATATCGCTATGGCTGCGTTCCGCCGGATTTCAATGCATCATCTGGGAAGGTCTCCGTCACAATACCGCACATCAAGAATGGATTCTTGCCGATCTGATGAAAAAATATCCGGCACTACTGGAGATGTTTCCGGAACACAAAAACGGTGAATATTACTGGAGTCATTCGGAAATCATTCCCTTCGATTCCGTCATCAATTGGGTGAAAGAGTTGCAGAAATTGCTGATAAGTCTGCAATAGATATGGCAGGCATTTTTCTCGGGTTGCAATGGTGTTGGCCTTGCCGAGGAGCGCGGGGAGCGAGCAGCCCCCGCATCAAAAGCGCACACTACGTTTACCTATTCC
>JAGAEA010000037.1 GCA_017613355.1 Clostridia bacterium
CCGAAGCGGTACAGGCGCGGGCTTTTCTTCGGTTTGTTTCGGGTCACGCCGTGTAGTTGGTGTTCTTGACGATGATGACCAACACGGAAACCAAAATGACCAGCAGAACCGAGCCGATAATGGTCAGGCGCGCAAGGATCGCGTCCTTATCGCCGCCGCGGTTCTTGCCGAAATAGCTGTCCGAGTTGCCGACGATCGTGCCGGACAACCCCTTTTCTTTTCCCGCCTGCTTCGCGATCACGATCGCCAAAAATACGGCAAGCACCACGAGGATCACCCCGAGAACCCATGTCCAAACGGGGGAAATTGCCGCCAATACATTTGTTAAAGCCATGTTTCTGTCCTCCAAAACACTCTGTCTCCCTCTCGTTTTTCTCACAAGGGGGCATTGATACCTTTTTATTTTACCATACCGAAACCGAAAATGCAATAGATTTTTTCGATTTTTTCAAGTTTTTCCGTTTCTTTTTCCGTTTTTTCCGATTTGCACGGCAAAAAACAGACGTCGACGCGCTTTTTTACGCTTTCAATTCCACGACCGTGACGCCGCCGTCGCCCTCTCCGTACTGACCGATGCGGAAATCCGCGACCCTTCGATCCTTTTTCAACCGTTGCCAAATGGCGTTCTTCAAAGCTCCCGTTCCCTTTCCGTGGATCAGGCGCACCTTGGTAAATCCCGCCACGACGGCATCGTCGAGATATTTGTCCACCGCTTGCCAACCCTCGTCGCCGAGCATTCCGCGCAGGTCGATCTCGTCCCGAAAATCGCGGTTGACGCTGACACGGTATCCCGCCGCGGGTAATTGTTTTCCGTTTTGAATGATGTGGCTCTCTTCCTCGATCAGCCGCAGATTTTCCAGCTTGGTTCGCGTTTTGAGAATACCCGTTTGCACCATGACGTTCCCGTTTCTATCCGGCAGATCGACGACCACACCCTCTTTTCCGACGTTCGCGAGCTTGACTCGGTCGCCCTTTCGCAATGCTCTCGGAAGCGTGTACTGTTCGTCGTTTTTCTCTTCCACGGGATCGACCCGATCCTCGCTGCGGTGCAGTTCCGCACGAACGGCGCGTCTCGCGTCGTCCAATTCTTCCCGCAACCGTCCCGCCGCTTCGGCTTTTTTCGCCTTTTCGAGTTGCCCGAAAATGAAATCGCTGGACGCGCGGGCGCTCTCCAACATTTGCCGCGCCTGCCGTTTTTCCTGTTCGATCTCTTTTTCCGCGTCCCGCCGCATTTGCGCCACGGCGCGTTCGGTGTCGGTGCGTCGTTTTTCGTATTCGGTGCGAAGCCGCTCCGCTTCGGCGCGGTTCCGGTCGGCTTCCAATCTTGCCGCTTCGAGCTGACCCAGCACTTCTTCAAATTGTTTGTGGTCGGTGTTCACAAGTTCTTTTGCCCGCTCGATGACCTCCGCCGGCAGTTCCAACTTTGCCGAAATGGCGAACGCGTTGGATTTTCCCGGCATTCCGATTATGAGCCTGTATGTGGGTTTGAGCGTGGTCACGTCGAATTCGCAGGACGCGTTGAGAACGCCCTCGGTTTTGAGCGCGAAGGTTTTGAGCTCGGTATAGTGCGTGGTCGCCATGCACATTGCTCCCGCTTTGCGGACTTCCTCGATGATGGCGACCGCCAGTGCCGCGCCCTCCACGGGGTCTGTCCCCGCTCCGAGCTCGTCAAACAGACAGAGCGACCGCTCGTCGATCCGCTTGATAACGGAAACGATGTTGACCATGTGCGAAGAGAAAGTGGAAAGCGACTGCTCAATGCTCTGTTCGTCGCCGATATCGACCAACACGTGCTCGAAAATGCGGACTTTCGACTCGGGATCGGCAGGAATATGCAGTCCCGCCTGCGCCATGATCGTCAGAAGCCCTACCGTTTTGAGCGTGACCGTTTTCCCGCCCGTGTTGGGTCCCGTAATGATGAGCGTATCGCATCCGTCTCCCATTTTCACGTTGATCGGCACCACGCGCTCGCGGTCGATCAACGGATGTCTTGCACGCCGCAGGTCGATCACGTCGTCGGTCAGGATCGGTTCGTCGGCTTTCATTCTTGCCGACAGCTCCCCGCAGGCAAAGCAAAAAGCAAGCTCCGTCAAGTTGTAGTAATCTCGCCGCAGGCTTTCCGCCGCGGTTCCGACGTCCGCGGAGAGCGCAAACAGGATCTTTTCGATCTCGTGCGCTTCCTTTGATCCGAGCATCCGCAATTCGTTGTTGGCGTCCACCACCGCCATCGGTTCGATGAACACCGTGGCACCCGAGGACGACGTGTCGTGGATCAGTCCCTTGACGTCGTTTTTACACTCGGCTTTCACGGGAACGACGTACCGCCCGTTCCGCATGGTGACGATCGCCTCTTGCAGGTACTTGGAACAGGAGCCGCCGATGATATGCTGCAAAGTCTCCTTGATGCGGTAGTTTGCCTCGCGGATTTTGCGCCGCACCTCCGCCAATTCCCGACTTGCCTCGTCCGCGATCAGATCTTCCGAAAGGATAGACCTCGTGATCTTCTCTTCGAGCGTTCGGTTGGGCAGAAGCCGCTCGAAAATTTCATCGAGCGAGGTCGGAA
Organism: Clostridia bacterium; assembly: GCA_017613355.1. Lineage (GTDB taxonomy): Bacteria > Bacillota > Clostridia > Oscillospirales > CAG-272 > UMGS1865. The sequence goes on from JAGAEA010000037.1 coordinate 2,564, forward strand.
ACGTTCGGTTGACCTTGTTATAATCCGCGAGCGCCCGCGCGCTGTGCAAAACGCGCGCCGCTTCCAAAAGCTCTCTCGTGGTAAGCATGGCTCCCTTTTCCGCCCGTTCGCAAGCGCTCTCAACGTCGTGGATGCTGCCGAACGGCGGAACCCCCTTGACCTCGATGAGTCTTTTTGCGTCGGTGGTGTGCGCCATCCTGCGGCGAATGACGGTCTCTTCCGTGGACGGCAAAAGGCGCCTTGCCAGTTCCTTTGCTCCCTCGGTGGGGGCGCAGTTCTCCAACATGGCGCAAATCTTATCGAATTCCAACGTCATCAATGTCTTATCGGAAATGCTCATATTCTGTTCCTTTATTTCTCTCAGCGTTCCGTTTCTCGCATTTTATGGTAAAACCGCAGTGACTCGAACCCGTGTCCCACGTGCGAAAGCAGATAAAGCTCGGTTTGCTTTGCAAACACGGAAAGGTCGTTCGCGTCGGCAAGTTCAAACGCAAACAAACGGTTGAGCGGCGCTGTCAAGCAATACCGCATGGCGGCGACGACCGCCGCAGGCAAAACCGCCCGGATCTCGGCCTCTCTCAACTCGTCCGCGTAGGCTCCGATTTTTGCCGTTCTTCCCGCTTCGGACAAACACTTCGGACAAATGATCGCCCCATTCATGACGTCGAGATAAAACGGGTCGGCGTATGTTTCCCGACAAACGGCGCATCCCGAAAAATCGGGTTCATACCCCGAAATGGCGGCAATTCTCCATTCAAACGCTCCTTTGATTTGCTCGAGCGGGTACAGCCCCCGACTGACGGCATGGAGCGAATTGAGCATCAGTCGCAGGACATCCTCCGCCTCTTCACCCTCGTCCGTGAACTCCGCCGCGACCTCGCAAAGATATGCCGCGAGGTTCAGCCGATCCATGTCCTGTGCCAGTCGGTAAAAAGACTCGATCGGGCTTCCACCTTTGAGAATGTTGAAATCCCCCCGCCGATAGTACTCGAAGTTGGCATAGGTATAGAGTTGACTGACTGCCGTTTGCGGTCCTTTCAGCGATCTCCCGCCCTTGGCAAGAATGGTGATGCGTCCCCTCTCGGCGGTCAGGACGGTAAGGTATCGGTCATGGTCTCCCATATCCTTCGTTCGGAGGATCAGGCCGTTGATATTCTCATGTGTTGCCATTTCCCCTCCTCTCCTGCTTTTCATAAAAAGATACTTTCCCTGCGGGAAAGTAGGCAAAAGAACTTTCGCGCATAGACAAGCTGAAACGGGACGTATTTGCTCCCTTGGAAAGGGGCAAAAGAACTTTCTCGCAAAATCCCGTTTTTCGGGGACACGTTCTGCAAAAATCAATCGGCGCAATAGCCGAAATCGGTCACGCCGCGTTGGCTGTCTCTCCAATTTTCCTTGACCTTGACCCAAAGGTCGAGGTAAACCTGTGTTCCGAGCAGTTTTTCCAGATCCTCTCTGGCATAGGAACCGATGCGTTTGAGTGTTTCTCCGCCCTTGCCGACAAGGATCCCTTTATGCGACGCCTTTTCGCAGAAGATCTCCGCCCGAATGTGCGTGACCGTTTCCTCTTCGCGGAATTCCTCGATGACAACGGCGATCCCATGCGGGACTTCCCGATCCACCGTTCTCAAAATCTTTTCTCGGATAATTTCCGAAGCGAGCGTTCGCTGCGTTTGATCCGTGATCATGTCTTCCGCGAAGATCCATTCGTCCTCGTGGAGAAATTTCTCGCATTCCGCCATCAATTCGTCGATATATTTTCCTTTTTTTGCCGAAATCGGAACCACAGCCGCAAAATCGTGCGTGGCGGCATACGCCGAAATGGTTTTTGCCAGCTTTTCCCGACGGTAAAGATCGACTTTATTCAGCGCGAGGATCGCGGGAATTTCGGAACGCTTCAACGATTGCAAGATACGGGTCTCCGTTTCCCCCGGGGCAAAACCCGCGTCCGCCACGAGAATGACCGCGTCGGCGTCCTGCATGGCGCTGTTCGCGGTTTTTACCATATAGTCTCCGAGCGAATTTTTCGCTTGAAAGATACCGGGCGTGTCCAGAAAAACGAACTGATTTTCCCCGCGCGTCTCAATGCCGAGAATGCGGTTTCTTGTGGTTTGCGGCTTTGAGGAAACAATGGCGATCTTTTCCCCGAGGATTTGATTGAGCAGAGTGGATTTTCCGACGTTCGGTCGCCCGACGATGGCAAAAAAGCCGATTTTTTTCATGCCGCGCTCTCCTCTTGTTGTGTCAATGTACCGTCGAAAAACGCCCGAACGTCGTCCGTTAACAGATTGATCCGCACGCCGCTGTCGAGGTTTTCCAGAAAAACGGTCAGTTTTCCCGTCGTCTTGTTCCGAATCGCGAGGATCAGGTATTTTTCAAAATCCATGTAGTATGCCTCAACGGTCTCGGTCTCGTTGTACCGTCCGTCGTATTTGCGCAGAAGATCGAATGTGACCGCCGCGGGATTTTCTGCGAGCTTCAGCGTTTCTTCCACCGTCATCGGCTTTTTTTGATCGGCGCGCCGCTCGATCAGTTTCCCGATCGTAAACACGCTGACGGGTCCGAAAAAGGCGAGAAAGATCGCGATGCAGGTCAAAAAGGTGATGAGCCTGACATTCCGCGTAAAGAACGTTTCGGTTTTACCCGCGCTATCGGGCAGGATCGTTTCGCTCCGTTGCTCTTCGGATTTCACTTGCCGACCTCCAACCCCATCCGCGAAAGGATCTCGCTCTGCCGACGGCGCATATCCGCTTCGTCCGCTTCGCTCGTTTCGTGGTCGTAGCCCAGCAGGTGGAGCATGGAATGCACGCAGAGAAACGCCGCTTCGCGCTCGAATCCGTGACCGTACTCATCCGCCTGCTTTTTCGCCTGCTCGAGGGAGATCACGATGTCGCCGAGCATTCCCACCAGCTCGTCCACGGGCGGCTCGTTCTGCTCGCCCGTGTAGTCGAAGAGCGGGAAGGAAAGCACGTCGGTCGCCCGATCGATCTTGCGGAATTTCTTGTTGAGCGCACGGATCTTTTCGTTGTCGGTGAAGGTGACGGAGACCTCCGCGGGATTTCGGTACTGTTCGTAGTCGAGCGTTGCTTCCGCGGCGGCGCGGATCAGCATTTTGAGCTTGTACGTGACGGGTATCTGCTCCTGCTCGTTTTCAAAATCGATTTTCAGGTTCGTTTTTTCTGCCATTTCAACGTCCTCTCTTTTCCTCATCCGCAAGCGGTTTCTTTGCGGCGCGGTAACGCCTTTCCGCCCGCTCGTTCTCGCGGCGGAGCTGCTCGCGGTCATATTTTTCGTAAGCCTTGATGATTTTCTGCACCAATCGGTGACGAACCACATCCCGTTCGTTGAAAACATGGATGGCGATGTCGTCGATCCCTTCGAGGATCTTTACGGCGGCGGAAAGTCCGCTCTTCTGCCCGCGCGGCAGGTCGGTTTGCGTCAGGTCGCCCGTTACCACCGCCTTGGAATTGAAGCCGAGACGGGTGAGAAACATTTTCATCTGTTCGGGCGTGGCGTTTTGTGCCTCGTCGAGGATGATGAAAGAATCGTCGAGCGTCCGACCCCGCATATACGCAAGCGGCGCGATCTCGATGGTTCCCTTTTCCACGAGCTTTTGATAGGTGTCCACCCCGAGCATTTCATAGAGCGCGTCGTAAAGCGGGCGGAGATAGGGGTCGATCTTGCTTTGCAGGTCTCCCGGGAGAAACCCGAGTTTTTCGCCCGCTTCGATCGCGGGGCGCGTGAGAATGATGCGGCTGATCTGTTTTTCGCGGAGTGCCTTGACTGCCATGGCGACCGCGAGAAAGGTTTTTCCCGTTCCCGCAGGACCGACGCCGAGCACGATCGTGTTCTTTCGGATCGCTTCCACATACTGCCCCTGCCCGACCGTCTTCGCCTTGATGGGTTTGCCCTTGGCGGTGACGCAAATGCAGTCGTCGCCCATGGCGCGCAGTTCGTTTCCCTGCCCGCCCACGATCATGTCGATCGCGTATTGCACGCTTTGGTCGGAAATGACGTCGGTTTTCGGAGCGAGTTCAAGCAAATAGCGGATGCATTGCAACGCCGCCGAGACCTTTTCTTCGTCGGCTCCCTCGATCAGAATGGAGTCGCCGTCCCCGTTTGCGCGATTGCGCAGAGTCACGCCGAAATGCGCTTCGATGAGGGACGCGTTGGAGTCGAAACTCCCGAAAATTTTTGCGGTTGCGTCGGGTTGTTCGATTTTTACGGTTTTACGGATCATAGACATCCTTCCCGCCGTCAGGACGGTTCCACCACGTCAAATTCGTTCTGAACGGCAATGTTTTCCACACAGGTAAGATGACATTCCAGAATCAGCGCCGTGTCGGTAATGGTCGTGGTCACACGTTTGCCGATCGGCTGCACGTCGGACGAGAGTTCGGAAAGTTCGTTTCCGAGCTGTTCATAGGCGATCTCCAAAGCCTCTTCGGGGGATCGCTCCGCCGATTGCAGGATGTACGGTCGGTAGGTGCGCCGAAGAACGGAAACGGGCAAATCGTGCATCCCGAGCCAATCTTTTCCTGTGGTCACCTCTATTATATCACACAACGGCGGTTCATTTCTACTGTTTTTTGAAAAATTTAACGAAAAATTGAAGAATTGCAGGACGGTTCCCCCGCGTTTTTCCGCTTCATAAATTTTTTCCTCGTAGGTAAAGGGAATTTCCACGCGGATCACGCGCTCGGTTCGCGCCATGACCCGCCCGCTCGCACGGGTGTAGCGGTAGCCGCGCGTGGCGCTGTCGTAAACGCCGCTGACAAGCAGATCTCCCGCTCGAACGGGTTGACCGATATGCACCGCCGCGCGTCCGCGGAAAAGTTCCAGCCCCTCGATCTGCCCATCCCTCGCGGCAACGAGATTGGCGGGACGGCCGTTTCGCTCGGGAACAGGCGCCCGCTCGACCACTTGCACCACCGCGACCGTTCCGTCCATGTGGATCGCGAGCCACGCGAGGTCTTCCGATCGCATCAGGATACGGGTCTCGATCTCGCCCGCGCGGAGCTTCGGGATGTAGCTCCCGACCGACAGTCCCTCTTTTGAAAGTTCCTGTCGGATCTCCCCCGCCGTCAACCGCTCGTTTCCGCTCACACGGACTGTCCAAACGACCTTTTGCGAAAGAACGAACAGAAAAACCGCACAGATCGCGCCGACCGCCAACCCCGCCCGATCTCTCAACCGCCATAGCAGAAACGGCAGACCGCCGCCCGCCGAACGGACGGGGATTTTTTCGGCGCGGCAGGCGCGAAGGATGCGCGAAGCGGAAACAAGCCCGAGGCGAAAACGAAATCCCCCGTTTTCCGAAACTTCGGGGGCGGCAAGCGACACGCCCTCGGCAAGGCAGAAATTGAGCAGACGGGTCACGTCCTCCCGCCCGACTTCCAGCGTTCGGTAACCGAGCAACCGCAAAACAAAATTCATCGTTCGTCTCTCCCCTCGGACAATTCCACGGCGATCAGAATTCCCTCAACGGTCACACACCCGCCCGTGAATGAAGTGCACCGCAGATCCCTGCCTCGCAAGAGCAACTCCCGATCGCGCAATGCCAAACGGATCTCTTTCGGGTCATAGGAAAGGATCCTGCGGCATCCCCGCACGTTTACCCGACGGTTTCCGTAAAGCACCGTCATTTCGGAAAACACCGTCCCGCCGAAATGACGGCGTATCCGTTCCGTCCATTTTTTCCGTTCTTCCATCCGTCCCCTGCTTTCCCCGTACGCATAAAACGCCGTTTCCCTGCGTACAGATTGGAATATACAGAACCATTTTATGCCAAGGAGGGTCGCGGCATGACAACGCAAAAAGCAGAACGCCGAAAAAGATACCGTTCGGGACTTTTACTCTTTCGACAGGCGTTCCCGACGGTCGGCGTTCTGTTTTGTATGCTTTTCTTTCTGCGCGACTCCTCGCTTGCGCGCGACGCGGTGCTTCGCGGACTTCGCATTTCGGCGCTGAACGTGATCCCTTCCGTTTTTCCGTTTCTCGTCCTTTCCGACCTTCTTCTGTCGGGCGGCGGACTGCCAAACGGTCGGGGGAAAGGATTGCGATCGCTTTTCCGTTTATCGGCGGTGGGGGGTACCGCGATTTTGCTCGGTTGGGTCTGCGGATTTCCCGTTGGTGCGCGGTGTGCCGCGACGGAACTGAAAAACGGTCGTCTGACCCGCGAGGAAGCAGAACGGGTGATCGCCGCGGCAAGCGTTCCCTCTCCCGCTTTTCTCATTGGCGGCATTGGGGTGGGACTTTTCGATGACCGCGCAACGGGGCTGTTTCTTTGGGGAAGCGCACTCGCGGCGGCGGGGATCGTCGGTGTTTTTTCGACTTTTCGAAAAACGACAACCTTCCCAAAATCCTACACTCCGAGCCACGGCTCGACCCGTCCGACGTCGTTCCCCGTCCGATTGACGGATGCGCTGCGCGGAGCCGCGCTTGCCGCGCTGAACCTTTGTGCTTACATCGTATTTTTCTCGGCGGTTTCCGCCGCGGCGAGCGCGGTACTTTCCCGCTTCGGGGCGTCCGATCCGCTTCGGGCGGTCGTCTCCTGCCTGCTCGAACTTTCGGGCGGCGTCTCGGACGCCGCCGCGCTCCCCGACCGTCGGCTCTCCCTGCTTTTCTGCGCCGCCGCCATCGGTTGGAGCGGACTTTCGGTGCATTTTCAAACGCTCGCCGTTTGCGACGGGCAGAGTTTACGGTTCGGTCGCTTCGCGTTCCGCAAGGGTCTGCAAGCGGTTCTTTGCCTCGGTTTTGCAGCCCTGTGGTTGCGATTTCACGGCTGAAAAACGTCGATTTTCGCACACACGCACAAAAAAATCCAAAAAAGTGACCTGCTCATAAAAACGATAAAATCCCGACAGATAAAATATCTGTCGGGATTTTATCTATTTATATGTTGTATGGCAAGTTTTGCTCTCTGTGTTTAATTCGTCGTAATACCAATGGATCGGGTTTTCGTATATATACCTTATGTGTTCTTCATAATCTTCACGATTTCGGATAATGTGGTCGTAAAACGATTTCTGCCAAATCGTCGTATTCACCCGCTTGGAAACATATCCCTTCAATTGTTTTACAACCCTTGCTACCGTAGGGGCGACCATTGGTCGCCCGCATTCGTCGGCACGTATCCGTAATAATAAATGAATATGATCCGGCATGATCACATAACTCTCAACCGATAACGCGGGGTATATAAAAGAGATGTTATGAATTGCGTCATATACGATTTTGCCATACGGAGACAATTCGATATTCGGCGGGCGACCAATGGTCGCCCCTACGGTGATGTTCTCATTTTCCCGAGCAGTATGAATGCTTTTCCAAAAATAATTTTGCCTTTCCAAAGTGCATACCGTAATAAAATATGCACCGCAAGAACTGTAATCATAATTCTCCAAACGATTTCTTTTTCGTGTCGGCAAGTCTTTTTCGTTTTCCATTTCATCACCTGTTCTCATGATAATCCGTTGTGGCAAGGAAAACAATCTCTCTGCCGAAACACATTGTCGTTTCCAATAAAAAAGCAAAATCGTTTTTTGTCTTGCGGGAGAAGGTTTTACGCTTGATTTCCCGTCATTTTCTCCTGCTTGACCTTTTTATCGATGACGTGGCGCGAAGCAAGTTCGTTGTGGATGTCTTCCAGCGAGATGCCCGCCTCGATCATCAGAACCATGACATGATAGGTCAAATCGGAAATTTCATAGATGGTTTCGGCTTTGTCCTGCGCCTTGCCCGCAATGATGACTTCGGTGCACTCTTCGCCGACCTTTTTCAGAATTTTGTCCAATCCCTTTTCAAAGAGATACGTGGTGTAGGAACCCTCTTTTTTCTCGGTCTTTCTGCCCTCGATCAGTTTCATGAGCGATTGGAGCGAAAAGGCATGGCGGTTCTCACTTTCATAAACGGGATCAACAAAACAGGATACGGTTCCCTTGTGGCAGGCGGGTCCGTCGGGTTCGACCAGCACCACGAGCGCGTCACGGTCGCAATCCGCCGTGATCGAAACGATGTGTTGGTAATTCCCGCTCGTTTCGCCTTTCAGCCAAAGTTCCTGCCGCGAACGGCTCCAAAAGCAGGTCAGCTCCTTTTCCATGGAAATTTTGAGGCTCTCGCGGTTCATGTAAGCAAGCGTGAGCACCTCGCGGGTCTTTGCGTCCTGCACGATCGCGGGGATCAATCCGTTTGCGTCGAATTTCAGTTCGTCAATGTTCAGCATAATGTTCTCCTTTTTATATCCGCGCGGGGATCCCCGCCGCTTTCATTTGAGTTTTCAAATCGTCGATCTTCACGGTCCCGAAATGGAAGATGGACGCCGCAAGCCCCGCGTCCACACGCGGCAAAGTTTTGAAAAGCGTGATGAAATCTTCGATACGTCCCGCACCGCCCGAGGCGATGACGGGGACGTCCACCGCACGGCAGACCGCATCCAGCATTTCCAGGTCAAAACCGCCCTTTACCCCGTCAGTGTCGATGGAATTGACCACGATCTCTCCCGCGCCCGCTTCCACACATCGGCGAATCCATCCGATGGCTTCCATGCCCGTGTTCTCTCTGCCGCCTTTGGCAAATACACGGAACACGCCGTCCACTCGTTTGACGTCCGCCGAGAGCACTACGCATTGGTTGCCGTAGCGTTCCGCCGCCGCACGAACCAAGTCGGGGTTGCGGATCGCTCCCGAATTGACGCTGACTTTATCCGCGCCGCATTTGAGAACGCGGTCGAAATCTTCCAACGTGTTGATGCCGCCGCCGACCGTGAGCGGGATAAAGACCCGTTTTGCGGTTTCGGTCAGAATGTCGGTAAACAGTTTTCGTCCCTCCGCCGAAGCGGTGATGTCGTAGAAAACGAGTTCGTCCGCGCCGCACCGACTGTAATATTCGGCGAGCGTGACGGGCGAGGACACGTCCCGCAGACCTTCGAAATTCACTCCCTTGACCACGCGCCCGTCGCGGACGTCGAGGCACGGGATGATGCGTTTGGTAATCATGTTGTCTCCTTGATCGCGGCGGCGAGGTCGATCGCCCCCGTGTAGTATGCCTTGCCGATGATGGCGCCGTAAAGACCCATTCCGGCAAGCGCCCGCACGTCCTCCATGGAAGAAACCCCGCCCGATGCGATCAGGCGCACGGAATAGCGTCGGGAAAGTTCCCGATAAAGCGCGCGGTTGGTTCCCTTCATGGCGCCATCGCGGGAAATGTCGGTGCAGATCACGGTTTTCACGCCGATCCCTTGCAGTTTTTCAAAAAACGTATGTGCATCGGTGTCCGACCGCTCCGTCCAACCTTTGACGGCAACATACCCGTCTTTGAGGTCAACTCCGACGGCGATCCGCTCCCCGTAACGCTCCACCGCTTTGCACAGGAACGCTTCGTCGGCGAGCGCAGCCGTGCCGAGAATGACGCGATCCAGACCCGCCGCGAGGTACCGTTCCACCGTTTCCATGTTCCGAATACCGCCGCCGATCTCGCAGGAAAGCCCGCAGGATCTCTTGATGCGAAGCACCGTTTCATAATTCGGTGTTTCCCCGCTCTTGGCACCGTCCAGATCGACCAGATGCATCCACTTCGCGCCCGCTTCGGCAAAGTCGTTCGCCACGGCAACGGGGTCATTGTTGTAAATCGTCATTTGGTTGTAATCTCCGCGCAAGAGCCGCACGGCGCGACCATCCGAAAGGTCAATGGCAGGTAACAGGATCATATCGCCGCTCCCCCTTCCGCAAAATTCACGAACGCGCGCAGGATGGAAAGTCCCACGTTGCCGCTTTTTTCGGGATGGAACTGACACCCCATCACATTGTCGCGCCGAACGGCGGCGGTGAGCGGCGCACCGTAGTCGGTGGTGGCAATGACCGCTTCGTCGCAGTCGGCGGCGTAATAGGAGTGAACAAAATACACGTGGTCGCCCTCTTTGATGCCGGAAAAAATCGGGGACGGCTTGACGAGATGCAGGGCATTCCAACCGATATGGGGAATTTTATAATCCTTCGGGATCACGTCCGCAATGGGACGAACCGCCCCGGGGATCAGACCCAAACCCTCGTATTCGCCATATTCGTAGCTTTTCTCAAACAGCATCTGCATTCCGAGGCAGATGCCGAGGAGCGGCTTTCCCGCGCTCGCTTCATTTCGGACAACCGTCCAAAGTCCCGTTTCCCGCAGTTTCGCGGCGGCGTCACGGAACGCGCCCACCCCGGGCAGGATCACACCGTTGGCACGGCGGATCACCTCGGGGTCGGACGTGGCAACCGCTTCCGACCCGATGGCGGCAAAAGAGGAGCGAAGGGAAAACAGGTTTCCAACGCCGTAATCGACGATCGCAAGCATCAAAGAACTCCCTTCGTGGACGGAATTTCATCCGCGGCGGCGGGGTCGATGGCGACAGCCGCACGGAGCGAACGCGCCACCGATTTGAACGCGCCTTCGAGGATGTGGTGCGAATTTGCCCCCGCAAGCTGACGGATGTGCAAAGTCACGTTTGCGTTGCGGGCAAACGCGAGCCAGAACTCCGCGCCCAACTCGGTATCGAAGGTTCCCACCTTTTCGGTGGGGAGCGTCATTTCATAGCCGAGGTACCCTCTGCCCGAAATATCGACCGCGGAAAGAACGAGCGCCTCGTCCATGGGCAGAACGGTATTTGCAAAACGAGTAATTCCCTTTTTGTCGCCAAGTGCCGCGTCAAACGCCTTGCCCAGCGCGATCCCGATATCCTCGGCGGTGTGGTGATCGTCCACATTGACGTCGCCCGCGCAGGTGATGTTCAGGTCAAACCGCCCATGACGGGCAAAAAGCGTGAGCATGTGATCAAGGAAGCCGCACCCGCTGTTGATTTCGGAAACTCCGCTTCCGTCGAGGTTCAACGACAGGCGAATGTCGGTTTCGTTGGTTTTGCGTGTCACATTTGCTGTTCTCATTTGTTTTCCTCCAAAATCATTTGAATTGCCGCGAGAAGCGCATTCACTTCATCGGCGCTGCCAACGGTAATGCGGTTATAATCTTTGAGAAGCGGCGTCTCGAAATGACGCACGAGAATTCCCCGCTCCCGCAAGGCGAGATAAAGCGCCTTACCTCCGATTTTCGGGTGCTTCGCAAACAGGAAGTTTGCTTGCGAAGGTACCACTTCAAATCCGTAATTTCGCAATGCGTGTGTGCAAAATTCGCGGTTTTTGATGATGATTTCGCAATTTTTCTTTGTCTGCGCCTCGTCCTCGATCGCGCCGATCCCCGCCGCCATGGTCATACGGTTGACGTTATAGGGATTGGTGGAATTGCGGATGGCTTGCAGGTCGGCGATCAGCGGTGCCTGTGCAATGCCGAAGCCGAGCCGCGCGCCCGCCATGGAGCGCGATTTGGAAAAAGTCTGCGTGACGAGCAGGTTTTCATATCTTCGGATCAAAGGCACGCAGGTCTCCGCTCCGAAATCCACGTAAGCTTCGTCGATGACCACAACATCGTTCGGGTGCGCGTTCAAAATCCGCTCGATCTCCCGCACGGAAAGCGCGGTGCCCGTGGGCGCGTTCGGGTTTGCGAGGAACACGGTTCCTTTCTTTTGGCAAAGCCCGTCCACGTCCACCGAAAAATCCTTGTTCAGCGGGACTTCGGTAAACGGGATGCCGTGGAGATCGGCGAACACGCGGTAAAACCCGTACGTGATATTCGGGAACACGGCGGGGCGGTCTTTCCCGCAGAACGCCATGAACGCGAAATTGAGAATTTCGTCCGAACCGTTCGTCGCCATCACTTCATCCGTGCCGACGCCGAGCAGGGCGGCAAAACTCTCGTTGAGTTTTTTCGCCGTCGGGTCGGAATAAAGCTGCAGCCGTTCGGCTTCCCGCTTTGCCGCCTCGATCGCGCGGGGTGACGGCGGGAAAGGTGATTCATTGGTATTGAGCTTGATGTAGGTACGCTCTCTCGGCTGTTCCCCGGGAACATACGGAACCAAATTTGCGTACCGTTCGTGCAAAAATCGGCTCATTTACTTTCTTCCTCCGTGCGAATGACCGCGCTTTTGGCGTGCGCCGTCAATCCTTCGAGGCGCGCGAAACAGGCAACGTCGTCGGCGAGTTCCGCGAGCGCATCTTTCGTAAAATAAGTAAACTGCGTTTTCTTAACGAAATCGTCCACCGAGAGCGGACTTGAAAATTTCGCGGTGCCGCCCGTGGGGAGCGTGTGGTTGGGTCCCGCCATGTAGTCGCCCAACGCCTCGGGGCAATTCCGCCCCATGAAAACCGACCCCGCGTGGCGGATGCTTCCGAGGTAGGCGAACGGATCGTCCACGCAAAGTTCCAAATGTTCGGGAGCGATCTCGTTGGCAATGTCGATGACGGTTTCGAGGTCTTTCGCAACAATGATTTTTCCGTTGTTATCGATCGACGCCCGCGCGATCTCGGCACGTTCGAGCTTCGGGATCTGTTCTTCGAGTTCCCGTTGCACGGCGAGAGCCAAGTCCGGGGAGTCGGTAACCAGCACTGCCGACGCGAGCTTGTCATGCTCGGCTTGCGAGAGCAGATCGGCGGCGATATGGCGCGGGTCGCTCTTGCCGTCCGAAACGATGAGAATTTCGCTCGGTCCCGCGATCATGTCGATCGAGACCTCGCCGAACACCTGTTTTTTCGCTTCGGCGACGAACGCGTTTCCGGGTCCCACGATCTTATCCACTTTCGGGATTGTTTCGGTCCCGTACGCCAGCGCCGCGATCGCCTGTGCGCCGCCCACTTTGAAAATGCGGTCGATGCCTGCCACCTGCGCCGCCGCGAGAATAGCGGGATTGACCTTGCCGTCCTTCCCCGGGGGCGTGACCATGACGACCTCGCCCACGCCCGCGATTTTTGCGGGGATGGAATCCATCAGCACGGTGGAAGGGTACGCCGCCGTGCCGCCCGGGACGTAAAGCCCAGCGCGATCGACGGGAGTGACTTTCTGCCCCATGACGACGCCGTTTTCGTCTTTGATCTCGAATCCCTGCCGTACCTGCTTTTCATGGAAACGGCGGATGTTCGCGGCGGCACGCCGCAAAATTTCGAGGAAACGCGGTTCGACCTTTGCCACCGCCTCTTTGATCTCCTCGGGTGTAACCGCGAGGGACGTCAGGTTCGCTTTATCGAATTTCGCGGTATATGCGAGCAGGGCGCGGTCGCCGTTCCGCCGAACGTCGGCAATGATGTCGGCAACGATCGACGCCACATCGACCGACGGCACCACGCGAGCGAATATCTCGCTGTTTTTCACTTCTCCGTAACGTAAAATCTTAATCATGCTTCCGCCCCCGCCTGTTTCTTTGCCACGCATTCGGCAAGTCGTTCGGTCAGCTCGCGGATCTGCGCATTCTTGAATTGATAACTTGCTTTGTTCGCGATCAGCCGCGCGCTGATGGGCACGATGTTCTCCACCACTTCCAAGTGGTTTTCCCGCAAGGTCGTTCCCGTTTCCACAATGTCCACGATCACGTCCGAAAGCCCGAGAATGGGCGCCAGCTCAATGGAACCGTTGAGGTGGATCATGTCGATCTCGCGACCCTGACCGCCATAATACGTTTTTGCGATATTCTGAAATTTCGTTGCCACGCGCAACGTCCGCGAAGGATCGTCGCGGAAGCCGACGGGCGCGGCGACCGCCATGCGGCAGTTACCCGTGCAGAGGTCGAGCAGTTCATAAACGTCGGGGGCATATTCAAGCAGAATATCCTTGCCCGCAACGCCGATGTCCGCCGCTCCGCGCTCGACATAGATGGTCACGTCCGAAGGCTTGACCCAAAAATAGCGTACTCCCGCTGCCTCGTTCTCGAAAATGAGCTTGCGATTGTTCTCGCGAATGGACGGGCAATCGTAGCCGACCGCCTCGAACATGGAGTAAACTTTTTCGCCGAGCCTTCCCTTCGGAAGCGCGATATTGATCAATTCTTTCATGTGGGTCTCCTTTCAAAGGCGGATCAGCTCTTGCCCGACCATGGACGCGGGCAGTTCGCGAACGGCGATTGCCCGTTTGCCCGCGCGGGTCAGCTTTTGCATGGTTCCGGCAACGTCGGAAAGCGCGGTGTTCTCGCCGTAGAGAACGACGGTGTCCACGTCGTAATCGTTCGCGGAAGGGGTCAGCCGTTCGATCCCGTCGAGGTAAACGGCAAATCCGATGGCGCCGGACGTTTTACCGAGCTTTTGCATGAGTTTGTCGTATTGCCCGCCAGAGAGAACGCGATCGGGAACGCCGTCCACATAGCCGTGGAACACGATACCGTTATAGTAATTGCGGTCGCCGACCACCGAAAAATCCAGTCTTACGCATTCCATGGGCAGCACGTTCAGCACACGGCGCAACGCCGAAACGTCCGATTTCCACGCTTCGTCGCCATAGAGAGACGCCAACAATTCCAACGTGGACTGTACCTCTCCCGTTCCCGAAAGGACGGCGAACAATTTTTCCGCGTGATCGACCGAAACGCCGAACTCCGGCGAACGAAGTTTCAGCTCGCCGAGGTTTTTCTCCCCGATCATGCGGAAGAGTTCGGAATGGCTCTCCTCGGGGTAGCCTGCCCGACGGATGAGCTCGGCGAGAATGCCGAGGTGAGCAATGCCGAGGGCATGGCGCGGCGAAATTTCGGCAAGGCTCCGTTCCGCCAACGTCAGCGTTTCCGCAATGGCGTAGTCATCCACGTTGCCGATACATTCCAACCCGACCTGCGCGATCTCGCGGTAGGTGCGGCTTCCGCGGGCGGGGCGGTAAACGTTTTCATGGTAGTAAACTTTTCGGGTGCCGCTCTCGCCGTCCTTGGTGTTGCGGACGATGGAAAGAGTCACGTCGGGTTTGAGCGCCATGAGTTTGCCGTTGGTGTCGGTGAACGTGATGATATTATCCGACACGAGGAAGCTCTTGTTGCGAACGTAAAAATCGTACTCTTCGAACTTGCTCATGCGGAACTGCGAATAGCCGTAGGAGCGGTAGAGCGAACGCAGGGCGAACGCCACGCGCTCCTCGGGTTTGAAAACATCCGTTTGATTCATTATGGTTTCTCCTCTCTTCGATCAAGAACGGTGCGGTAGCCGCGGCTTCCGTAATTCAGGCATTTGTTGACACGGCTGATGGTTGCCGTGCTTGCGCCCGTTTCGCGCGAGACGTCCATATAGTTCTTGCCCGCGTCGAGCAGAACGGCGACCGAATAACGCTGGGTCAGATCCTGCAATTCCCGAATGGTGCAAATGTCGTCGAGGAACGCCTCGCATTCGTCCACCGTTTGCAGGGAGAGTATGGCGCGGCAAAGGGCTTCCCGATCCGCGTGTTTGCTCTTCTCCATATCTGTTCTCCTCTCTGTTCTTCCATGAAATGTAATACTTGCGCTTTATCACTTTATCATTTTAGCACAGTAAAGCGATAAAGTCAAGTGGTTTTGAAAACTTTTTTATAAAACTTTTTATGTTTTCTCGATGGAAACGATCGGGCAACGAAAAAGAGCTTTTCGGTATTTGCGCCGCAAAGCTCTTTTTGTGTTTGGTTTTGGTTTTCTCAATATTCAAATTCGCCTTCGTAAACGAGCACGGCGGGACCCGTGAGCGTCAAGGTGCCGTCCTCTGCGTTGTTGACGATGAGATCTCCTCCCGTCAACTTGACCCGAATATCGGTTCCTTTTTCGCAAAGTCCGTTCTCGCAGGCGGCGACCACGGCGGCGCAAGCCCCCGTTCCGCAAGCGAGCGTTTCTCCGTTTCCGCGTTCCCACGTCCGCATCCGCAGGGTGGTTTGATCCACCGCTCGGACAAACTCGGTGTTCACCCGCTCGGGGAACAGCTCGGAATGCTCGAATTTCGGTCCCACGGTTGCGAGGTCCAGCCCGTCGATCGCGTCGCAGAACACCACGCAATGCGGGTTTCCGACCGAAACGCAGGTGACGTTCCAGTCGGCGTCCGCAATGCGGACGGGTTCGTTGACCATTTGCGGCAGCTCGGTTTTCACGGGGATCGCCTTCGCGTCCATGATCGCTTTGCCCATATCCACACTGACCGTTCCGACCTTTCCGTCCCGCAGGAAGAGCCGCAGACGATGCACGCCGCTCGGCGTTTCCACGGTGAGCGTATCCCGACGGACGATGCCTTTATCATAGACATACTTCCCGACGCACCGGATGTTGTTCCCCGCCATTTTTCCTTCGCTTCCGTCGCGGTTGAAAGAACGCATTTTCACGTCGGCAACGGTCGAAGGCTCCATGAGCACGATGCCGTCCGCTCCGATGCCGTAATGCGGCGCGCAAAGGCTGACGCAAAGCGACTCGGGACAAGTGATCTCCCCGTGAAAGTTCTCCACGAAAATATAATCGTTCCCGCAGGACTGCATTTTGACAAACGGAATTTTACGGCGGCTATCCCGCATCCGGTTGATGTCCACAAGTTCGGTATTTTCCTTGGTAAACCGGCTTTCGATGATCCCGGCAAGCGCGCCCGCCGTGTCAAGAGACGTCAGGCAAGGAATGCCGAGCTGCATCGCGCGGCGGTGGATCAGGTTATAGTCTCCCACCGTGGCGTCATGGATCGCTCCCGTATAAATAATATAGTTGATCTTTCCGCTTTCGATCAGAGCGGTTACGGACGCCGCACCGTTCTTGACGTCGGTCACGGGAATTCCCAACTTGGCAATGGCTTTTGCCGTTCCCGTGGTGGCATAGAGATCGATTCCGAGGTCGTAGAACCGTTTTCCAACGGAAAGGATCTCTTCATAGTCGGATTCCGCAACGCTGACGAGCACGCCCGCCCGATGCTTTCCAACTGCCGACGGCACCGAAAATCCCGCCGCCGTCAACCCCTTGAAGAGTGCTTCGGCAACCGTTTTCCCGATACCGAGCACCTCTCCCGTGGACTTCATTTCGGGTCCCAGAATGGAATTTGCGTCGCTCAACTTTTCAAAGGAGAACACGGGGACTTTCACGGCGCAATACGGCGGCGTGCGGTAAAGTCCCGTTCCGTAGCCGAGAGACTTCAACGGCTCGCCGAGCATCACGCGCGAAGCGAGATCCACCATGGGAACGCCCGTGACCTTGCTGATATACGGCACCGTCCGCGACGCGCGCGGATTGACCTCGATCACATAAAGCTCGCCTTCGTAGATCAGATATTGAATGTTGACAAGCCCCTGCGTTCCGAGAGCCAGCGCGAGCTTTTCGGAACAGTCGCAAATCTTTTCCAGCGAACGGTCGTCGAGGTTGTAGGGCGGATAGACGGCAATGGAGTCCCCGCTATGCACGCCCGCGCGTTCGATGTGCTCCATGATCCCCGGGATCAGCACGTCGGTACCGTCCGAGATCACGTCCACTTCAAGTTCCACTCCCGGCATATAGCGGTCGATCAGCACGGGATTGTCGATCCCGCCCGCGAGAATTTTCTTCATGTATGCCTCGGTCTGCTCGCGGGTCCTCGAAATCATCATGTTCTGCCCGCCGATGACGTAGGAGGGGCGCAGCAAAACGGGATAGCCGAGCTGCTCCGCGGCGGCGATCGCTTCCTCCATGGAAGAAACGCCCATCCCCTTCGGACGGCGAATGTCGAAACGTTCGAGCAGTTCGTCAAAGCGCGCGCGATCCTCGGCAACGTCGATGCTTTCCGCCGACGTTCCCAAGATCCGAACGCCCGCTCGGTCGAGAAATCCCGTGAGCTTGATGGCGGTCTGCCCGCCGAAAGCAACCACCACACCGATCGGGTTCTCCACGCGGATAATGTTCATCACATCCTCGGGTGTGAGCGGCTCGAAATAAAGGCGGTCGGCGGTGTCGTAGTCGGTGGAAACGGTTTCGGGGTTGTTGTTGACAATAACCACGTCATAGCCCATTTCCCGCAGCGTCCAAACGCAATGCACCGAACTGTAATCGAATTCGATCCCCTGCCCGATGCGAATGGGTCCCGATCCGAGCACGACCACCACGGGTTTTCCACTCCTCGGATGCTGCCGCGCTTCGCAAACGCCGCTCGGCACCGAATAGAAATAGGGGGTTTCCGCGTCGAACTCCGCGCCGCAGGTATCCACCATTTTATAGGAGAAGGTTCCGTCGGGCAAATAGGTCGCTCCCGTCAGGCGGCGAATGGCGGCGTCGGGATACCCGAGGCGCTTCGCTTTGCGGTAATCTTTCTCGGAAATCTGCCCTTTTTCGCATACACGCGCTTCAAATTCGGCAAGTCCGCGCAGTTTCGTCAGGAACCATTCGTCGATCATGGTCACCGCGTGGATCTCCTCGACCGTGACCCCCGCTTTGAGCGCCTCGAATACGGTGAAAATGCGGCGGTCGTTCTGCTCGGCAAGGCGTTCCCGCACGGGGCGACCGTCAAGCGGTGCCGCGTTGAGCGTGTCAAGCGAGATTTCCGCACCCCGAACGGCTTTGAGCAAAGCCGCCTCGAAGCTCTGTCCGATCGCCATAACCTCGCCCGTCGCCTTCATTTGCGTTCCGAGCGCACGGCTCGACCCCGCAAACTTATCGAACGGCCATTTCGGGAATTTGACCACCACGTAGTCGAGCGTCGGCTCGAAGCAGGCGCAGGTTTTGCCCGTGATGTCGTTTTTGATTTCGTCGAGCGTATAGCCGAGCGCGATCTTCGCGGTAATTTTGGCAATGGGATAACCCGTTGCCTTGGAAGCCAACGCCGAGGAACGCGAAACGCGCGGGTTGACTTCGATCACGGCATACTCAAAACTCTCGGGATTGAGCGCGAACTGACAGTTGCAACCGCCGACGATCCCAAGCTCCGAGATCAT
Organism: Clostridia bacterium; assembly: GCA_017613355.1. GTDB lineage: Bacteria > Bacillota > Clostridia > Oscillospirales > CAG-272 > UMGS1865. Next base: position 21,287 of record JAGAEA010000037.1, read on the forward strand.
GCGGAGCGATGCGCTCCGCAACATTTGATATTCTTTATCCGCGAGCGTCAGAGCGGGCGCGACAACGATCGAATCGCCCGTGTGAACGCCAACGGGGTCGAAATTCTCCATGGAGCAAACGGCAATGACGTTCCCCGCGCTGTCGCGCATGGTCTCGAATTCGATCTCCTTCCACCCCGCAATGCACTTTTCGATCAGCACCTGCGTGATGGGGGAAAGGTCCAACCCCGTGGCGGCAATGGTGCGCAGTTCCGCCTCGTTCGCGGCAATTCCGCCGCCGCTTCCGCCGAGCGTGTAGGCAGGGCGGACGATGACGGGATAGCCAATGTCATCCGCGGCTTTGACGGCTTCCTCCACCGTGACCGCGATCTCGGAAGGCACAACGGGCTCCCCGATGGATTTCATCATGTCGCGGAAGCGTTCGCGATCCTCCGCCCGCTCGATCGCGTCAATGTCCGAACCGAGCAAACGAACGCCGTATTTTTCCAACACGCCCCGACGCGAAAGCTGCATGGCGATCGTCAGTCCCGTTTGCCCGCCGAGCCCCGCGAGAAGTCCGTCGGGACGTTCCTTTTCGATAATGCGGGTGACCGTTTCGGCGTCAAGCGGTTCGAGATAGATCTCGTCGGCAAGGTGCTGATCGGTCATAATGGTTGCGGGGTTGGAATTGACCAACACCGTGTTGATCCCTTCCGCCCGAAGCACACGGCACGCCTGCGCGCCCGCATAGTCGAATTCCGCCGCCTGCCCGATGACGATGGGACCCGAACCGATGACCAACACTTTTCGGATGTTCTTATCCTTCGGCATGGTTTTCCCCTCCCATCATGGCAATAAAACGGTCAAACAAAAATTCGGTGTCATGCGGTCCGCCGCAAGCCTCGGGGTGGAACTGCACCGTGAAGCACCGCTTCCCGGGGTATTCCATTCCCTCGCAGCTGCCGTCGTTGGCATTGACGTACAGCTCCCGACCGACGCCTTGAAGGGTGCTTGAAACCACGGCGTATCCATGGTTCTGACTGGTGATATAGGTTCTCGCGCCACCCACTTCGCGCACGGGCTGGTTGCCGCCGCGATGACCGAACGGGAGCTTGACGGTCTTGCCGCCCATGGCAAGCGCGGCAAGCTGATGCCCGAGACAAATGCCGAACACGGGGACTTTCCCGATCAGCTTTTTCAGCTCGGCGATCGCCGCCGTATTCTCGGTGGGGTCGCCGGGTCCGTTGGAAAGCATGACGCCGTCCGGCGAAAGAGCCAGAATTTCCTCCGCGGTTGTATTCTCGGGAACGCGGATGACCCGACAGCCGCGGCGTGTCAGATTGCGGACGATGTTTTCTTTCGCGCCATAATCGACCAGTACCACGGTGTGGGTGAATTTTCCCTCGGGTTTGTAAATCGTGTTTTTCGCACAGCTGACCGACGGCACCACACCCGTCACGCGGTATGCCCTGACCGCTTCGAGATCGACCTTGGGGGTGGATGAGATCACGGCGTTCATCACGCCGTGCTTTCGGATCAGGCGCGTGATCTCGCGTGTGTCCACTCCGGCGATCCCGGGGATGTGACGCGCGCAAAGAAACTCGTTCAGCGTCATCCGTGCGCGGAAATTGGACGGTTCGGAGCAACACTCGCGCACCACGTACCCGCGCGCGGCGGTCTTTCCCTCGAAATCCTCGGGGGCAAGCCCGTAGTTGCCGATGAGCGGGAAAGTCTGCAAAACGATCTGACCCGCGTAACTCGGGTCGGTCAGCGTTTCGGTGTAGCCGACCATGCCCGTGGTGAACACGAGTTCGCCGACCGCGTTTCCCGCGTCGCCGATCCGTTCGCCCTCAAAGGTCGTTCCGTCCTGTAAGATCAAATATGCTTTTTCCATGGGTTTCTCCTCGGAAGGATTTTGCGGTCAGGCAAGTGTTGCCGCCATGACGGCTTTGATGGTGTGCATCCGGTTTTCCGCTTCGTCGAACACGATGGAAGCCTCGCCCTCGAAAACGGCGTCGGTCACTTCCATACAGTCGATGCCGAATTTTTCATGGATCTGCCGCCCGACCTCGGTTCCGAGATCGTGGAAAGCGGGCAGGCAGTGCATGAAGCGGCATTGGGGTCCCGCCGCCGCCATCAGTTGCTCGGTCACGCGGTAGGGCAGAAGCGCCTCGATGCGCTCTTTCCAAACGCTGTCGGGTTCTCCCATGGAGACCCAAACGTCGGTATAGATCACGTCCGCGCCCGCAACGGCTTTGAGCGGATCGGTCTCAAACACGATCTCCGCGCCCGTTTCCGCCGCGATCGCATGGCATTTTGCCGCCAATGCGTCATTCGGGAAATACGCTTTCGGCGCACACGCAACGAACCGCATTCCCATTTTTGCGCAACCGATCATGAGCGAGTTGCCCATGTTATAGCGCGCGTCGCCCATATAGACCAGTTTTTTCCCTTTCAGCGATCCGAAATGCTCGCAGATGGTGAGAAAATCGGCAAGAATTTGCGTGGGGTGATATTCGTTGGTCAATCCGTTCCAAACGGGTACCCCCGCATACTTTGCCAAAGTCTCCACGATCTCTTGCCCGTAGCCGCGGTATTCGATGCCGTCGAACATCCGACCGAGCACACGCGCGGTGTCGGCGATGCTTTCCTTTTTCCCAATCTGCGAGCTTTTCGGGTCAAGATACACGGGATGCATTCCGAGATCCGACGCGGCAATTTCAAAGGAGCAACGGGTACGGGTACTCGTTTTCTCGAAGATGAGCGCAACGTTCTTTCCTTCGCAGAGACGGTGCGGGATTCCCTGTTTCTTTTGCGCCTTCAATTCGGCGGCAAGATCCAGAAGTCCCTCGATTTCTTTCGGCGTGAAATCAAGCAATGTTAAAAAATGACGATTTTTCAAGTTCATATCTTTCCGATCCTTTTTCTTTTTTGTGCAAGGCCTTTTCAATCCAACAATCCGTCTTTCGGAAGTCCTTCGGCGCACACGTCCCGCAAAATTTCCAGCGCGCGCACGAGCTGTTCCTCGGGAATGTTGAGCGGGGGCAGGAGTCTGACTTTATCCTTTGCGGAGAGGCAAAGTACACCGCGTTCGCGGCACGCCGCGAGAACCTCTCCCGCCGGTTTGACGGTTTTGACCCCGATCATGAGTCCCATGCCCGTGACCGACTCGATCCCTTCCGCACCGGAGAGCATCCCGAAGGCAAGACGGCTCTTGCGGCGAACCTCGGCGAGCAAATCCTCGTCGATCCGCGAAAGGATACTCACAGCGCCCGCGCAGGCAACGGGATTGCCGCCGAACGTGGAACCGTGGTCGCCCGCACCGAGAACGTTTTTCACCTTTTCGCCGAGCAGCGTGGCTCCGATGGGAAGTCCGCCGCCCAGGCCTTTCGCCGTGGTGACGATGTCGGGCGTTACGTCAAAGTTCATATAAGAGTAGAGCTTTCCTGTTCTGCCGTTACCCGTTTGCACTTCGTCCACGATCAGCAACGCGCCGTGTTCGCGGCAGAGCGCGGCGACCTCGCGGACATAGGTCTTTTCCAAAGGATTGACGCCGCCCTCGCCCTGCACGCATTCGATCATCACGGCGGCGGGTTTAACGCTCTCCACCATGGTTTTCATCGCACCGATGTCATTTGCGGGGACGTGGACAAACCCCGGAGTGAGCGGTTGGAAAAGCGCGTGGAATTTTGCCTGCCCCGTTGCGGCGAGCGTAGTCAGCGTTCGACCGTGAAAACTGTTTTCGAGCGTGACGATCGTATTCCGCTCCGCTCCGTAGGTGTCGGCGGCATATTTGCGCGCAACTTTGACGGCGCATTCGTTTGCTTCGGCGCCCGAATTGGAGAAAAATACTTTCTTCATGCCCGTTTTTCCGCAGAGCATTTCGGCGAGCTTTCCGCAGGGCTCCGTGTAATACAGATTGGAAGCGTGTTGAACCTGCCCGAGCTGTGCGGTGACTGCCGCGACCCATTCGTCGTCGCAGAAGCCGAAGCTCGTTACGCCGATGCCCGAACCGAGGTCGATATATTCTTTGCCGTTGCTGTCGACCGCCACCGACCCTTTTCCCGAAACGATCTCAACGGGGAAACGCGCGTAGGTCGCGGCAACGTAAGTTTGATCTCTTTCCTGAATGTTACTCATGAAAACCAAATCCTTTTTCGGGGCAAAACGCCCGTTTTTTGATATACGTACCGTAAATTTCCGTCAATTCCCCGTGACCATCGTGCCCGCGCCTTCGTCGGTCAGAAGCTCCATGAGGATCGAATGCGGGACGCGACCGTCCATGATGATCACGCACCCGACGCCGCGGTGGATCGCTTCCACACAGCAGTTGACTTTCGGGATCATTCCACCCGAAATAATGCCGTCGCGGAAGAGCTGTTCGGTCTCCTTGATGGAGAGTTCGGGGATCAACGTTGCGGGGTCGTTGCGATCGCGCAGGATGCCCGCAATGTCGGTCATCATAATCAACCGCTCGGCACCGAGCGCACCCGCGATATGCGCGGCGGCGGTGTCGCCGTTGATGTTGTAGGTACAGCCGTCGCGGTCACATCCCAGCGTGGAGATCACGGGGATATATCCCCGTTCGAGCAGATCGGTCACGGGAGCGATATTGATATTCGTGATCTCCCCCACGTATCCGAGCCGTTCGTCCTTGATCTTCGCCTCGATCAAATGCCCGTCCATGCCCGAAAGTCCGATGGCGCGGCCGCCTTTCATTTCCAACAGGTTGACCAGCGTTTTGTTGACTTTTCCCGCGAGCACCATTTGCGCAATGTCCACGGTTTCTTTGTCGGTCACGCGCAACCCGTCCACAAACTCGGACTTTTTGCCGAGTTTATCCATCAGATCGTTGATCTCGGGTCCGCCGCCGTGTACCAGCACGACCTTGACCCCGATCAGGTGCAAAAGAACGATATCCTCCATGACCTGTTGTTTGAGTTGTTCGTTGACCATCGCGTTGCCGCCGTACTTGACGACCACGATCTTGCCGTTATATTTCTTGATGTTCGGAAGCGCTTGGGTCAATACCTCGGCACGCTCCGCATTGGAAAACGCATTCTGCATATCCCGTTTCCTTTCTCATGTACGGTAATCGCCGTTGATCTTCACGTAGTCGTAGGTCAGGTCACAGCCCCAAGCCGTGGACGACACGTTTCCCGCGTTCAGCCCGACCTCGATCACGATCTCCTTTTCGGAAAGCACCTTTTTGGCGATCTCTTCCGAAAAATCGACGCCCGCGCCGTTCTTGCAAACGGCAACCGTTCCCGCCGCGCTCGTGAACGCAACGTCGATGCGGTTGACGTCCACCTCCGCTCCGCTGTATCCGATAGCGCAAAGCACGCGACCCCAGTTGGCGTCCGCGCCGAACATGGCGGCTTTGAGCAAGCTGGAACAAATGACGCTCTTCGCAACGGTTTTTGCCACGCCGAGGTCGGCGGCGCCCGTCACCTTGCATTCCAAAAGTTTGGTCGCGCCCTCGCCGTCGCCCGCGATCATGCGGCAAAGCCCGACCGTGACGGTGTTGAGCGCACGCATGAACGCGGCAAAATCGTCGCCGTCGGTCGTGATCTCGGCGTTGCCCGCCATCCCGTTGGCAAGGATCGAAACCATGTCGTTGGTGGAAGTGTCGCCGTCAATACTGACCATGTTGAAGGTGTCGGCAACGTCGGTTTTCAGCGCCTTTGCAAGCATTTCGGAAGAGATCGCCGCGTCGGTCGTGAGAAAGACGAGCATGGTTGCCATGTTGGGGTGGATCATGCCGCTTCCCTTCGCCATGCCGCCCAAGCGGCAGACCTTGCCGCCCGCCGTGAATTCCACGGCAACTTCCTTGCGGATCGTGTCGGTCGTCATAATCCCCTCGGCGGCAGTGACTCCGCCCTCGGGGGAAAGCGCCTTGACGAGAAGCGGGATGCCCGCTTGAATGGGTGCGAGATCCAACGGCTGACCGATGACTCCCGTGGACGCGACGATCACGTCCTTCGGAGAAATGCCGAGCGCGTCTCCCACGAGACCGCACATCGCTTCGGCAATCTCGATGCCGTTTGCATTGCAGGTATTGGCGTTTCCGCTGTTGCAGATGACCGCTTGCGCGCGACCGTTTGCAAGGTTGGATTTCGTTACGATCAGGGGCGCGCCCTTGACGAGGTTGGTCGTGTAAACGGCGGCAGCCGAAGCGGGAACTTCGCTGTAAATCATCGAGAGATCGCGCTTGGTCTTATTTTTGCGAATGCCGCAATGAACGCCTGCGGCGGAAAAACCCTTTGCGGCGCAAACGCCGCCTTCCATCAAATGTATCATTTCTGAAAACCTTTCTTTTTCGGTATTTTTTTCAATTGAGAACCAATCCCGTTGCCTCGGGCAGACCCAACACCAAATTCATGTTCTGAATGGCGGCGCCGGACGCGCCTTTGCCGAGGTTGTCAAATCGGGAAACCAGCAAAACGCGCTCTTCGTTGCCGAAAACGGCGACCTGCATATCGTCCCGCCCCGCAAACGCTCCGGCGGAAAGAAACCCGTTTTCGTCGGCGGTTTCGGCAAAACGGATGAGACCCTTTCCGTAAATCTCCCGATAAACCGAACGAGCCGCGTCCGCGCCGCCGCGGAGCATCCGTCCGTCGATCGGAACGGTCACTTCCATCCCCGCGTAGTACGGAGCCACGATCGGGCAGAAGCACGGCGGCGAGACGAGAGACCCGTAAACCCGCATTTCGGGAAGATGTTTATGCGCTTGGGAAAGTCCGTACTGGCGCGGCGCTTCAAGGAGCGGATCGCGGTCGGGCACTTCGTAATCGGCGATCATTTTTTTGCCGCCGCCCGAATACCCCGTTAAGGAAAAGCAGGAAAGAAACGCATCGGGGGAAAGAACGCCCGCTCGAACCAACGGGGCAACCAAAGCGATAAAACCGCTCGCGTGGCACCCGGGGTTGGCGATTCGCTTCGAGGAACAAATTTTTTCCCGCTGTCCGTCGAGTTCGGGAAATCCGTAAACCCAGCCGTCCGCCGTCCGATGTGCCGTTGAGGTGTCGATGACGACGGTGTTCGGATTTTGCACAAGTCCCACCGCTTCCACCGCCGCCGCGTCGGGAAGGCAAAGGAACACCACGTCGGCGCGATTCATGCATTCGGCGCGGGCAGCAGGGTCTTTTCGCCGATCGTCGGGAAGGGTCAATACCGTCAGATCGCTCCGTGCGGCAAGCCGCTCATGGATCCGCAGACCGGTCGTTCCCGCGGCGCCGTCAATAAAAATCTTCATCATAAAACTCCGATTCCGATCGGCGAACGCTCGTTTTCCGCTTTTCGGAAAGCCCTCGCGACGCCGTTGTATTTTATCTTTTCTATATTATACACAAGTTCTTGCGGTTTGTCAAGAGAAAAAATGAAAAAATATTCATGTTTTTTCAAAAAAAATGTATTCTATTCATTTTTTGATGAATATTCGGCATATTTTATGAATTTTTCGGTATATTTCCACGATTTTTCGTTTGCGCTTCGGTCATTTCGTTCCGTTTGTCCTTTTCGATGAAAGAAAAAATAACAAAAAAGGACTTTTCCGCGAGAAAAAGTCCTCTTTCCGAAGTTTTTTATCGGACGATCTTTTGAAACGCGATGCGCTCGGAACTGATGTCGTCCCGAACGCCGTCCGGAAATACGCGGATGACTCCGCACCGCCGGAATCCTGCGGCAGTCAGCGCCGCCTGCATGGCGCGATTGTCCGCGTGGGTATCCACGCGCAGATTATTCGTAACCCGCGAACTCCACTCCACGGCGGCTCGAAGGACTCCGCGCGCGACGCCGTCCGACGCGATGCGGTGGATCGCGCCGTAAGGCTCGTTGTTGAGCCATGCACCGTCGATTTCGCGGTAGGTCTCATCCTCGCCGAGATAAAACGCGAACACGCCGCAAATGCGTTCGCCATCCGCAATCACGTAGCCGTGTCCCTCGGGGGAACAGTCCTCGCGGATCATGTCGTCTGGCGGCCACACGTCGCCCCATTGGGTCGGGTTTCCGCTCTCGCGCATCCGGCGGCGCGCGTCGGCATAAATTTCGAGAACGCGGGGGATGTCCTCTTTAACGGATTTTCGGATCTTCATTTTTTCGGTTTCCTTCCGGTCAAATAACAAATTGAAACACGCAGAACCCCGCATACAGGCAGAGAAGCAGAATGCCCTGCCAGCGTGCGAGCTTCCCGCGAAGCAACGCGGGAACCGTCAGGATCAGCATGACGCAAGCCATGAGCGGCAAGTCGATCACAAGAGATGTGTTCACCCCGCCGATGAAAGAGGTCGCGGGGACGTCAAACGGACGCAGGGTGATCGAAAGTCCGCAAACCAGAACAAGGTTGAACAGGTTTGCTCCGATGATGTTGCCGATGGACAAGGCGCTGTGTCCCTTGATGAGCGACGTGATCGCCGTGATCAACTCGGGAAGCGAGGTGCCGAGCGCCACGAAAGTCAGTGCGATGACCGTGGAGGGAACGCCCATCTTTTGGGCAAGCTCGGTGCCGTTATCCACCAAAAGCCGCGCGCCGACGGCGATCAGCGCCGCTCCGACGATGAGAAACGCAAGGTCTTTCAAGAGCGCGAGACGGGCTTTTTTCTTTTCCGCCGACGGGTCGGGCGCATCGGTTTCCGGTTGCTCCTCGGGCACGTCGGAACCGACGGCCGCGGCTTCGGACGAAAACTCCATGGGTTCTTCGGGGGCTTGTCCTTCGGCAAGCGCGGGCAAGGGATTTCGCTTCGCTTCGCGAACGGAAAGGATCATATAAACGAGGAAGATCGCGAGCAACACGATCCCGACGGGTCGGGCAAACGTTCCCGCAAAATACGACACCGCACAATAAAGAACGGCTGACAGAAAGAAGAAAACGACAGGCAGTTTCATGCTCCGCCGGTTCACCGCCCCCGGGCGCACGGCGATGGTGACCGCCGCGATCAAAGCCGCGTTGCAAATGATCGAGCCGACGGCGTTTCCGTAGGACATCTCGGACTGTCCCTGCACCGCCGAAGTGGCGGACACCATCACCTCGGGCAGGGTCGTGCCGATGGAGACCACCGTGGCGCCGATCAGGATTTCCGGCAGACGGAAGCGCCGCGCAACGCCGACCGCGCCGTCCACAAACCAATCCCCGCCCTTGATGAGCAGAACCAACCCCAGGATAAACAGCAATATCGGTTTTACCATGTTTCATTCTCCTTTTTCAAACGTCCTTTTTCAAATACGAAACCGTAAATTTTCACCCCGTGCGGCCGAAAAACGGTGTTTTCAGAAAAAACCTTTCACAAATATTTCGATCCCGATGGCAATTAAGATCACGCCGCCGAGGATCGACGCGCGCCAAGCAAGAAGCGTTCCGAATTTGCGTCCCAGATAAACGCCCGCCATGCAGATCGCAAAGGTTGTCAGCGCGATGAGGAGCGCCTCGACCAGCGCCGCCGCCCAACCGTAATCCGCGATCGTGAAGCCGACGGAAAGCGCGTCGATGGAAGTTGCGATCCCCTGAACGAGAAGCACGCGAACCCCCAACGAGGTCACCGTACTCTCTTCGCCGTCGGGGTCGTCGGATCTGCGCCCGCGGATCCCTTCGGCGAGCATCTTTCCGCCGATCCAGCAAAGCAGGATCAACGCGATCCACGGGATGAATTTGCGGAACGCCTCGAATTTTTCCGCCGCCGTATGCACCAAAATCCATCCCGCCAGCGGCATAAGCGCCTGAAACGCCCCGAACGTTCCCGCAATCGCCGTCGCGCGCCCGCGGCGCATGGACGGGTCGTTCATCCCGTTTGCGAGAGAGACCGAAAACGCGTCCATCGCAAGCCCGACCCCAAGCAGGATACTATTGAAGAAAAAAAGAAAATTCCAAGTCATCGTCGGTTCCGACACACTCCGAAAAATAAAAATCCGTCTACCGAAAAACGATAGCGGATTCTTCTTCGCAGAAAGACCCCATGCATCGCCTCGGCAACGCATGAGTCTCGCAATTTCAAACAAGCCAGACGCGAAATGCGACGGGATGTTGGCTTGTTCCCGCGGCGGCGCCGCGTTTGCTACTCCCTCAAGCGTTCTTATTCTACCATATTTTATTCGCTTTGTCAATCGTTTTTACAAAAATCCGGAAAAAATGTTTTTTCGCAGTCTGCCGAAAAAACCGAAAAAACTATTTACAAAGGCGGGAAAATCGTGTATAATGGTATCAGAATACAAAAAACGGAGGTGCCGCATGGACAAGAACAAGTCCTCCGCAGAAGCAATCTTCCCGATTTTCTCCGAATTGCGCGGGGAAATTCACGATATGATCCAAGCCGTGAAAAGCAAGGATCCCGCCGCGCGCAACAGCGCGGAGATCCTTTTGCTCTATTCGGGCGTTCACGCGCTCCTCGCGCATCGCGTGGCGCATCGCCTGTACCAAAACGGCTATTTCTTTTCCGCCCGCGCCATCAGCCAGCTTTCCCGATTTTTCACCGGCATCGAAATTCACCCGGGCGCAAAGATCGGCAAAGGGCTCTTCATCGACCACGGCATGGGCGTTGTGATCGGAGAAACGACCGAAATCGGCGACAACTGCACGATCTACCAGGGCGTAACGCTCGGCGGTACGGGAAAAGACGTTGGAAAACGTCACCCGACGATCGGGGACAACGTGATGATCGGCGCGGGCGCAAAAGTGCTCGGGCCTGTGAAAGTCGGCTCTAACAGTAAGATCGCTTCCAACGCGGTCGTCATTCGCGAGGTACCCGAAAACTGCACCGCCGTCGGCATTCCCGCCCGCGTGGTGCGCCGCGACGGTATTCGCGTTTACGACCAGATGGATCAATGCCACCTGCCAGACCCGATCGTGCAAGAGATCGCCGCGCTCAAAGCGCGCCTTGCGAAACTGGAAGGACACCCTTTGTCAAGTTCTCCCGAACCGCCGAAGGACGGTGACGCGCAATGACCGCGGAAAGTACGCGCGGGCGTTTTATCGTGTTCGAGGGGATCGACGGCGCGGGAAAAACCACGCAGATCGAACTGCTTGAAACCTACTTGCGGGAACGGGGCAGAAAGGTGTTCCGCACCGCCGAACCGACCGACTCTACGATCGGGCGGATGCTCCGCGACGCGCTTTCGGGCACGGTGTCGCGCACCGCTTGCGAGCTTGCCGCGCTCTTTACGCTCGATCGCGTCAGCCACAACGTCGATCCCGAAAACGGAATTGGGCAAGCGCTCGCGCGGGGAATGGACGTGATCTGCGACCGCTACTATTATTCCACCCTCGCCTATCAGGGTTCGGAAACCGACGCGAAATGGGTCCGCGACATGAACCTGAATTGTCCCGAGATCCGCCGTCCCGATCTTTGCGTGTTTCTCGACCTTTCCCCCGAAGAAAGCATGGCGCGCATTTCCCACAGGAACGCATCAAGAGAGATTTTCGAGACGCGAGAACGTTTGGAACGAGTGCGAGCGCAGTTTTACCGCGTTTGGGACGAACTTCCCGACGAGAACGTTCAGATTGCGGATGCCGCTCGTTCAATTGAGGAAATACAAACGGATATCCGCCGCATGGTGGATCGTCTTACCGTAAACGAAACATAAAAACAGCCCCGTAAAAATCGAAAACGCGATTTTTACGGGGCTGTTTTTATTCTGAATTTTAGAATGATAACAAGTCTTATTATAATTGATTAGACTCAAACTTCTTTTCAAAGCGCTTCGATCAGCCGTTCCAATGTTTTCCAGAAGATCTCGACGGAAGAGAGGTCAAGTGTCTCGTTCGGCGAATGAACGTCGCGCATATCGGGTCCGACCGAGATCATATCCATTTCGGGAAGATGCGAATGAATGATCCCACATTCCAGCCCCGCATGGATGACGTTCACGACCGCTTCCTTGTCGGTAACCTCGCGGTAGGCTCTGCCGTAGGCATCCCGCAAGGGAGACGCGGGCGCGTAGCTCCACCCCGGGTAGCGGCTGTGATGGTTTGCCGTGCATCCCACGGACGCCGCAAAGAGGTTCAGTTCCCGTTCGGTGGCGTCAAGCTGATTTTCGATCGGAGAGCGGCTTGAAAAGGTGAAGGTCAGTTTTCCTTCTTCCTGCCGCACCACGCCGAGGTTCCGCGAATATTCCACAAGTCCTTTGATTTGCTTGCTCATTTCCAGAACGCCCGTTCTCGCGCACGCAAGAACCGTGACGGCGCGTTTGGTGTCCTCCGCCGAAAGCATAACGGTTTCCGGTGCGCAATCCTCGATCGCAACGCGGAACCCGCGATCTTCCGCCGAAAGTTCTTCGCAGAGGCGCGCGGCGGCAGAGGTCAAAAGGTCCTGCGCCGCGGACGGATCGGGGACTGCTATGACCGCGGAACACTCGCGCGGAATGGCGTTATCCTTGGAACCGCCGCAGAGTGTGACAAGCCGCGCGTCGGTTTGGACGATCAGCTCCGCGAGCAACCAACCCATGAGCAGGTTTGCGTTGGCTCTTCCGCTGTTGATGTCCTCGCCGGAATGTCCGCCCGCAAGCCCCGAAACGTCCACTCGAAGCGCTTCGCCCGCGAACGCCACGGGATGATAACAAAGCGTCAGATCGCTCCGCACGCCGCCTGCACATCCCGCCACAATGACGCCGAGGGTCTCACTGTCGAGATTGACCATCCGACGGGCGGAAATTCGGGAATAGTCGAAAGCGCGCGCGCCATCCAGCCCGACCTCTTCCGCCGCGGTGAACAGGCATTCATAGGCGGGATGCGACGCGACCGCTCCGTCGAGCAACGCAAGCATGACCGCAACGGCGATCCCGTCGTCGGCGCCGAGCGTTGTTCCCTCGGCGCGAAGAAAATTTCCGTCCACATACAGTTCCAAAGGATCGTTCAGAAAATCATGCTCCACGTCGCCGTTCTTTTCGCAAACCATGTCGGTATGTCCCTGAAACAGGATCGGTGCGGCATCCGTCCGATCGGACGTTGCGGGCGCTTTGATGAACACGTTGTCGGTTGAGTCGCGGTAGCATTCCAGCCCCCTCGCCGAGGCGAACGCTACCAGATAATCCGCGATCTTCCGCTCTCGATAGGAACCGCGCGGAATCGCGCTGATCTCCTCGAAAAAGCGAAAAACCGACGCGGGTTGACGGTTTTGAATGACATATTTCACGCTTGGGCTTCCTCCGTTTCTCCTGCAAAAAATTCGAATTTTACATACACGCATTTCAAATTTTACAAGCGGTGACGTGCGTAAATTCCGTCGAGTTCGCCGTCGAGGCTCCGTTGCTTTGCCGCGGGTTGACGGTTGTTTTCATCCGAAGCGACGGCGACCGAAAGAAAGCTTTTTACGCCTGCGCGGCGCAGCAACCGAACCGCCGCCGACATACTCGCGCCGCTCGTTACAATGTCGTCCGCCAAAATCGCGCATTTACCGCGAACGGCTTCGGTCGTGCGAAGGCGGAATGCCGCCTTCGCGTTCTTTTGCCGCTCTGCGGTGGAAAGCAATTTTTGCGGTTTGTTATGCCAAAATTTACGGGCAATCACATGGCAAAGCGGAATTTTCAGCAATTCCGACAGTGCTTTTGCCAGTTCCTTTGCCTGATCGGTCCCGCTTTCCAGCACCGCGCGTTTGCCGCGCGGCAGATAGGTCAGAAAAACGTCGTTCGGCTCAATTCCCCGCTCGTTCAGCGTTTTTCGGATCGCCGTGCTCAACTCGCGCGCCAAAAAGGAGATCGCCGACGCATCGGCGCGGTCTTTGATGCGGTAGATCACGCGGTTCTGCACCTCTTCGCGGTTACCGGGTCGATAAAAAACGAGCTTTCGGAAGCTTTTGCACCCCGCCTTCCCCAACGCCTCGGGAACGCAGTTGCAATCGGAAACGGGTTTTCCGCAAATCACGCAAAGTTCCGCCCGCGCATCGTCCCAAGCCTTTCGGCAAGCGGGGCAAAGCGCCTCGGGCGGCAGAGCGAGGTCGGGATACGGCACCGGCTCCCCGCACCCCGCGCACATCGGCGGGAACAGCAGGTCGGCAATGCGGCTCATAGGTTCGTATCTTCCGAAAGCCAATTGACAAGTCCCGTATAGCGCATGGTCTGGCGGTTGTTCGCCACCATGCGGGCAATCGCCGCTTCACTGCCGACCAAAATCACGATGTTCTGCGCCCGCGTGACGGCGGTATAGAGCAAGTTCCGTGAAAGGAGCATGGGCGGGACACGTTCGCTGACAGGAAGAATGACGATCGGATACTCGCTCCCTTGACTTTTATGCACGGTAACGGCATACGCCGGTTCCAACTCTTCCAACATATTGAATTCGTAGCGAACGGTGCGGTCGTCGAAGCGAACGATCATTTCGGAATTGCGGTTCCGAATTTGCATCACGGTTCCGATGTCCCCGTTGAACACGCCCATTCCCGCGCTTCCGTCGTCGCGCTCCCATTCCATGTCGTAGTTATTCCGAATTTGCATCACGCGGTCACCCTCGCGGAAAACCATGTCGCGGAAAGCGTGTTCCTGCTTGTCGGGCGACGGCGGATTGAGCGCCGCTTGCAGAACGCGATTGAGATGTTCGGTTCCCACTTCGCCGCGGCGCGACGGCGCGATGACCTGCGTTCCCGCGATCGCCATTTGCCCGTAGGTATGCGGCAAACGGACGGCGCAAAGCTGCGCCACCGTTTCGGCGATCGTTGCCTCATCCGCGCGGGGCAGGAAGAAAAAGTCGTTGTCCTTCACGTCGAGACGTGGCATTTCTCCGCGGTTGACGGCATGGGCATTGGTCACGATCAGGCTCTTTTGCGCCTGACGGAAAATTTCGGTCAGGCGAACCGTAAAGAACCGACGGCAGGCGATCAAATCATGCAGAACGTTTCCCGCACCGACCGACGGAAGCTGGTCGCTGTCGCCGATCAAAATCAGCCGCGCTCCGGGTTTTGTGGCTTTGAGGAGCGCACACATCAGCGCGTTATCCACCATGGACGCCTCGTCCACGATGATCACGCTTTCTTCGAGCAGGTTGTTTTCGTTGCGGTGGAATTTTGCGCGGTCGTTTCCTTCTTCGCCGCCGTATTCGAGCAAACGGTGGATGGTTTTCGCCTCGCAGGACGTCGCTTCCGACAGACGCTTGGCGGCTCTCCCCGTCGGTGCGGTGAGCGCGGGACGCTCATCCATGCTTCGGAAGATGTGCAGCAAAGCGCGAACGACCGTGGTTTTCCCCGTTCCGGGTCCGCCTGTGAGAAGCATGACACCGTTTTCGAGCGCTCCCGTGATCGCTTGCCTTTGCAGGCTGGCATACTCCATGCCGCTTTCGGCTTCCTCGCGGCGCAGGATCGCGCCGATGTTGGCGGTTTCCACGGCGGGACAAACCCGATCGAGCAGAAGCAGTTTTTTCGCGATGTATTTTTCGCTCTCGTACTGCCGCTTTTCATACAGATAATGTACGCCCGAAAATGCCGTTTCATGCAGCCGTTCTTCCAATAAAAGTCCCGAAACGGCTTGATGAATGCGGTCTCTGTCAACGCCGAGCAGTTTTGCGGCGCTCTCTTCCGCTTTCTCCCGCGGCAGGCAGACGTGTCCGTTCTGTCTCGCGTTCTCTCCGAGCAAATAGCAAATGCCGCTTGCGAGGCGCTCCGGCGAATCGGCGGCGATCCCGAGTTGCCGTGCCATGCGGTCGGCACGCTCAAAGCCGATGCCCTCGATCTCCTCGCAAAGACGGTAAGGGTTCTTTTTGGCAAGGTCGATCGCCGCGCTTCCCCACCGCTTGTAAATGCGAACGGTTGCCGCCGCGCCGAAAAAGTCGCGGAAAAAGAGCATGGCGGAACGGATGTCCGCTTTCTTTTGAAAGTCCTCGGCAATGGCACGGGCACGCTTTGGCGTGATACCCGGGATCTCGGCAAGCCAATCGGGATGGTTTTCCATGACGTCGAAGGTCTCCTCGCCGTAGAGATCGACGATCCGTTTGGCGGTTTTGGGGCCGATCCCTTTGATCGCGCCCGACGAGAGATAACGCAGGATCGACGCGCGGTCGGCAGGCAGTTGCTTTTCGCATTGCTCCACGCGGAATTGCCGACCGTATTTCGGGTTGTGTACCCATTTTCCGACGACCGAAACCGTGTCCCCCTCGGCAACGTCGGGAAGCGTTCCGACAATGGTAACGAGTTCCTGACGGTCGGTTCCGAGGTCACAAATGGCATAGCCGTTTTCTTCGTTGGAATAGATCACGTGCTCGATCGACCCGGAAAGGCGGATCATGCCGTTGTCGTCGGTCTCTTCCATGGGGGACTGCATGAACTGTTCGTCTCGCGGCATTTCTCCGTCTCCTTTCCGTTCGTTTTAATCGGAATTTGCAGGGCGTGTGTGCAAAAATCAGTCTTTTACGGCTTTTTTCAGCGCGTCGGTCAGGTCACAAGCCTCCCACGGGGCTCCGACGTCTTCGCGCCCCATGTGACCGTACGCCGCCACCTTGCAATAGATCGGGCGGCGCAAATCGAACCGCTTGATGATGGCGGCAGGTCGCAGATCGACCAAAGTTGAAATTGCCCGCTCGATCTTCTCCTCGGGCACCGTTGCCGTTCCGAACGTATCCACGCGCAAAGATACGGGTTTGGCAACGCCGATGGCATATGCCACCTGCACCTCGCAACGGTCGGCAAGTCCCGCTTTGACGACGTTTTTCGCAATGTACCGCGCGGCATAGCACGCGGAGCGGTCTACTTTGGTCGGGTCTTTGCCCGAAAACGCCCCGCCGCCGTGACGCGAATAGCCGCCGTAGGTATCCACAATGATTTTCCGTCCCGTAAGACCCGTGTCTCCCGCAGGTCCGCCGACGACGAAACGTCCCGTCGGGTTGACGTAGATTTTCGTGTTTTCGTCGATCATGTTCGCGGGAACGATGGGACGGATGACCTCGCGGATCATGTCCTCGCGGATCGTTTCAAGCGTTACGCTGTCGCTGTGCTGCGAGGAAATGACCACCGTATCCACGCGAACGGGGGTGTTGTTTTCATCATATTCCACCGTGACCTGCGTTTTGCCGTCGGGGCGCAGATAGGGGAGCGTTCCGTTTTTGCGCACCTCGGTCAGTCGCTTTGCAAGGCGGTGTGCGAGCGAGATGGGAAGCGGCATAAGTTCGGGCGTTTCGTTGCAGGCATAGCCGAACATCAGCCCCTGGTCGCCCGCGCCCGTATCGAGCCCGTCCCCTTCGCCGTTCTTCGCTTCATAGGACTTGTCCACGCCCATGGCAATATCGGGCGACTGCTCGTGAAGCGAGGTGATGACCGCACAGCTGTCGCAATCGAAGCCGTACTTGGCGCGGTCGTAGCCGATTTCGCGCACCGTTTCGCGCACGATGCGCTGAATGTCCACGTCGGCGTGGGTCGTGACCTCGCCCATGACGCAGACCATGCCCGTTGTGACAAACGTCTCGCACGCCACACGGGATATGGGATCCTGACGGAGCATTTCATCGAGAATGGCATCCGAAATTTTGTCGCAGATCTTATCGGGATGCCCCTCCGTGACCGATTCGCTGGTAAAAAGTTTTGTTCTCATGTCGGTATCCATACCTTTCTTTATTCTCCCGTCCGTACAGATCGGGCATGGATCATTCTCTCTTTTTTGACATAAAAAAGGCTCCGTGACGGAGCCTTTTTCGCTCTCATCTCTCCGGATTTAGCACCTTACCGCTTGGCAGGTTGCTGTAACGTCATCGTGCCGGTCACTACGTTACTCTCGATAAGAATGATTCAATTTTATATAGTATAACATAAAGCGCCGCGTTTTTCAATACTTTTTTGAAAAAAAGAAAAGCAAAGGCGTCGAACTTCCCCTGTTGGCGGGTTCGACGCCTTTGCTTTTCCGTTTACGGTTTGATTACACCACGGCTTTGATCGCATAGGAGATCACGGACATGATCGCGGCGGCGATAAACACGCCGAACGTTGCCGCGAGCAGGGATTTTTTGAAGTCCAGTTTGAGCACGGCAGCGATCAAGGAGCCTGTCCACGCGCCCGTCCCGGGGATGGGAATGGCAACGAACAGCACCACGCCCCAATAGGAGTATTTCTCGATCTTCCCTTTGTGCTTGTCCACTTTCCGTTCCAGCCACCGCCCGAACCGATTGATCCATTTCACGCGGCAATAGTGCTTCTTGCGCGGCGCTTCGTTTTTCTCGTCGGGCTCACCTTCGGCGGTCGCCGGTTCTTCACCCGTCATCCAGCGCAGAACCGCGCGGATGAACAGCAGAATGAACGGGACGGGCAGCAAATTCCCCGCAACGGCAAGCAGATAGGTCTGCCACCACGGAAGTCCCAGCCCGCACCCGAGCGGTACCGCTCCGCGGCACTCGATGATGGGCAGGAGCGAACAGAAAAACACGCAGAGTTTCGCGCCCACGATATTCAAAAAGAAATTTTCGATTGCTTGGATCAAGGGCTTTTCCTCCCCACAGGTCGCTACCCTTTTATTATATCGGATTTGGTAGGATTTGTCAAGAGAAAACGAAAAAAACGGGGCTTCCGCCGGGAAGTCCCGTTTTTTCTTCAAACACCGAACTTGAACGTTCCGTGGAGCACTTGGAAAATGATGACCAATGCCGCCGCCATGAGCGCCAACGCCGCCACGGTAACCAAAACGGTTCTGCGGTCGAATTTCAGCGTTGCCTCGGACTTGGGCAAAAATCCCGTTTTCTGCAGCACATTGGAAACCGGTTTATAGAGCAACAGCACGATCGCCGCATTGAAAGTTGCCTTCACGAGGTTGAACGGCAGCAGAAGCGTTGGGATCATGCTTCGCACCTGCGCGACCTCAACGTGCATATATCGCGGCGTAACGATCAGGTTGAACACCATCATCACCGCCGTCATGGCGACAACGCCGGACACCAGCCCGATGATCGCCCCGAAAAAACTCTTTCTGTACTTATAGATCACGCTGACCGTGACCGAAAACGTCGCCGTTCCCAACACGTTCATCACAAACCCATATGCCCCCGTACTACTGACGGTGACCATTTCCACAAGCGCGACGATTGCCGACGAAACCAATGCCGAAATCGGACCGAAGCAAAGCCCGCACAGGGTAATAACCGCGTCCTTGGCGTCAAGCGTGAGGAATGACACGGGAAAATGGATGAGCAGCATGACGACGTATGCCAGCGCCGTAAAGAGTGCAACGCCGACCATCCGGCGCAACCGCATTTGAAAAGTTTTGTTCGTATTCATGTGTAAAAACTCCTATCAAGATGTTTTTGCCCGAAAGTTTTTCGGACTTTTTCACTTCGATCGGAGAAAAGAAAACGTCCCGACGTCAACAAAAAGACGCGGGGCGCGAAACAAAAATCGTTTTACTTCTTTTCTCATCCGGACTTTCAGGCTTTTCCCGTTTTGTCGGGAGCCGCCGTTACCGTCGGTTCGGGAGTTTCACCCGATCGGCGCAAACCGATTGATTTGCGTTCGCAGACTGTGACTGCCGGTATGGAATTTCACCATTCCCCAAAGATTTTGAAAACGTTATATAAAATTTTTCCCACGGGGGAACGGCATTTTTACCGTTCCCCCAATGGGTTGTTTCGGATTTTATCCGAAATTATTTGATGATCTTGGAAACAACGCCGGAACCAACGGTTCTGCCGCCTTCACGGATCGCGAAGCGGAGACCCTCTTCGCAAGCGATGGGGGTGATGAGTTCAACCGTCATATCCACGTTGTCGCCGGGGCGGCACATCTCAACGCCGTCGGGAAGCTCGATGGTTCCCGTAACGTCGGTAGTTCTGAAATAGAACTGCGGACGGTAGCCGGCGAAGAAGGGCTTTTTACGGCCGCCTTCCTTCTCGGTCAGAACGTAGACGTGACCCACGAACTTGGTGTGGGGATGAACGCTGCCGGGCTTCGCAAGAACCTGACCTCTTTCGATCTCGTCCTTCGCGATACCACGGAGC
>JAGAEA010000038.1 GCA_017613355.1 Clostridia bacterium
AAGCACGCCGACGCAGTACGCACCGGAGCCGCTCGGCGTGACAGGCGTATAGTTCGCGCTGCCCGCCTGCACGATGTTGAGGTTCTTGACGGTTGCTTTCGAGCTCAACTGCCGGAACAGACCGCCGGTGATGGTGGCGCCGTTCGCAATGGTGATCGTATGTCCGCCACCATCCAGCGTACCCGTAAAGGTGGCGGAATAATCCCACGTTCCGCTGATGGTGATGTCGTTTTCCAGTCTATATTTGCCATTTTCAGTCATTGCGGCAAGTCCTGCTTGGTTTGTGATCAATGTGGGGGGGTCTGCCGATACCGCTGTGACTGCGAACGGTACGAGCAACGTGATTAACATGGTAAATGCTAACAGCAAAGAGAGTGATCTTTTGTTCTTCATTTCCTATCCCCTTTCTTCATTTTTGTGGAAATCCGTTCACAAGATTACAAGCGGCGTTTCGTTGTCTCCTTTGATCGGTTCCAGGGAACCATCGCACCAGACCGGAGCAACGTCGATAAAAACGACGTCCGGCTTTTGATATTCGGTTCGGTCCTGCCGTTTGTATTCAATTTGCTGATTCATCCTGTTTTTCCTTTCGTATCAGACAAACTATTTCTGTGATCCCAATCATGAAAATCCCAAATCCTACCCCGCTCTGCGGGATCGTACTGCCGCATCCCCTTTTCTTGGGCGCTCCGGCAGACCGTTCCGACGGGGTCTCCGTTCCGCTTCCCGCCGTCGTTTCGTTCTCCGAAACAGGAATTTCCACAATCGGTATTCCCTGCGGCGGCGTTTCGGTTGCGACTGCGGTCTCCTGCGTCGCGGGCACATCGGTCGGCGTTTCGGTTTCGGTTGTCGCTTCGGTCCCGGAATCATCGGGCACCTCGATCCACGGCGTTGTGACCGCCGCGGAACTCACCGCAAACAGAACGAAGAGGATCGACAACAAAATCAAGAAACCGACCTGCCGGATCATTCGATTTTTCTTTTCCATAGTCCCTTCTCCGAATTTCAAACGGTTCTGATCCACGCGGCGATGTCGGTATTCCAATCCTTGCCGCACGACGCGTAATCCACGAGCGTGACGGGATCGCCGTGTTTCTCTTTCAGCCGGCACACGACCGCCGCGTTGACGCCCGCTTGTTTCGTTGGCTCGTCGGTTGTTCCGTCGCTCATAGCGGCGCTGTCCAGATCCAAATCGAATGCGGCGTCGGCGGACTTGCCCAATCGGGAATCAACGCCGAACACGATCGGTCCGCTTTGCAGCGAAACGTATTTCAATTCTTCGGGTTGCTGATATACGGTCGTCGGGATGCAGCGATATGCGGGACGTTCGTATTCCACGCACAGCGTATCTTCTCCCCATTTTTCGGGGTACTGCACGCGAAGCCGCAGATCGAGATCAAGTTCGACCTCTCCGCGATCCGTGATCTTTTCAAAAACGGCGTATCCGTTTTCGTACTTCGGCTCCCCGAAACTTGATTTGATCCCTGTTTTTTCCGACCACGCGGGGATCCTGCACCGAAGCGAGATCGGCTTACCGCCCGCGCTTTCCGTTTCCAAACGGATCTTTCCGGAAATCGGATACTCCGTGGCGATCTTCACGGTCACGGGTTCGCCGTCGAATGCGGTTTTTATCGTGCCGTTCCGATAGAAATTGATCACGATACCGTCCGCGCTTTGCAGGATCGCGTGGTTCAGATAGGCTCCCACCCCCGCTCCGCCGATGGCGGCGCAGCAACCGAAATAGGTGCCGTCGTTGAAAAGTTGATCGCCCGCCACCTTCTGCCCTCTCTTTCCTGCGGTCAGGGGGCTGTAACTGTCAAAGGGCAGGAACGAACTTTTCAAGATCGGGCAATGGTAGGTCTTGACGATCTTTTCGTACAGGAAGCCCGATTCTTTTTTCTCGGTGTTCAGCGCGCCGAGCAGCGCGTTGAACCAGGACTTTTCGATCTCGTCGGCATATTTCGCCTCTCCCGTCAGGAGGAGCAGACGCGAGCAGAATTTCATCCAGGTAACGGTCACGCAGGTTTCCTGCATCACGCCGTCGTAATGCGCGGTCTGCCGGGCTTTGGCATGGTCGAACAGCTCGTGCGTGCACCCGCAGGAACCGATGACCGTGACCTCGGTTTTCGCAACGGCTTCCCCGAAGTTCTCCGCCATTTTCCGATACCGTTCGTCGCCTGTGGCCAGATAGTATTCGATGATCCCTTCAAAGCAGGAGATCATTTCGTATGCTTTGGTGATGCCGTACTGATACGGCATTTTTTCGTTTTCGAGCGCGAGTTGAAAGATGTTGATCCCTTCTGCTCCGCCCTCTTCGATGACGTAGGTCGCGAAATCGAAATACCGTTTTTCTCCGGTCAGTTTGTAAAGCCGCACCATCGGTTCGAGGATCGACGAGGAATTCACGCCTTTCCATTTATGCGAATCGGTGATCCGAACTTTTTCGGGCTCGTTGCCGACATGGTTGAGCACATCGTCCGCGCACCCCTTGATGAAAGAAAGGATCTCCTTTTTCAGAATCCCGTCGCGACAAATATCATAGTAGTATTCCATCGCCAGAATGACGTATTTCCGGCTCCAGATGTCCCAATAATGGAACTCGTTTTCTCCCACATAGGTCGTTACCTTTCCGTCGGGGTCGGCTACCGTGAGCATATCCCGTACCGACACTGTGATCGCTTCATAGAGTTTTTCATCCCGGCAAGCTTCCCAGACCATGACGGCGCCACGCATGGCTTTGCCCCAGTATTCGCCCCGCCAACCGACGGTATCGCCGTCGAGCCGCAGGCGGAACTGATCCACGAACTTTCCCCAAAGATCCGCATTCAGATATTGTTCGCGAATCAGAAAATCCACCGTTTCGGCTTCTTTTCCCGAAAGCCCGCTCTCGAACGCGATTTTTTCAAATACTTGTTTTTCTGTTTTCATTACTCAAAATAGTTGCAGCATTCCGCATTTCGGGGCCTTGAAATCATGGACGCCCGCGGTGAGGTCGACTTTGCCGCTTGCCGTTTCGTTGCCCATGCAATCCAGAATACGGTACTGTTTTTCTCCGTATGATTTTTCGGCGTGGATCAGAAGAACGCTCCCGCCCATGGCGTTGATAAAATCAACCGTTTCGTTTTCCTTGACATTGAGAACCGGATTTCCGTGCGCCGCGGCAATCGTTTTTCCGTTCCTTGTCGCTTTTACCTGCGTGTAGAGGTGTTCCGGCGCTTCGGCGGAAAAATCTCCGTTCAGAAGCAGATCGCGGTTCTCGTTCCAATAGCCGAGCCAGAATTTCAACACCTTCCGATGCGCTTCCGGAATTTGATCCAGCAAAACCGAGATCTGCGGAACGGTGAACAGCGTACAAACGATCTGATGCGCCACCGACTCCACGCTGTCGTTCGGATTCCACATCAGCATATCGGAATGGATCGGCGTATGATCCGAAATGAACCGCAGATCGGTTCCGTAAACATGATTTGCAATGGGGTCGTTCGGGCAATCGCGCACGCGGATCATATTCCCGTATTTCCGGATGGCGGGACCGAAATAGGACTGCCGGAATTCGATCAGAATTTCGGGATCAATCCCGAGTAGCGCGGAGGTGACCTCGGAAAGCAGACGATCGATCCCTTCTTCCAGCGAGAGCGTATCCCAACGCGGATCGAACGTTTTGGTTTGCGGGAACAGTTTGAAAGAGTCGATGAAATCGAGCTTGAAGCCGTCCAGACCCCATTCTTTCTTTGCTTTCACATAAATTCCCGTAAGATAGTTACGGACTTCGGGATAGCGCGGATCCAGAATTGCCCAATCCTTGCCAGAAGTTTCTTTCGTTCCGTCGAGGAACATATCCGAAAAACGGCTGTATGCCCTCGAATGGATCCCCACGAACGGGACCGAATACCACAGAATGAATTTCATGCCGCACTCGTGAACGCGATCGACAAATGCTTTCATGTCCGCAACCTTTGCGGGGCACACTTCCCAATCGCCGCAATAAGCATACCCGCGTTCCGAGTTATCGGTTTGCCAGCCGTCATCCACAATGACCGATTCCATGCCGTACTGTTTTGCGAGTTGGCATTGACGGATTACGGCGTCAACATCCAGATTCTGATGGAAGGAATACCAGCAGGAATACATGGGACGTTTCGCCGCCTCGGGAATATACGCCGAAGGATAGCCGCAATCGTTTGCGAGGAACCGATCCGCCGTTTTCAACGCTTCGCCGTAACCAACGGGGCGCGTATCG
>JAGAEA010000039.1 GCA_017613355.1 Clostridia bacterium
CCCGCCGTCGTCCGATCGATGCCATTCGGAACAAGTAATGGTAAGACCTTGAAGGGGGAACCTTTTTCTCGCGAGAAAAAGGTTCCCCCTTCAAGGTCTTACCATTACTTGTTCCGAATGGCATCGATCGGACGACGGCGGGCGATGTTCCAAACAGGGAGGAAGGAAGCGATCGCCGCAACGCCCAAGCTGATGAGGAACATCAGCGCGAGCTGACGGACGCCGAAATTCAGGAGCGTCACGTTCACGCCCTCGTTCCGGATCGAACGGTTGATGATGATAATGGTTACGATCGTTGCGATCAGGGAGAGAACATAGTTGATCAGGGCAATGATGAACGCCTCGCTGAAAAAGATTTTGAACACATCCGAGGAGCGGGCACCCACGGCGCGGAGAATACCGATCTCATGGCGCTTGTAGGAAATGGAGACCGAAATGAAGTTCATCAGAAGGAGCGCGGAGAACACGGCAAACCCGATACCCACGTAAAGCAGGACTTTCGCTACCGTTTCAATGATGCTGTTGAAGTTATCCAGCGTGTTCATCACCTGGTTGCGCATGGAGAACTGCAAATCGTTGCCTTCCTCATAGTGAAGGTCAACCAGCTTTCGGATGGTGGAGTGGTTCGAGGACATGGGAGCAATGGCAAACGCCCAAATGCCTGGCTCGTGCTCCGCGGAAACGGTGCGGGAAGAATACTGTTGCCGCGTTTGCATATCGGAAAGGATCTTGTCGCTGATGATCACGTCGTCATTATGGTAGCTGCCGTCGCTGAAATAGCCGACGAGCGTGAAATCGTCGTAATCATGGCGCTCGATCTCGGAGGACATTCCCTTGTCGTAGTTGTACTCGGTGCAATTTAATTTCGGTGCGGTCGGTGTTGCGGAAACGCCCGTCAGCGACGAGAAAACGGTCTGTGCTTTTGCAAGTACCTGTTCGGGAGTGTAAGTTCCCCAAGTTTCTTTGGAGCCGAATTCATTTGCCAGAAACGAGGAATAGTTCCAAAACAGACTTTGCTTTTTATTATCCTCAGAATAAGTGCCCCAGTTAGGATCGGTTTTCGCGCCGAACCGATTGGCAAACGCTTCGTTTTCCCAAAGTCCGTTCGTATAAATGTCGATGCCCGCATAGTAGTAGGCGATGCGTTGGCGAACGTCGTTCAGAGAAATTTTGATTTCTTCGTCGGAAGCAAAATTCAGAGAATTGAGACTGCTTTGGAATTGATCCTTCACAAAGTCGGACATTGCGGAAATATCCAACCCGTGATCTTCGATGAATGCGGCAAGGAGCGCGGCGTTGTTTTCCGGGGTACTCAGATCGCCGCCGAGTTCCGCATATTTCGCTTTCGTTTTGGCGTATGCCGCGTTGCCTTCCGGGTTAAAGCCGTTCATAAGGTTCCGATAGGTCGATTCGCTTACCAGATACTCCCTTTCGCCCAAGGTCGTGCGGGTCCCGTCGAGCCACGTCACGGTGAATTGCGGAAGCACGTCGCTTCCCGCAACGCGATTGAAAAATGCGAAATAGCTATCCTCCGTATCGGGCTGTTTCCAACGGATTTGATAGTTGTTCAAATAGGTTCCGTATTCCTTGTAGGAGAGCGAACTGCGGACACTTTCGGAGAGCGCAGTGATCGCGTCGCCGGTCAGGAACCCGAGCGTATGGAACCCGTAGGAAAGGGTGTCGCTCAATTCGATTTGCAGGAGCAGATCGGTCAGGGTCATATCGCCGGAGCCTTTTTGCTCGGTGAGAAATTTTTCATAGCGTGCGCGGTCGAAATTCGTTTCCACGATCCCGACGATCGTGAATTGCGAGGTTTCGTCGCTTCCCGAATACCAGCCGCCGAGGGATGAGAACGAAATGTGCTTGCCGATGATCGAGTTGGCGCCGCCCGCGGCGTCCATCGTCAGCTTGTCGGCGGTAACGGCTTCTTTCGGCGTTACGCCTTCGTTGGAAAAGCCGTACTCTTTGAATTGATCGTAAATGAATTTCGGAAGGGCGATCTCGGTCGAGGTCGCGGGCATTCTACCCGTCACGGTCATGTTCGCCGACGCGATCTGTGCATCGGACAAGGAAACAAAGCCGTTCAGACGAGCCTGATATGCCGTGATATTCCCGTCGAACCCGGGCATGAACTTTTGGAGCGAGATTCCGGCGTTGGGCGATGTTGTGCCGTTGAACACGGGCGTAAAGGTCATGCCGGTTTTTTCGTTGAGAGCCAGAATGTCCTTGTCGTTCATCGCGGCGGTCTGGTAGTATTCGCTGATCTCTTCCTTGCCGTTGTAGTAGTTGTAATTGGTTTGTTTGACGTTCAGCGCGAACGACGCGTTGGAAATGTTGCTGTCCACGATCGATCGGGTGGCGGCAGTCCATTTGTTGTAAGCCGCCATGGTGTCGGCAATGCCGAACATCGAGAACGCCACGAGAGAAAGAAGAATGGTCATAAACAGACGGAATTTTTTGTGTTTCAGTCCCGAAGAACCCATTTTCACGGCGTTTTTCATGGGCAGGCGGGAGCGGATGAATTTCGTTTCCGCGCCGTTGTAGGACTTGACTTTCACATCCCTTTCCGCTTGCGTATTCTCGAAAACGGCACTGCTTCCGTCTTCGGAAAGCCCCGCCGCCGAGCGAAGTTCGTCGTTTACACGGGCGTCGCCCGAAATTACAACGCCTTTTTCGCTTTTTGCAAGGTAGGAGTTGATCATTTCAAGGTCTTTCGCGGTCAGGCGGTAGCCCGATTTGATCCGCAAGATCTTTTCGCCCACCTGTTGAATACCGTCGTTGAGATCGACCGCCGCCTGCTCGTGCTTGGTCACGTCGGAAATGATGTTTCCGTCGGCAAGCTCGATGATGCGGTCGGCGTAGCGTTCGGCAAAGTCGCGGTCGTGGGAAACGATCAACACCAGCTTTTTCTTGGAAAGTTCTTTGAGCGTATCGAAGATTTGTTTTCCCGTATTGGAATCAAGCGCGCCCGTCGGTTCGTCCGCCATGATGATCTGCGGGTCTTTCACAAGGGCGCGGGCGATCGCAATGCGCTGTTTCTGACCGCCCGAAAGTTCATTCGGCTTGCGGTTCGCGTAGTTGACGAGGTCGACTTGTTGCAGAATGGCGTTGATGGTCTCGTCGGTCGCCTTCTTGCCCTGCAATTCAAGCGCAAGCCCGATATTGGCGCCAACCGAGAAATCGTCGAGAATGTTATATTCCTGAAAGATGAAGCCGATGAACGTGTTGCGATAGGCGTCGAAATCCGAGCCCGCGAAATCCTTTGAGGATTTGCCCATGATGACGAATTCGCCGTTGTCATAGCCGTCAAGTCCGCCGATGACGTTGAGCAGGGTGGATTTACCGCTGCCCGATTTGCCGAGAATGAAGATCATTCCCGTTTCGGGGAAGGAAATGGACACATTGTTGAGCGCGACCACCTGTTCGCCCGTTTTGGAGCGATAGACCTTGGTAACGTTGCGTATTTCGAGCATAATAACCTCCTGTGTTTTGGTATTACCTCTCTATTATACACGATTCTTTCGCTTTTTGCAAGGCAAAGACGGCTTTTTCGGAACAATTTTCTTTGATTTTCGGTATTTGCGTTGACATCCCGTTTTCCGTATGATAGAATGAATTGAACGTTGGGAGGTGATCGGATGCACACATTTCATTTTCTCGGATTGACGGACGATCAGATTTTTGCCATGTCAGAACTTGGAAACGAATTGCCGTTTGCAATCGGAAACGGCGGAATTAAGATTACCGTTTGCGAGGGAGAGGCCAACGCGCTGGAAAAGAACGGGGACGGCGTTTCCTTCACCTATGCCGCGCCGCACGCCTTTTTCCGCGTGCTCACCATGCTACCGCGTTTCGTTGCGGGAAAAGACCGCGTGTGGAAGGAAGTCGTTGATTTCGATCTGCTTTGCTACATGGCGGATATGTCGCGCAACGGCGTATACAACGTTTCTTCCGCGAAAAAGATGATCCGTATTCTCGCGCTTTGCGGATACGATTCTTTGATGCTTTACACCGAGGACACCTACGAGATCCCCGAATACCCTTATTTCGGCTATATGCGCGGTCGGTTTACCAAGAATGAGTTGAAAGAGATCGACGCCTATGCCGCGCGGTTCGGCATGGAGGTCATCCCCTGCATTCAGACGTTGGCGCACCTCTACGGAATGCTCCAATGGCCTGCGTTTCGGGACGTTCTCGACAACGGCGACATTATGCTGGCAGGGGAGGAAAAAACCTACGCCCTGATCGAAGCCATGCTCAAAACCTGTCGGGAATGCTTCCGCTCCGATCAAATCAATATCGGCATGGACGAAGCGCACATGCTGGGGCTCGGAAGGTATCTGAATAAGAACGGTTATCATCCGAAACCCGAAATTATGCTCGCGCACCTTTCGCGCGTTGTGGAGCTTTGCAAAAAGTACGGCTACCGCCCCATGATATGGAGCGATATGTTCTTCCGAATGCAGTTCAAGGGCGTCTATTACGTTCGCGAGGGAGAGATCGGCGAGGAAGTCCGCAAGCTCGTCCCGCCCGAAGTCGCGCTTGTTTATTGGGACTATTATTCTCGGGATTTTCAAATTTTCGAGCACATGGTCAAATGTCATCAGCAGTTTGACAATCCCGTCTATTTCGCGGGCGGCATCAGCCGTTGGTACGGGTTTGCGCCTTTCAACGCACTCTCCATGGACTCCGCGCGTATTCAGATGTCGGTATGCACCGAGAAAAACATCCGCAACGTCATTGTCACGGCGTGGGGCGACAACGGCTCCGAATCGTCGCAATTCTGTGTGCTTCCCACCTTGCTTTACTATTCCGAATGGATGTACGGCAAGTGCGAACCCGCGCGGGAAGTTCTCGACCTTCGCTGCAAGGAAACCTTCGACCTCGGGCTTGACGACCTGCTTGTTCTCGACGCGCCGAACGACATGGGCGGCGATTATTTCGGCAAGGGCACGTTGGTCATGCCGAGCAAATACCTGCTTTACAACGACTTGCTCATGGGATTGATGGATCTCAACCTCGATCCCGACACGGTGGCGGACGCTTGCCGCAGGAATGCCGAGCGGCTTAAAGCCTACGCGGGGCATAAGCGTTGGGGGTATCTCTACGAAACGCTTTATCGCCTCTGCGACCTGCTCACGGAAAAGAGCGACTGCTCCGTGCGCATCCGTCGGGCATATCGCGAGGACGACAGGAAAGCCTTGCGGGCGATCGCGGAGCGGGAGATCCCGCTCATGGACAAAAAGTTGAGTACGTTCGAGGAAGCGCTCCGCCGTCAATGGTATCTGGAAAACAAGACGTTCGGATTTGAAGTTCAGGAAATGCGGCTGGGCGGCATGCGCGAGCGTTGGGTCTCGGTCGCGGAGCGGTTGCTCGGGTATCTCGACGGGAAATACGACCGCATTGAGGAATTGGAGCAGGAGCAACTTCCTTTCCAAAAAGGTTTTTCCGAAACCAATCCCTATATCAAACATGGGGCGGCTTTTTTCCAAACCACGCCGGCAAAAATGGGCCAGTCCTGATTTTCGCCGCGCGGCGACGACTTTTATTCCGAAAAATCCGAACGGGAAACCCGTTCGGATTTTTTCTGCGTTTCAAATTTTATTTTCGGCGCATACTAATTTCCGAAATTCCACGAAAAACAGGAGAAGTAGGATATGCGTTCGGTATGGACGGAAACGACGGAACTGCCGCGCTTCGGCGCATTGGAAAAGAGCATTGACACGGACGTGCTTGTGATCGGCGGGGGCATTTCGGGCATTTTATGCGCACACGCCCTGCAAAAAGCGGGGGTGGACTATGTTTTGGTCGAAGCGGATCGCATTTGCGGCGGCGTTACGAAAAACACAACAGCGAAGGTCACTTCGCAGCACGGGCTGATTTTTCATAAAATGCTGCGCCGCTTCGGGAAAACGCGAACGGCGCTCTATCTCGAAGCCAACGAAAAAGCGCTCGACGCCTATCGCGAGCTTGTGCGCTCGATCGACTGCGATTTCGAGGAGCGGGACGCTTACGTCTATTCGCTCCGCGACCGTGCGAAAATCGAGCGGGAAGCGGCTGCCTTGCGATCGGTCGGGTACCCCGCCGAGCTGAAAGACAAAACCGACCTGCCGTTTCTCGTGGCAGGCGCGGTCAAATTTCCGCGCCAGGCGCAGTTCCACCCGCTCAAATTTCTCGGAGCCGTTGCCCGCGATCTGCACATTTACGAGCAAACGAAGGTGCGCGAAATGATCGGGACGGTCGCCGTGACCGAGCGGGGAACGATCCGAGCGAAAAAGGTGATCGTTGCCACGCATTTCCCCTTTCTCAACAAGCACGGCGCGTATTTTATGAAAATGTACCAACATCGGTCATACGTCGTCGCGTTGGAGAATGCCGAACCCGTTGACGGAATGTATATCGACGAAGCCGCGGGCGGACTGTCCTTCCGCACTTGCGGCGGGTTGCTTCTGCTCGGCGGCGGAGGACACCGAACGGGGAAACAAGGCGGGAATTGGGGCGAATTGGAGCTGTTCGCGAAAAAGACCTACCCGAATGCCACGGTCAAATACCGTTGGGCAACGCAGGACTGCATCACCCTCGACGACGTTCCCTATATCGGCAGGTATTCGCCCGCTACCCCCGATCTCTATGTTGCCACGGGGTTCGGAAAGTGGGGGATGACGACCGCAATGGTCGCCGCGAAACTGCTTGCCGATCTCATTGCGGGGAAACACAATCGCTATGCGGAAGTTTTTTCTCCCGCGCGCAGCATCCTGCGCCCCCGATTGGCGTCGAACGCGGGGGAAACCGTGCTCGACCTGCTGACGCCGACTGCACCCCGTTGCCCGCATTTGGGTTGTGCGCTCAAATGGAACGCCGAAGAACGTTCGTGGGATTGCCCTTGCCACGGTTCGCGGTTCGCCGAAAACGGCAATCTCATCGACAACCCCGCCACGGCGGATCTCGATCTGCGCCGAAAATAGAAAAATCCCCCGATCTCATCGGATCGGGGGAGATTTGTTTCAGTCAATGCTTTTGTCAATGGCAAAGCGGGTGATCTTGCGCGAGGTGTTTTTCGGAAATTCGACGTCGCGGAGCTTCACCTTGCCGATCGACTTGTAGGAAACGTTCTTTTGGTTGATCTCTTTCACGGCATTTTCGAAGTAGGTCTGCGCGTCCTCGACGTTGTGGAGTTTGAGCGCGTCCGCGTCGGGATAGATTTCGGCAACGATCACTTCCTTGGAAGGATCGGACTTGCTTTCTCCCGCGTAAACGACCACTTCGTTCACACCGTAAACGCCCTGAATGTCGGTTTCGAGTTCCTCGGGGTAAACGTTTTTGCCGTTGGAGAAGATGATGAGGTTTTTCAAACGTCCCGTAATGTAGATCCATTGGTCGTTGCCCTCGGTTTCCACCTTGCCGTAGTCGCCCGTGTGGAAATAGCCGTCGGCGTCAATGACCTCGCGGGTCGCTTCCTCGTTTTTATAGTAACCGAGCATCACGTTGGGACCCTTGTAGGCAATTTCTCCTTCGCCGTTTTCGTCGGGGTCGATGATGCGGACGTGACCGCCGATGATGGGAAGCCCGACCGAGGCGTTCTTGCGGTATTCGTTGCGGTTGCAGGAAATGAGCGGAGCACATTCGGTAATGCCGTAGCCGTTGAGAATGGTAATGCCGATGTCCTCGAAAAAGTCAATGATATCCTGGTTCAGCGCGGCGCCGCCGCAAATGATCATTTCCAGTTTGCCGCCGAAATTTTTCGTGACCGATTTGAACAGAACGCGGCGCAGGTCGATCCCGATTTTGCGCAGACCGTTGGAAACCTTGATGATTTTTTTGAGCAAGCCGAGTTTGCCCGTTTTTTCGGCGGTCGCCGTAATGCGCTTGTAGAAGGTTTCCACAAAGAGGGGAACGAGCACCAGATGCGTGGGCTGAAACTCCGCGAGCTCTTTCATAATATATTTTAGCCCCGAAGAGATATAAAGTTCGCAACCTTGCGCGAAATGACCGATGAAATTGACGGTTGAACCGAACGTGTGGTGCGGCGGGAGCAGGCACATGGTTTTGTAGGTGATTTGGAAATTGTACATCCCCTGTTCCATGTCCGAGCAGATGTTGCGCATCGAGAGCATCACACCCTTGCCCTTGCCCGTGGTTCCCGAAGTGAACACGATCGAAGCAAGGCGGTCGACGTCGATCTCATAGTCGTAGTAGGCGTTATCTCCCGCGGCATAGAGCTCGGCGCCTTTTTTGCGTACCGTGTCAATGGAAACGGACCCTTCCGCGGGTGTTTCGTCGCCCATTTCCACAAAGAAAGTCAGCGTGGGAACCGCCTCGCGGATCGCGTCAAGCTTCTTTTCGATTTTCGGAGAATATACCAGAAACGCGCATTCCGCGGTGTTCATGATGGAGATTATGTCGGCGGCTGGAAGCTCCTTGTCGATCGGGACGGTGACGGCGCCGACCGACATGAGCGCGAAATAGGAAAGGATCCATTCGGGCGAAGCCTCGCCGATGATGGCGACCGTTCTGTCGCGCATTCCCATATCGACGAACGCGGTGCCGAGATCGCGCACCATGTTGCGGCATTCGGCAAAGGTCAGGTGCAGGGGCTCCGCGTCCGAGGAATGTTTGCGGTAGGTAATGGCATAGCGGTCGGGATAGCGAGCGGCAACGTTTTCGGTCATTTCGCGCGTATCGCGAAAGTGGGTGGTCTCGTAGAGAGGATAATTCTTTTTGCGGTTTTTGAAAGCCATTTGTTTGATTTCCTTTGAATATGATGAATGTGATAACGTTCGATCTGCCGGTTATGATATCTCATTATAGCAAAATGAAGGGGGTTTGTCAATTCCCGTGAAAGAAAACGAAGCATTTTTTACTTGTTGAAGGGCAAAAGTGTTGACAATCAATAGGAAAAAGTGTTATAATATACCCGTCTTTTCAACGGAACCGAAAGGAAAAACAACGGAATACGACAAGGAGAAGTTACCGTGCGCATCTGTTTTCACACCCACTGTTTTCCCGACGCGCTGGCGCCCCGCGCAATCAAGGCACTTGCCGACACCGCCGAACCCTGCGGCTACCGTCCGCACACCGACGGTACCGCCGCCGGAACGGTCGCGTATTTGAAAAAGGCGGGAATTGACGCCGCGTTGGTCTGCAACATTGCCACCAACACGCATCAGGAGCGGAAGGTCAATGATTTTGCCGTTTCGCTGGCAAAATCCGATCTTCCTCTGTTTGCCGCGGGTTCGGTACATCCAGACGGAGAACGACCGGAAGAAGAGCTTGACCGATTGCAAGCGGCTGGGATTTGCGGGATCAAAATTCACCCCGATTACGTTGGGATCGACATCACCGATCCTCGCTTTGACCGTATCTTTTCCTTGGCGGAAGAACGAAAGATGTTCGTCGTCACGCACACGGGTTTTGACCCCGTTTCTCCGACCCATATTCACGCCACGGCACAAGGGCTTCTCGAAGTTGTGCGGCGGCATCCGAACCTGACTCTGATCGCCGCGCACATGGGAGGGCCCCGACAGAGCGACGAGGTTTTGCGACTTTTGGCGGGAACGCCCATTTGGTTCGATACGTCGCTTTGCGCCATTCGCCCCGAGGAGCGGGAGAACCTTTTGCGCCTTTTGCGCGAACACAGCCACGAGCGCATCCTGTTCGGCACCGACACCCCGTGGAGCTACCCCGAAAAAGAGGTCGATTTCGTGGAGTCGGCGGGATTGTCCGAACAGGCGCGGGAGAATATTTTTCACCGAAACGCTGAGCGGCTTCTGCGGTTGGAATAAATCGTCGGAAAACGGCGGGTTTTTGCCGTTTTCCCTTGACACGGAACCGAAGTCGTGATATACTGTAAAGGATTATTTTATTATATAAGAAAAAGGAACGACGATGATCATTACAGACCTTTTGGAGCAAAACGCGGAGCGCTACCCGAACGAGGTGGCGCTGGTGGAGATCAACCCCGCCGAAAAGGAAACGCGACGCATGACGTGGCGCGATTTCGAACTTGTGGAGCCCTCACGCCATCCCGACCACTTCCGCAGGGAGATTACGTGGAGCGTGTTCAACGAAAAAGCGAACCGCTTTGCCAACGCTTTGCGAGCGCGCGGGATCGGCAAGGGCGATAAAGTCGCCGTTTTGCTCATGAACTGCATCGAGTGGCTGCCGATCTATTTCGGCGTTCTCAAAACGGGAGCGCTGGCGGTTCCGCTCAATTTCCGCTACGCACCCGACGAGATCCGCTATTGTCTGGATCTTGCCGAAGCGGACGTGCTGGTGTTCGGCACGGAATTTATCGGACGTGTGGAAGAAATCGCCGATGAGATCAGTCGGAACAGACTGCTCATTTACGTCGGGCAGGGATGTCCCTCCTTTGCGGACGATTACTACGAAATGACGGTGGAATGTTCCAGCTCATTCGCAAGAGCGGAGCTTTCCGAGGATGACGATGCGGCGATCTACTTTTCGTCGGGAACCACGGGTTTCCCGAAAGCGATCCTGCATTCGCACAGGGCGTTGCTGCACGCCTGCCGCACCGAGCAGGCGCACCACGCGCAAACGCACGACGACGTGTTCCTTTGCATTCCCCCCCTCTATCACACGGGAGCGAAAATGCACTGGTTCGGAAGTCTCATCACGGGTTCCCGCGCGGTGATCCTCAAAGGCACGTCCCCCGAGACCATTTTGCGCGCGGTATCGGACGAAAAATGCACCATCGTCTGGCTTCTGGTGCCGTGGGCGCAGGACATTCTTGCCGCGCTCGACCGGGGTGAACTGAAACTTTCCGACTACAATCTTTCTCAATGGAGGCTCATGCACATCGGTGCGCAACCCGTTCCGCAAAGTTTGATCCGCCGGTGGCTCCAATACTTCCCGAACCACCAATACGATACGAACTATGGGCTTTCCGAATCAACGGGACCCGGCGCGGTACATCTCGGCGTGGAGAACGTCCGGAAGGTGGGAGCCATCGGGAAAGCGGGTTACGGATGGGAGACCCGCATCGTAAACGCGGCGGGCAAGGACGTTGCCGCGGGCGAAGTGGGCGAATTGTGCCTGCGCGGTCCCGGGGTGATGAAATGCTACTATAACGATCCCGAAGCCACGGCAAAGACCCTGCGCGACGGTTGGCTCCTCACGGGGGATATGGCTATGACGGACGACGAGGGGTTCATCTTCCTTGTCGATCGCAAAAAGGACGTCATTATCACGGGCGGAGAGAACCTCTATCCCGTACAGATCGAGGATTTCCTTTCAAGCTGTGAAAAGGTCAAGGACGTGGCGGTCATCGGTCTGCCCGACGCACGGCTCGGAGAGATCGCGGCGGCGGTGATCGAGATCAAACCGGGCATGGAATGCACGGAAGAGGAGATTATGGAATTTTGCCATGCTCTGCCGCGCTACAAACGCCCGCGCAGGATCATTTTCGCAAAAGTCCCGCGCAACCCCACGGGCAAGATCGAAAAACCGAAACTACGGAAACAATACGGCGGCGACGGTCTGGTTGCCGCACAAAACAACGCGTGAGGCATGACACAATGAAAAAACTGATGATCGGAAACGAGGCGGTGGCGCGCGGACTTTATGAAGGCGGCATCGGACTGGTTTCTTCCTACCCCGGTACTCCTTCCACGGAGATCACCGAATTTTTGGCAAAATATGACGATTTGCACAGCGAATGGGCACCCAACGAAAAGGTTGCCATGGAGGTCGCGTTCGGCGCGTCGCTCGGCGGCGTCCGCGCGGCGTGTGCCATGAAGCACGTCGGGCTCAACGTTGCCGCCGACCCGCTTTTCACGCTTTCCTACACGGGCGTGAACGCGGGATTGGTCGTTTGCGTTGCGGACGACCCCGCCATGCACTCCTCGCAAAACGAGCAGGATTCTCGGCATTATGCGATCGCCGCAAAAGTCCCCATGCTCGAACCGTCGGATTCGGCGGAAGCGCTGGCGTTTTCCAAAGCGGCGTTTGAACTTTCGGAGCGGTTCGACACCCCTGTCCTGCTTCGGATGTGCACGCGCGTGGCGCACAGTCGCTCGGTTGCCGAGGTGGGCGAGCGCGGGGAAGTTGTGAAAAAGCCTTATGTCAAGGACGGCGCGAAGTATATCATGATGCCCGGCAACGCCAAACGGCGCCATCCCGTGGTGGAAGCGCGGACGGCGGCGCTCGCGGAGTATGCCGAGAATTGCCCCTTCAACCGTGTGGAGTGGGGAGAAACCGACGTCGGCATCATTACATCGGGAACTTCCTATCAGTATGTCAAAGAGGTGTTCGGAGAGAGCGTCAGCGTTCTGAAAATCGGAATGCCGAACCCCTTGCCGAAGCGGCTGATCCTCGATTTTGCCGCAAAAGTCAAAAAGCTGTACGTCATCGAAGAGCTCGACCCGATCCTCGAAACGCATTGCCGCAACCTTGGATTTGATCCCATCGGGAAATCGCTGTTCTCCCCCATCGGGGAATATTCGCAGAAAACGATCGCAGCGGCTTTCGGTCTGCCGAAAAAACCGACCGTGACCGTCGACAGCGCCGCTCCCGCGCGCCCGCCCATGATGTGCGCGGGCTGTCCGCACAGGGGAATGTACTATACCCTCGCGAAAAACAAAGTCACCGTGCTCGGCGACATCGGTTGCTACACGCTCGGCGCACAGCCTCCGCTCTCGGCGGTGGACTCCACGCTCTGCATGGGCGCGTCGGTTTCGGGCATCCACGGTTTCAACCTTGCGAGAGGGAAGGAAGCCGAAGGGAAAACGGTTGCCGTCATCGGTGACTCTACGTTCATGCACTCGGGCATGACGGGGCTGGTCAACATCGCTTATAACGGTTCGAATTCGACCGTCATCATCCTCGATAACTCCATCACGGGCATGACGGGACATCAGCAGAACCCCACCACGGGGTATAACATCAAAGGCGATCCTGCGGGCAAAGTGGATCTGGAAGCGTTCTGCCGCGCCATCGGCATTCGCCGTGTGCGCGTGGTCGATCCTTACGACCTCGCCGCCTGCGATAAAGCGGTCAAGGAAGAACTTGCGGCGGAGGAACCGTCGGTCATCATCTCCCGCCGTCCGTGCGTCCTGCTCAAATATGTCAAGACCGCGCCGCCTCTGCGCGTGGAAACCGACAAATGCCGCTCTTGCAAGCGTTGCATGACGCTCGGTTGCCCCGCGATCAGCATGAAGGACGGAAAGGCGCATATCGACGCCACACTTTGCGTGGGATGTGAGGTTTGCGAACAGCTTTGCGCGTTCGGAGCGATCGTGAAGGGAGGAGACGAAAAATGAAAACCACCAATATCATGATCGTCGGCGTAGGCGGGCAGGGAAGTCTGCTTGCGTCCAAATTGCTGGGAAAACTGCTGACGGACGAAGGATACGACGTGAAAGTTTCCGAGGTGCACGGCATGAGCCAGCGCGGGGGAAGTGTGGTCACCTACGTTCGATTCGGCGAAAAGGTCTATTCGCCCATCATCACCGAGGGCGAGGCGGACTATATCGTTTCTTTTGAAAAGTTGGAAGCGGCGAGATGGGCGCCCTGTCTTGTCGAAGGCGGACAGATCATCGTCAACACGCAGGAGATCGACCCCATGCCCGTCATCATCGGCGCGGCGACCTACCCCTCCGACATCCTCTCGGAACTCACGGCGAAGGGTGTGAAAGTCGACGCGGTGGATGCGCTTTCTCTGGCTTTGCAGGCGGGAAGCGCCAAGGCGGTCAACATCGTGCTCATGGCGAGACTTGCCAAGCATTTTGAAATCCCCTATGAAAAATGGATCGCCGCCATCGAAAGCACGGTCGCGCCGAAATTCTTTGAACTGAACCGAAAAGCATTTGAAATCGGCTACTATGCCTGAAAAAGAAGGAGAAAACGACATTGCAACGGAACTACTATCAAGAACAAATCGAAACCATGCCGCCCGAGCAGTTGCGCGCATTGCAATCCGAAAAGCTCGTGAAGCAGGTAAAGCACGTGTACGACCACGTCCCCTACTATCGCGACCTGATGGATCAAAAAGGCGTTCGCCCCGAGGATATTCACGGCGTGGAGGACCTTCACAAGCTCCCGTTCCTGACCAAGAACGATCTGCGCGACACCTATCCCTATGGAATGCTCGCGGTTCCGCTTGCGGACTGCGTTCGCATCCAGTCCACCTCGGGAACCACGGGTAAGCGCGTGATCGCCTACTACACACAGCACGACATCGACCTGTGGGAGGATTGCTGTGCCCGCGCCATCATGGCGGCGGGAGGAACGCGCGAGGACGTGGTGCAGGTTTGCTACGGCTACGGACTGTTCACGGGTGGACCCGGGCTCAACGGCGGCTCGCATAAAGTGGGATCGCTCACGCTGCCCATGTCGAGCGGAAACACCGAGCGGCAAATTCAGTTTATGATGGACTTAAAGGCGACGATTCTTTGCTGCACGCCTTCCTATGCGGCGTATCTCGGCGAATCGCTCAAAGAGCGCGGCTACAAACCCCAGGATAACGCGCTCAAAGCGGGCATTTTCGGAGCCGAACCGTGGACGGAGGAAATGCGGCGCGACATCGAAAAGTCGCTCGGCATCAAGGCATACGACATTTACGGATTGACCGAAACCTCGGGTCCCGGTGTGGCGTTTGAATGCGAAGAGCAAAAGGGAATGCACATCAACGAGGATCACTTTATCGCCGAGATCATCGACCCCGACACGGGCGAAGTCCTGCCCGAGGGAAGCAGGGGAGAACTGGTGTTCACCTCGCTCGATAAGGAAGCTTTCCCGCTTCTGCGCTATCGCACGCGGGATATCTGCGTTCTTTCCCGCAAAAAATGCTCCTGTGGACGGACGCACGTGCGCATGAGCAAGCCGATGGGGCGGAGTGACGACATGATGATCATTCGCGGGGTCAACGTATTCCCGTCGCAGATCGAGACCGTTCTCTTGAACGAAGGTTACGCGCCGAACTACCGCATCGAGGTCGATCGCGTCAACAACAGCGACACGCTGGACGTGTACGTCGAGTTGACGCCCGATCAATTCAGCGACACCGTCAGCGCCATCACTGCGAAGGAGCGGGCGCTCGCGGGAGCGATCAAGACCATGCTCGGGATCAATCCCGTGGTGCATCTTGTTCCGCCGAAGAGCATCGAGCGCAGCGAAGGGAAAGCGGTGCGCGTTGTTGATAAACGAAAGCTGCACGATTAAAAGGAGGGAAAACCATGAGTATCAGACAGTTGACCGTTTTTGTGGAAAACCGTCGGGGATGCCTTGCGGGGATCACCGATCTGCTTGCGAAGAACAGCATTGACCTGCGGGCGCTTTCCATTGCGGATACCAAGGATTTCGGTATCCTGCGGCTGATCGTGAGCGACAGTGAAAAAGCGCTTTCCGTCCTGCGGGAGAGCGGGGTGTTGGTGCAGATCACCGAGGTCATCGGCGTAAAACTTTCGGATCGTCCCGGGGAACTTTCCGCCGTGCTTGCCGCGCTGGATCGTGCGGGGATCAACGTGGAATACCTCTACGCGTTCCTGACGAGAACCGAGCAGAACGCATATGTTGTTCTGCGCGTGGAAGATAACGAGATCGCAACGGGTATTCTCGCCAAGGCGGGGTTTTGCCCCGTTGGCGAAGAGGACTTGAAGGCGTTGTAATTGCCGGCAGCGAACAACAAAGAGCGGGTGTGTGCGAACTTCGCGCACACCCGCTCTTTTTGGTGTACAGAAAGTCCCCTGCGGCGGAAGATCCGCCGCAGGGGACAAAGCCTGTTTTTACAATCAATCATTGAATGGTGCAGTACATGAAGTACTTGTATCCCAAAGGATTGCTGAAAAATCCATGCACACTCTGACTGATCATGTAAAGATCCGTGTAGTAGTACAGCGGGCAGATGCAACCGGTAGCCATGAGCATATCCTCGGCAATGTGCATCAGCTGGTAACGCTTGGCGTTGTCGGTGCAACTCTTGATGGTTGCGATCAGAACGTCATAGGTCTGCGCCCAAGTGCCGTTTGTGACGTTGATATCATAGCCGAGAGCGGTCAGATTCAGGCTGTAACCGGTGGTATCTTTATGAGCGCCCTTGCCGAATTGAACGTCGTTGTTGCCGGAGCCGGACGTCCACATATCCAGGAAGCAGATCGGATCGTTGTAGTCGGCGAGCCAACCGTTGCGGGCGATGGAGTATTCGCCGTTTTTACGGGTTTGCAGGAAGGTGTTCCACTCCTGGTTTTGCAGATTCATGGTGATACCGATGGTGGCAAGCTGCTGTGCGAGATATTCACCGATCGCCTTGTGACCTTCGGATGTGTTGTACAGATAGGTCATGGTGGGGAAGTTGGTGAATTTCTGTGTAGTTGCGTCATAGGTGTAGTACTTTTTGAGCGTTTCGATCGCGGAATTGTAGTTGGCGGTGTAGGCGTCCTTGGCAACGTTGTAGTAGCCGTCGAAGCCGTCGTTGTGACCGGCGGTTTTGTAGAATTCCGTGCCGTCGGGATTTGTCATGCCCATTGCCACGAAGGAAGAAGCGGGAACCTGCCCTGCCTGACCGATCTCTTCCACAATGTAGTTGCGGTCGAACAGCAGACTGATGGCGTTGCGGATTTCGGTGCGGGCATTTTCGGCTTCAACACCGGTCAGCGTGTTGCCTGCGGGAAGAATATTCTCGTTGATATTCCAGCAGACATAGTAGGTACCGATCTGACCGGCAACCACAAATTCGGAGGGATAATCGGCTTTCAAGCTTGCGATCTCATTGGTGGGAACGTCGTCGATCAACAGCCAAGTGCCGTTCTTGAAGTTCGCGACCATGTTGTTCGCGTCGTCGGACAGATAGAATTTGATCTTTTCCATCGTGATCTTGTCCGCGTCAACGTATTCGGAGTTCTTTGTCAGGGTGATCACGCTGTTGTGTTTCCACTGGGTGATGGTGTAGGGACCGTTGCAAATGTAGGTTTTCGGCTTGGTTGCCCACTTTTCGTTGGAAACAACGTCTTCGCGAACGGGGAAGTAGGTCGGGAACGCAAGCAGTTCGTCCCAGTAGGCAATGGAGTTGGAAAGGGTCACTTTCAAGGTCTTGGCGTCAACAGCTTCAACGTTGAGTTTTGCGTCGGGGTTCACGGCGTTTCCGTCGTCATCCGTTTCGGCAACTTTGTCATAGCCGTCAACGACTTCGAACATATAACCGTAGTCGGCTCCGAGTGCGGCGGAAGCGGCGCGGTTCCATGCGAAAACAAAGTCTGCGGCGGTAACGTCTTTGCCGTCGGACCATTTCAGCCCGTCGCGCAGGGTGTAGGTGTAGGTAACGGTGCCGTCAGCATTGACAACGCCCGCTACCAATTCTTTGGCGGCATCCGGTACGATGACCAGCTTGCCCGTGCTGTCCTGCTCCCATTTTGCCAAGCCGGAAAACAGGTGGCAGATCAGCGTTGCTCCGTCTACCGCGGAGTTCAGAGCCGGATCCAGCGTATCGGGCTCTGAAGCGAGGCAGACCGAGAGCGCGCCATCATCTTTCTTGCCGCAAGCGGTCAGCGGAAGAAGGATCATGGTCAGTGCGAGGAGGAGTACGAGAACTTTTTTCATGGTGACTTTCCTTTCTTTTAAAGAAATATTTTCAAAATATGCGGAACGCATATGATGAACAGAGGATTACAGCTCTTTGATTCGATGGCAGGCAACGAAATGCCCTTTTTCCACTTCCTGAAATTCCGGAACGCTTTCGGCGCAGCATTCTCGCGCGTATGCGCAGCGTGTGCGGAAAGGACACCCGGAGGGAGCATTCAACGGGCTCGGGATATCACCGGAGAGCACGATTCTGTGGCTTGCGCGGGCAACCTTGGGATCCGGCTGCGGCACGGCGCTCATCAAAGAGCGGGTGTAGGGATGGAGCGGGTGTTCGTAAATTTCCTTGGAATCCGCCAATTCCACCATTTTGCCGAGATACATGACGGCGATGCGGTTGCTGATGTGGCGGACAACGAGGATGTCGTGCGCAATGAACAAATAGGTCAATCCGAGTTGCTGCTGCAACTCCACAAACATATTGATCACCTGCGCCTGAATGGAAACGTCCAGCGCGGAAACGGGTTCATCGCAAACGATGAATTCCGGGTGCAGGGCGAGTGCGCGAGCGATCCCGATGCGCTGACGCTGACCGCCCGAAAATTCGTGGGCGTAGCGGGCGGCGTGTTCGCTGTTCAAGCCGACGCGATCCATCAGTTCCAAAATTTGTTCCTGCCGCTCGGCTTTGTTGGCGTATGCTTTGTGGATATCCAGCGGCTCGCCGATAATATCGGACACCGTCATTCTAGGGTTGAGGGAAGAATACGGGTCTTGAAAGACCATGGTCGCCTTTTTCCGCAAATATCGGATGTCCGCGGGGGTTTCGATCGGGCGTCCGTCAAAAACCACTTCACCGGCGGTCGGTTTATAAAGGTGCAAAATGGTGCGACCAACCGTTGTTTTGCCGCAGCCGGATTCTCCGACGAGTCCCAGTGTTTCGCCGCGGCGAATGGAAAAGGAAACGTCGTCCACCGCTTTTAACGGTTTCCTTTGAAACGGTCCTACGTTGATGCTGAAATACTGTTTGAGATTGCGAATGTCAACCAGCGGGTTTTCTTGTTCAAGGATTTTGCTCATTCTTTTCCCCGCCTTTCTTTTTCTTCGGCTTGTCGGCTTCGTTTTCCATGCTTTCTTTCACATTCATCCAACAAGCGCTCATGTGATCTTTGTTCAAACGCATTCTTTCGCAGGGGGATTTCAGGCAAATCTTCATCGCGTTGGAACAACGCGGCGCAAAGGGACAGCCTTCCGGCATACACAAAAGGTCAATGGGCGTCCCGCTGATCGGCTGCAATTTACTGCCGGCGGTTTCCGCCGTGGGGATGGATCGCATCAATCCTTTGGTATATTCATGTTTGGGATTGTAA
This sequence comes from Clostridia bacterium, assembly GCA_017613355.1. Lineage (GTDB taxonomy): Bacteria > Bacillota > Clostridia > Oscillospirales > CAG-272 > UMGS1865. The sequence continues at coordinate 18,897 of JAGAEA010000039.1, forward strand.
AAAATTTCATCCGCCGTGCCCTGCTCGCAAATGGAACCCGCATACATGACGATCACTTCGTCACACATTTGCGCTACCACGCCCAGATCGTGGGTGATCATGATGATCGCCATTCCCAGTTCTTTTTGGAGCGATTTCATCAGTTCCAGAATCTGTGCCTGAATGGTCACGTCCAATGCGGTCGTCGGCTCATCCGCGATCAGAATATCCGGTTCGCAAGCCAGCGCCATGGCAATCATGACCCGTTGCCGCATACCGCCGGAAAATTCAAAAGGATATTGTTTGATGCGCTTTTCCGGCTCGTTTACGTTCACCAAACGCAGCATTTCCAAAGCCCGTTCCTGCGCCTGCTTTTTATCGCGGTTGGTGTGAAGCATAATGGCTTCCACCAGTTGATGCCCGATGGTGTAAGTAGGGTTCAGGGACGTCATGGGATCCTGAAAGATGATGGAAATTTTATTGCCGCGCACGGTTTTCATCACCGATTCGCCCACGTTCACCAGCTCCTGACCATCCAACTTGATGGAGCCGGAAACGATTTTGCCGGTCGGGGCAAGGATCTGCATGATGGAATACGCGGTAACGGATTTGCCGGAGCCGCTCTCGCCGACAATGCCGAGGACTTTTCCCCGTTCCAGGAAGAAAGAGACTCCGTTGACGGCTTTCACTTCACCCGCAGGGGTAAAAAAGGAAGTGTGGAGATCTTCAACTTGCAATAATGGTTCGGTTGCCATTTTCATTACCCCCCTGTCAAGTTCTCAACTTGGGATCGAACGCATCCCGAAGCCCGTCGCCAAACAAATTGAGCGACAAAACGATCAGCGAAATGACCACGGCGGGAATGACCATGCGATAAGGATAGGAAGAAAGACCGTTGAGCGCGTCCGAAGCCAAAGAACCGAGCGACGGCATCGGCGCGTTCACGCCGAGCCCCAAGAAGGAGAGATAACTCTCGGTGAAAATGGCGTTCGGGATCTGCAAAGCCGTTGAAATGATGACAACGCTGATGCAGTTCGGCAACAGGTGCTTGGTGATCACCCATCTTCCTTTTGCACCTGCCGCGCGGGATGCCAGAACATACTCCTGCTCCCGCAGGGACAAGATCTGTCCGCGGATCAAACGGGACATACTGACCCAGTACAAAAGACCGAAAACGACAAACAAACTGATAATGTTGCTACCGATTTTTTCAAAGATCGTACCTTCCAACGCGGGTGCCAGCGTTAGTTTCAGCACCGAGGCAAGCAAAATGACCATCAGCATATCCGGTAGGGAATAGATGATATCCACAAACCGCATGACGATCAGATCGACCACTCCGCCGAAATAGCCGGCAATAGAGCCGATCGTCATACCGATAATCAAAACGATGATACTTGCAAAGAACCCGACCGCCAAAGAAATGCGGGTCCCGTAAACCACGCGAATGAAATAGTCCCGCCCTTGTGAATCGGTTCCGAAAATGTGGGGGAACACCCGTTCTCCCGCCGCGATCCGCGCGTGTTCGGTTTCGCCGAAATGGAACGGAGCCAAATTGTTGTAGCTTGGATCCATGGGTTGCCCGGGTTGCATTCCCAACATACTGTCGTATGAATAGGGCCAGAAGAACGGAATAAAGACAGCGGAAAGAACGATCACCAAGACGATGAAAAAACTGACGGTCGCTACTTTGTTTTTCAAAAGGCGCTTAATGCCGTCCCGAAAGAAAGTGGAGGCAGGGCGCATTTGTACGATATAAGATTTTTCTTCGTCAGTCGCCGGAAGGAAGGAGTCCACATCCACGTGCATGGTCAATTTCTTTTTCATGGTAATCTCCTTCTCACTCCAAATTGATCCGCGGATCAACAACTTTATATAAAATGTCGCTTATCAAGTTCATTACCACAATCAGAACCGCCAGCACAATCGTTGTGCCCATGACCATCGGATAGTCGCGGTTTGTAATACTGGTGATAAAAGAGCGACCGATCCCAGGGACGGCAAAGATCTGTTCCACCACAAGCGAACCCGTCACGATATAGGCGAGCATGGGACCGAAATAGGTAATCACGGGAATCAAAGAATTTTTCAGGGCGTGCCCGAAAATAATGTTCATGGAGGAAACGCCCTTTGCTTTGGCTGTCCGAATGTAATCCTGCCCCAAAACATCCAGCATGGAGGAACGGGTCAGGCGGGTGATATAAGCCATCGGATAAAGCGAAAGCGTTATGATCGGCAGGATCAGCCCTTTCCATGTCGTTCCGTTGGCGGGCAGCAGGGTCAGGGAAACGGTGAACAGCACCAACAGCAACGAGCCCATGATGAACGATGGCATGGAGACGAACGCGGTGGTGATGACCATGATGACTTTGTCAACGAGCTTGTTGCGGCGCAACGCGGCAACGGCGCCCAGCACAATTCCGACAACGCCCGCGATCCCCGCTGCGATGAGCCCCAACTTGACAGAGGTTTTCATGCCGTCGGCAATGATGTCAACCACCATACGTCCCCGTTGCTTCAACGAAGGTCCGAAATCGAAACGCAATGCGTCCCTCAAATATGTAAAATACTGCTGATGCAGAGGCTTGTCCAGCCCGTATTTTGCCTCCAACGCGGCTTGCGCGGCAGGTGTGATTGCCTTTTCGGACATAAACGGACCGCCCGGAATTGCGTGCATGACAAAGAATGTAATTGTGATAACGATCCAAACGGTCAGAATCGCCAGCCCGATCCTTTTCAGGATGTACAGCAATGTTTTTGAATTCATAGTGTTCTGCTTTTTTACCTTTCAAGACCTCTTTTTTGCCACTTGGAGCAATTAAACAAAAAATCAAACAGCCGAATAAATCGTGTGGATTAATTCGGAGAACAGACAGGGTTTTGACAGTTTATATAACAACATTATAAACTTTTGAGCGCAATTTGTCAATAATTTACGGGAAAATAGTTGTTTTTTCTTATTATTTGTTCGGATACCGATCCAATTCCAATCGCATATGCACAATTTCCTGCCAGCCGCTCGTGCGCGAGCGAAACCCTTTCGGATTTCTGCCATACTCAACAAAACCGACGCTTTGATACAAGGCAAGCGCCCGTGTGTTTTCCGATACGACTTCGAGCTCTATCTGGATATAATCCGCCTTTCGGGCGCATTCGATACAAGCCTCCGTCAACGCCCGACCGACTCCGAGTCCCCACCGTGATTTTTCAATGCAAACGCCGAAGGAAACCCGATGCTTCACTTTTTCCGTTTTTCCGACAGGCGCGATCCCTGCCATTCCGACGATCGTCCCGCCAATTTCAGCCACAAGCTCTATCTCACGCTCGTTATCCGCTTTGTCCTTCAAATATTCTTTTTCCCGATCGAGGGTAAAGGATGTTTCTTCCGGATAAGTCGTCAAAAAATCGGTTTGTTCGTGGGTCAGAATAAAAACGGACAGAACATCTTTTGCGTCTTGTTCGGTGGCGTTTCGTATGGTACAGGTTTTGCCGTCTTTCAGCGTGATCGTTTTGTTATACTTCACAATTCATCCCCCCTCGAAAAACAGTATAGCATAAAAGTTGACGAATTACAAGAGCTTTTTCAGCTGTTTTTATATCCTTTTTGTCCCGACAAAAAATCGTTTCGAACACAAATAAAACCGTTTTGAACATATACAACCGTCGGATTATTTGTTACAATAAAGGTAGCAAAACCCGCGAACAAACAGAAAGGAACATGATAGAATGAAAAAGGTTTTATCTTTGTTACTAACGGCGGTCATACTGTTGGCATTGACCCCATGCGTTCTGTTTTCGGCGAATGCCGACGACACGGGAACGCAGATCGCCTCGAGTTGGAGCGATTTTGTTTACCCCGAAGGGGTACGCATCATCCAAGGAAATGTGACGTCCGCCACAAGCGTTTATTGCACGTCGAACAACAGAATGGTGGATCTCTCCGCCGTTCCGCTGAACGGAGCGTTTTTATCGAATCCCGTGATGGCGAGAGTGGGAGACACGGACGGATCGGGTGAAGCGGTTGCAACCGATGTTTGCATCGTCGGCGAGTTTCCGCAAGCCGAGCGGGTTTCCGCTTTTGTGATCAAGAACAACAGGTGGATGGGACGGATCAACAATTTCCGCGTTTCTTTCTCCGAGGATGGGCAAACATGGACGGAGATCGTCACTTTCACAAATGTTGCGCATGGAAGCGCCGCGGTCGATACCGCTTTGCTCTATATACTTCCGACCTCTCTTGCAAATGTCGCTTATCAATATGTGAAAATCGAGAAAACGAACGATATCGTGGGTCAATGGATCGGGTTGAGCGGGATCGCGTTTTTGAACGGCACGACGGTCAGAGATTCCCGATTGGTGAAGGCGACGCACACGGAGAGCTACAACAACGACTTTGCCGCGTGTTGGAACGGAACCAACACCACGCAGCTCAACAATACGGAAGCAAACGTTGTGCGCTATACCTCGGCAAAATTGGAAGCTCCCACGGTGATCGATCAGATCGCGATCGATTTCGGACCGCAGGGTGCACGCCTTCGCACAAGCAAGCTTTACGGCTCCGTGGACGGGATCTTGTGGGAAGAGATCGCCGCGCTATCTTCCACAAGCTACAACAATACCACGCAATTCTACACGGTAAACAGCAATCAAGCGTATTCTTTTGTAAAATTGGAGCAGGGAAGCGGCTTTACACAGTATGCGTGGTCTGTTCTCCGCGTCTCCGTTTACGGCTATTCCGAAAACGCGACCCGCATTGCGGCGGTCAACGTTCCATCGCTGAACGTTACAGCCGACACGAGCAATCCGCCCATCGACCTTTGGAGCGATACGAACACCGTTCCGCGCTCGGGCTCCGACACCGACACGATCATTGAAGCCACGGTTGCGAAATTCACGTTCCCGACCAGAATTTCCACCATCTATCTGGTGAGCGGAAACAGAGCGGGCAGAAACCGCGGGATCCGCTACGAAGGCTCCATGGACGGCGAAAACTGGGAGCTCATTTGCGATAGCGGACATCAGAACAACGCGCAATACAACAATGCGACAAAAAAAGTGACGGTCAACGGTTCCCGTGCGTATCTTTATATCCGTGCGAAAAACATTCTGCAAAACGGCGCCGATAAGGATTGGCATTGGGACGTGATCAATCTCGCGGTTTACGGCGAAGAAGTCGGTGTGACCGTTTACGGAACGCAGTCGAAGATCAGCCCCGACGGAGCGACCTACGGCGTTCGGATCATTTCCACGGTGGATTACCTCTGCTATGATAGGATCGGATATGAGATCACCGCAACGGGAGAGGGAATTTCCACACCGAAATACTGGGATCGGACGACTACCTATGTGTACGCTTCCGTTTATGAAACCGTGGAAGGCGTTCCCGTTGAGCGCGACGCGGCATATTTCGGGGGAGCCTACATTTCCGCTATCCCGATCGTGGGGATCTCCGTTGCAAATTACGGCAGCATCACCTTTACCGTTCGCCCCTATGTGGAAACCGATCTTGTAAAACTGTATTCCGCTCCTTTCACTGCCATCTATCACGACGGTGAATATCGCTATATTCCCGATCCTTACGACGTATCCGTGGCAGACGGGACAGACGTTCGTGTGATGTCCTGTAACGTGTTGGCGGAGTGGGACGGCTATTGGGATGGCGGACAGGCTCTTTCTCCCGTTTCAACGAGAATGGGACTGTTCTCTAAAATGATTGAAGTTTATTGCCCCACCGTGATCGGATTGCAGGAATTTTCCCCGTCGTGGTACTTGCAGTTCAACCAAAGCGACCTCTCATCCGCTTGGGCGGTTTTGAAATTTGAGAATCCCAATTTCAATGACGGTCGAAACGTTTGCACTACCGTGATGTACCGTTCCGATCTCTACACCCTGACCGATTCGGGATGCACGTTCTATACCGACGCGTCCAATATCAACTGTAATTTCTTTACGTGGGGCGTTCTTCAAGATAAAACAACGGGAAAAACGTTCTGCTTGGTCAGCACACATTGGAACAGTGCCGAGGAGCAAATCGCACAGGCGGCGCAGCTGACCGAGTTCGTCAACGCTCGAAAAGCGTCTTGCCCCGTGATCGTTGCCGGCGATTTCAATGCCAACGAAAACACGCAAGTCTTTGGAAATTTCCTTTCCGGAACGGGTTCTCTGAACGGGAAGTATGCGGCGGACGAGCAGGTCAACAACATCGGATCCTATCATGGCTTCGGCTCTTACACGCCCTCCGCTTTTTCCTGCGACCATATCACGGTCACAGCCGACGCGAATGTTCTGAAATTCGAGACCACGATGTATCACGAACAAATTTTCATTTCCGATCACGCGTTCCCAATCGCGGATATTCTATTGCCGAATTAAGGGGGAAACGATGATGAAAAAACAGTACCAAATGCTTTCGTTTCAGTTGATCCCGATCGCTTTTTCCGATTTCATTACCACCAGCCTTACCTTGGGCGGCAATTCTCCGAATTTCGGAGAAGAGCAGGATGTGATCTATTTCGATCCGTGATCCGTGAAAACAAAACGAATATCCTGTTTTGCGTTCGGTAGCGGTAACACAGAATGGGACGGCAGCGTTGTTTATCATAATGAAAGAAACACGCGGACGCCGCCCGAAAGCGAATGGTGTCCGCGTGTGATAGGTTCATTTGTTTGTCGCTTTCCTGCGATATTCCGCCGGCGTCAACCCCGTAATTTTCTTAAACCGTTTTGCAAACGCCGATCGGTCGGCGTAGCTGCAGCTTTCCGCAATGGTGGCAATGGGGATCTCTTCCTGCCGGAGCAGTTCTTTCGCCGCCGACACCCGCTTTTGCAGGATCATTTCCCGCGGAGAAACGCCGAGCTCTTTTGTGAAGAGCGCGCGCAGGTAGGATTCGGTGATGTGCGCGGCTTTGGCAATGTCGGAAATCGAAATGTCATCCATATAGTGGACGTTGATATAGTTCAGGGCTTGCTGTGTGTAATTGCTCGTTGCGGGATTTTCCTCGCGGGAGGACGACGCTCCCGAAAGCGATAGAACGTGAAATGCCCGACCGAACAGGTAGAAGGGAAGATCCACATCGGGATGCGGCGCGTAAACAACGTCCAAAAAGATATTCCGTATTTGATCGATTCGTTCGGGGTTCATGTCGATCACGGGAGTTTGCGGCAAATGCAGCGCGCCGATGATCTCTTCGGATTCCCTGCCCGAAATGCCGATCCATCCCATTTTCATCGGGTGCGTTGCCGAGTGCAGGATATCATAGGATTGGTTCGCCGGCGCGATGAAGATTTGACCCGCGTGTACCGGCTGCCCGTTGAACAAGCCTTCTCCTTCAAACACAAAGTGCAGGTGGTAGCGATCGACCACGCGTGGCGGGCAGTATTTTTGCGGCCATGCCTCTTCATAGCCGAACGTGATAATGTAAAAACGGGCGTTTGTGTTTCGGGAATGGTAGAGAACGTCGGAAAAATATCCTGTTTTTGCGAAATCAAAGGGATGCGGGATCAAAGAATAGTGTTCGATATTTTTTCCGGAAACATAGTCCGGATGGTAATGAAAGTAATAAAACAACCCCATAACGGCGCCCCCTTTCGGCGTTTTGATTTCCGATGGCTATTATCATTATACCAAATTTAACGAAAATTGCAAGAGGGAATTTGCATACTTTATGTTCCCCTGCAACGATTGAAAAACAAAAAACAAGATCCGTAAAGGAGGATTTTTTATGAAACATCGCTTGATCATTCGGCTGATTCTGTCGACTTTGCTTGCGGCAGTGTTGCTCTCTGCGTTTGCTTCCTGCAAACCTAAAACCCCGCTGCCGTTACCTCCCGACACGCAGAACACGACGAGGGAGGACGATCCGTATAAGCCGCCCGAAGTGAAATACAACAACGAAGAATTCCGCGTTTTTACATGGACGGGACCCAATTCGGACGAGTGGATCCTGGAAACCGACGCAAACACGTCGTTCCTCGATTCCAAAACCTACTCCCATTTTATGCAGGTAGAAGCGGAAACCGGCGTGGTGTTTTCCATTGCGCAGGAAACGCCGGGCGGGTACGGTCGCCATACCGAATTCATTTCCAAGGTGGCGATGTTGAGTGGGAGTGACAACATCGACTTGATCTGCCAGTATTCTTTGGCGGCAATTCACGGCGCGATGCAAGGGATTTACGTCAATCTTGCCGGTCTCAACGATTTGAACTGGAATGCGCCCTATTGGTCGGGAGACTTTCTGGATTACAACACCTTCAACGGCAAGATCTACTATTGCACCGGCGAAATGACCAGAAGCACCATTTACAATATGTATCTGATCACGTTCAACTATGATCAGGCTCAAAACTACGCGCTCGGCGATATTTATGAGCTCGTGGAAAACGGAGAATGGACGGTGGATAAACTTTACGCACTCTCCAAAGATATATACATTGATCTCAACCACAACGAATCTGCCGACAAAGGCGATTTCTTCGGGTTGGTTTGCTCGGACTATCTGCACATCGACGCTTTTCAGGCGTCCTGCAATCTCCCGAGTCTCATTCACAACGAGATGGGGGAAATCGAGGTGAATCCCGCGCTCTACGGTCAAACCGGGATCAGTGTGGTGGACGCTCTCCGCAAACTCTTCCATGATAACGGCGGCGCATACTGCTGCACCAAAGATGTCCCTATATATGAGGCGATGGTAGAGGGAAATTCGATTTTCGAGCCGATGTACGCATATAAGGTCATCACTTCTTTGAACCCCTCCGGTATCAATTACGGAATCCTGCCGCTCCCAAAGTACAATGAGGAGCAGGGAAACTATCACACCTGTCTGACCATGACTTACAGCATTTTCTCGATCCCGACGGTTGCGAACAACCACAAAAAGTCGGCGATCGTGATGGAGTCCATGGCGCATGACGGCTATATCGATCTCAGTCCCTACATTTATGAAAACAGTTTGAAATCCCGCTATTCCAACCGTGCGCAGGATGCGAAAATGTTTGATTATCTTCGCCGAGGCGTTTCCTACGATGTGGGACGCGTGTTGGACAATGTGGACATTTTCGCGCTCGTGCGCGGAAGCGTGCGGGATAACGAAATTATCACAGCGAGATACAAGGATAACAAATCAAAATACGAAACAGAGCTGTTAAACGTCAACTTTGCCTTATCGTAAAAGAAACGGAGAAACGCTTTATGAAAAAAAGAACTTTACTTCTGTTGTTTCTGTTCGGGCTGTGTGTTCTTTTGGTTTCCTGTTATCCGTCGGTAAAAAAGCCGAACGACACCGCTACTTCCGATTCGTCCGCCGACGAAACCGGCGGAGAGTTTGTCCCCGAGCCGGATCCGTTGACTTTGATCGAAGGCGGCGTCAGCAAATATGAAATCATCTATCCTTCCAAAACGAACGCCGATGCGAATACCGCGGCAAATAACCTTCGCGCCGCATTCGCCTCGGAAACGGGGATCACGCTTCCCATTTCCGACGATTATCTTGCGGGGGGCAAGACCTATGCGGATCAAACCCATAAGATCCTGATCGGTCCCACCGATTATCCCATTTCCAAAGAGTTGAAAGCGGATCTGCGATATGACGATTATATCATTGCCGTCAACGGAACGAACATGGTCGTGATTGCGTTCCACATGGAAGGGTACGCCGCCGCGATCGGCTATTTGAAAAATCAGGTTTTTTCCAATGTTTCGGGAACGGGGAGCGAGCGGAAACTCGTCATGTCCGGCAAAACGGTCGTCGGTTCCGTCAACGAGCAATATCCCGTTTCTTCCTGGAAGATCGCGGGAAACGAACTGAAAAACTATCGGATCGTGTACGGGAACAACAATTTGACCCATGCGGTGGACGCCATGCGCGTCAAGCTCGCCGAAGCGTCCGGCTACTATCTTGACATTGCATTGGACGTTGCTTCCGAGCCGCAGGACTGCGAAATTCTCATCGGGGACACCAACCGTCCGGCATCCGCGCAGGTCAACGACCCCACCTACTTGAATTATGTGTTCCGAGTGGTCGGAGATCGGCTGGTCATCAAAACCGGCGGCGAACATTCTCTGGACTGCGTTCTGCGCGATTTCGTGGAGATCGTTACGAACGATGCCACACAGATAACGATGGGGAAAACTTACGAACTGCGCGGGGACTACTACACCGATCCCTACGACGTTTCGCCCGCTTCGGGAAGTGACCTGCGCGCCATGTCGCTCAACATTATGGCGGAGTGGCCGAACTACGGCGGCGATCAGTCGCCCGTCTCCCGCCGAAAGGAAATCTTCTTTTCCGCGCTGGACTTCTATTCTCCCACGGTGATCGGTTTGCAGGAATTTTCCCCGAGTTTTTACAGTTGCCTTGCCGAGTACCGCGACGCGGGAAAATGGGATATTCTGAAATTCAACAATCCCAATGTTTCGGGTGAATACGTTGCTTCCACGGTCATGTACCGCAAGGATCTGTACACGCTCGTCAATTCGGGGATGCAGTATTATTCCCAATATAACAACGGTCGTTGCCGCTGTATCACGTGGGCGGTACTTCGGGACAAAACGAGCGAAAAAACGTTCTGTTTCATCAGTACCCACTGGGACGGCGACAGTTCTGCCAACGCACCCACACAGCTTGCCGAAATGGTATCGTTCGTCAATTCCATGGCGGCGACCTATCCCGTGATCACCACAGGCGATTTCAACTCCAACGAATGGACGAATTCCTTTAAGAATTTGCTTTCGCAAACCAACTCCGTTGACGCGAAATATGCCGCCGAAGTCGCTCTCAACAACATCGGTTCGTGGCACGACTTCGGGAAGGACACCCCGTCTGCCGGTTCCTGCGATCACATTACCGCCACAAAGAGCAATGTGAAAGTGCTGAAATTCGAGACTATGATGTATAACGAAGAAATCTACTGTTCCGATCATGCATGGCTCTTTGCCGATCTGAAAATTCTTGCGTAACCCAAAATAAAAAGAAAAAGGAGAGTTTTACCATGAAACGCATTCTGACCTTGCTTTTGGCGATCCTGTTCCTGTTCGGCACCGTTGCGCTTGCTTCCTGCCGAAGAACGCCCGAACCGACCGTGGAGACCACGACCGTTGCCGACGAAACGACCGCCGCGCCCGAACCCGATAACCATCCGGAACCCGAAACCGTAACGGTTGCGGACGCGAAAGGAACCGCCGGCATGACGGGTGATTTCAAAGCCGTTTTCGCCGCCGAGACCGGGGAAGAAAAGCTGGTAACGGGAGCGGCACAATCCGGTACTTGCCATTCGGTGACTGCGGCGCTTCCGCACCCCACGGTGTTCACGCAAGTCTCCATTACAGCCCCCACCGCCGGGCAGGAATCTCTTGCCTCGGCTACGATCGACGCCTCCGTCAACGGAACCGATTGGGTCAACTTGAAAACGCTCGGTAGCGTGATCACTGCCGGAAAATCCTATACGCTGAATATCAACGACAGTACCGCATATCTTTTCGTTCGCATCCGTCAGGGCGAAAGCAAGCGCACCGAGGCGTTCACGGTTCGTACCCTGGTGTTCCAAGGCATTGTGGGAGAAGGCGCCGGCGGCGATCTCGCTTCGGTTGCCGAGGAGACCGAACAGGGAAGTCTCGTTGCCATGACGGCTTATGTGGCATCCTCTTCGGAATTGGGCGATTATGCCGACGTTTTTGTGGATAATCAAGAGTCTTGGAGAGCGGGCAGCGGCGCCGCAGGCGCTCCCAACTGGTTGATCGCCACCATGACGAAAAAGACCGAGATCCGCAAGATCGTTGTGAAACTGTGGGGTTCCAACCGTCAGCCGCGCGGGACCGTCATTCAAGCGTCTCTCTCGGGCGCCGAATGGGTGGATCTCTACACCATTCCGGATCTGCGCGATGCGAACGGCGTTGTTGCGGAAACCGGCGAATGGACGTGGTATGTCAACGATGCCGCGCAATATAGCTTTATCCGATTGGTTCAGCGCGAGGATCTGGCTACCTACACATGGACGTTGAACACCGTTCTGATCTACGGCGTTGAATCCGAGGAAGCGGCAAACGATCTGCCGAAAAAATACGTTGACGCCGTAACGGTCAACGTTACGCTGCATGAGGATCACACCGATCCGCACACCAATCCCGAGGAAGCCACGGCTGCCGATCTTTGGGATACCGCAAACAAAGCTTCCGAATATACCCACAAAGAACATCCCGAGCTGACAGAGCGCGAGATGTATTGGATTTCCGGTCAGTTTGAAGCGCCCACGATCATCACCAAGATCATTTATTATTCGCCTGCGAAATTCGCAAGTCGCGCCAGAACATCCTATTTTGAAGCGTCGGTCGACGGCGTTGAATGGGTGCGGATTGCCACGCTTCCGAGCGCATCCGATGTTTTTGAAAACTCCGCGGTCATTACGCTCAGTATTGACGATGATACCGCTTACAGCTACATCCGCCTGGTGCAGGGCGAGGGATTCTTCAAGTATTATTGGACCATCGGCACTGCGGAGATCGTCGGCTTGGCGGAAACCGACTGACTTCGGCTTTATTTTCCCGATTGCCGGGCAACGGCAATCGGGGCGACCCAAAAAAGAAAGGATCCCGCCCGAAAGCGGACAATCGCAAATATGAAAATCATTCAAGACCTTCATATTCACACCAATTTATCTTTATGCGCGGCACGCGATACCACGGCGAAAGACTATATTCCTTTCGCAAAAGAAGACGGCTTGACCACGCTTGGCTTTTCCAATCATTTGTGGGATAGCGACGTGGCGGGCGCGTCCAAATGGTACACTCCGCAAAACTTGGAGCACGTTCTCCGATTGAAGCGTGAATTGCCGGAAAGCGGCGTGATCGACGGCGTTCGCGTCCTGTTCGGATGCGAAACGGAGTTTACCTATGAATGGAAGTTGTGCCTGACCGAGGAACACATGGATTTGTTTGACTTCATTCTTGCACCTCATTCGCACACGCATCAAAGCATTGTAGTTCCGCAGGATCGGGTTGCGGACATTCGGGATCACGCGCAATATCTGATGGATAGTTTTCTCGCGTTGATCCGCCATCCGTTGGCACATCGCATTACGGCTGTGGCGCATCCGTTTGTCCCCGGAACGAGATACAATCTTTACAATGCCGCCCAAGCGCTCATTCCGACCGGCTATTTCTGCGAAGCCTTTCACGAGGCGAAGGAAAAGGGAATTGCAATTGAAGTGAACGGGAGTTGCCTGACGTATCTTCCCGAGGACGAAATCCCGAAATGTGAGTATGTTCGCATTTATCGACTTGCCAAAGAGTGCGGCTGTAAGTTTACTTACGGTTCCGACAGTCACGATCATCGCGATCGGCGAAAGATTCATTTGGTGGAACGGTTCCTTGATCAATGCGGCATTACCGAATCGGATTTTTACTTGATTTAACGGCTGCTCGACGATTCGACCTTTGAATTTGTTCCCGTTTCACAATTCTCTCTGCGGCACAGAAGGCGCACCGGACGGTGCGCCGTCTGTTCCGCAGAGAGAATTGTGAAACGGGCACAAAATCAAAGGTGGAATAGTCG
>JAGAEA010000040.1 GCA_017613355.1 Clostridia bacterium
GGATTGCCGCACAGAACAGTATCGTCTGATCTACCTCTATGATTCCGACGGAAGCCCGATCGGGATGCAGTATCGGGAACCGAGTATGGCGGAAGGATCGTTTTACACCTTTTGGTTCGAGAAAAACCTGCAAGGGGATATCGTAGCGGTCTATAACGAGACGGGAACCAAGTTAATCTCCTACGCCTATGACGCTTGGGGGAATTTCAGAACCACTACACACAATCGTTCGGGCACCAATGCATATGCCGCTTACAATCCCTTCCGCTATCGTGGCTACTATTACGATGATTTCTATGGTTGTTTTGACCAAATCGGCAGGGAAATCGGATTTTACTATCTGAACAGCAGATATTATAATCCGGAATGGGGACGGTTTATCAATGCGGATGGATATGTTTCCACGGGAACGGGTCTCCTCGGCTACAATATGTATGCGTATTGTAATAACAATCCGGTCATGTACGTGGATCCGGATGGAAACTGGCCATCTTGGAGCCAAGTATTAACCGGGGTTGCAATCGTTGCAGGTGTTGTTGCTGTTGCTGCATTATGTGTTGCAACAGCAGGAATTGGAGTTGCAGCTGTGGCAGGAACTGCAGCGGTTGTTTCGATGGCAACATCGACCGCGGTTACTGCAACAAGTGTTGCTTTGACCGCAGCAACCGTAATGGTTGCATCATACGTTGCGGCAGGTGTTGCGGCTATGGTCGAAGATGATGAAATAGCTACTCCAAAAGAAATAGCGATTACGGATTCTAAATCTAATAGGCAGCAGGCATATTTCCCAGAAAATCCATATACTTTTTCCCCACAAGGGCTTGTGTTTATTGAAAGATCAGGGACAAAAAACGGAAAAATACTTCAATGGGTTGACCCCGCGAGTGGCTGTCCTGTTTTTGAATGGGATGAAGATTTACGGAAAGGTGCACATTATCACGCAATGCTTCCTGAATGGCAAGGACAACATAGGGGGCCGCATTATAATGCGGGAACGCCAGTTCCTGAACCATGGAACTCTATATATTTTGGAGGATAATTTTATGAACGTAAACCGATTTTCTCCTGATGAATTAAAAAATATCTGTTTGCATGATAAAATCATTGGAACAATTCAATTTGACAGATTGATGAAAAAAATGATTATACCAATTATGCCGGAAAATGAGCATGATACAGATAATACAATTCATGAGATGATATTTTCAAATGTTTTGGGATATGAAATAACAACATGTGATTTTTGGTGTCCTTCGCCGCACATATTCAGTTTTAGTTTTCTTTCAAAAGAAGAAGAACGTTTAATTCCGAAATATTATAAAAAATGGTGTGCTCAAAATGATTCATTTCATACACCTGAAAACTTTCCGGGAGCAAAAAGTTTTGAAGTTCTTTTTGAGTTTACTTCTGGAGATACGTTATCAATTGCTTGTGAAGAATTATTTTGGGAATAAGCTTTTTAACGGCTATATTGAATTGGCGGAACTGCTGAAACCGTAAATCAAAAAATACCCCCACCCGACAATTTTTAATTGTCGGGTGGGGCGGAAGGATCGTTTTACATTTTGGGTTCGAAAAAAACCTGCAAAGGGATATTGTAGCGGTCTATAACGAGGTGGGGACTAAGTTAATCTCCTACAAGTATGACGCTTGGGGAAACGTCAGCACCACCATCAGTCATTTGGGGAACTGGTGGGAGGCATCGCTGAATCCGTTCCGCTATCGTGGTTACTACTATGATACCGAAACCGGCTTCTACTATCTGAACAGCAGATATTATAATCCGGAATGGGGACGGTTTATCAATGCGGACGGATATGTTTCCACGGGAACGGGTCTCCTCGGCTACAATATGTATGCGTATTGTAATAATAATCCCGTGATGTACGTGGATCCGGATGGGGAATTTCCGTGGCTCATCCTTGCGATTGTTGTCGTGGCTGCGGTTTTTGTCGCTGATATAATTGTGAGTGCAACAACAGGTAATGCTATCATTGGTCCTTCAAAGGAAGAGCACTATGCAAGAAATCAAAATCAAAAAGATTACATCCAATCTTTGGGGAATACAGATGAAGAACGAATCGAGAGGATTATCAACGATTGGGAGAGGCAAAAAGATTCCGCAAACAGATACCATAGATTTACATATGGAGAACAGGATAAAGATGCCCGATATAATAAAAAGTTTATGTCGCCAGACAAACGCATGGAAGTTGTTATTTGCTTTCCACCTGATGGTAGATCCCCTTATATTGTAAAAGATCCGTACAACGAAGGCACGTATAACTTTGGGGATGATTTGGGGCATATTATTAATGATGTGTACCCATACTACAAATGGGGAAACTCTACTGTCGATAGTGGTATCAATCATTTGTTTGATAGAATAATCGGGAGGTGGTAAATCATATGATTAGAAAAAGAAGAATCTGTTTGCATGTAGCCTTGTCTGCGCTGATATGTATATGCGTATTCCTTTTGTCGTTTTTGGTGGTTAAAGTGAAAAAGTATAATGATGTTTCAAAACTATGTAAGCAAATTAAAAATGGAACCTATACAAGTACAACCATTGGAAACGGAGTCAGCTATCCGATTTGGTTGATAGGGATTACTTCAAGGACTTTTGAAGATGCTCCCGACATCCCATTGGTAGTGGCGTGTCAATACGGAAATGAAAAAGCAATTCGTGATTTGTTGGAAAACGGAGCTGATCCCAATTGGTCTTATAAAGGTGGTTTTTCCCCGATTGAAGCATTATATACCTCGCCGTTTCAAGGGAAAGAAAATCGATTGGAAATGGCGAAATTACTTGTAGATTATGGAGCCGATGTAACCTATTGTTGCTCGGGGGTAGAAGCAATTTTTGAAGAAGTAAGTCGGTTGTGGTTGCACTTTTCAGAACAAGAAGAAATTACTGTTGCGGAAAATATGTGCTTTTTGTTAGACCACGGGGCAAGCAGGGTGGATCCTCAATCTGAAATTTCATTGCTACACTACACAGCAAGAGATAATTCACTTTTCATATCAGAGATTTTGGTGAAAGATTATCAATTTGATGTGAATTATCAAACATCAACAGGACAAACTGCCCTCATGTTTGCCGCAGAAAAAGGAAATATCGATATAGTCAATATGCTACTTTCCCATGAAGCCGACAAAATGTTAACCGACGCAAATGGCAAAACCGCCTATGATTATGCCGTCGAAAATGGCTACACAGAATTGGCAGAACTGCTGAAACCGTAAATCAAAAAATACCCCTGCCCGACAATAACCATTTGTCGGGCGGGACGGGAAAAATTGTTGTCTGATCTACCTTTACGATGCCTCCGGAAGTCCGATCGGGATGCAGTATCGCTACTCGAATATCTCTCTATGTTTATGCCGGATTGGGCAACAAGAAAGGAACGATTGGAAAAGAGCCATCTTCAAATCGCGGAACCGAAATAAACAATCTGGGTCAAACTTGGGTCAACCGCATTCTTCAAAATGTCGAAAATCGATGACGTATCGCAAAATAGACAAGAAAGCCGCCTTTATCCGATGGATAAAAGCGGTTTTCTTGTTGGCGTTCACCAAATTGAGTGGTCGGAGTGACTGGACTCGAACCAGCGGCCTCTTGGTCCCGAAGCGGTCCAAAAGGGCGCGGAGCCTTTCCAAAAGCCACTTTTCGGTGCTTTTCAGTCCGGTTTTCGGGCAAAACCAAGAGGTCAATCTGCTTTCGTGTCCACCTGTTCCATGCGGTGCTTTTCCCGTATGGGTCAAGTTATGGGTCAGGCTTTTCCGGTATCAAAAGATACTGCCGAAAGATACTTATTTGGGTCAAATCAATGGGTCAAATTACGCCCCACCCCGGTGCAAAACTTGAAACGGATATAGAAGAACAAACAAATGAGAAAAGATTTATAAAAGCCGGTTTGCTCCCTATCTTACTTGAAAAAAGCAGGATTGAATCGATATTTTCCTTTGCCTAAACCGCTGACCGATTCGGTAATGCCTACGATTGCAAGTTTTTTCAAAAGATCCGAGGTTGCGGAATCGGAAAGTCCAAGTAAGGCGGAAGCATCCGTTCTGCCAAACACGCTTTGGATCCCGAATTGACCAAACAAAGTGATTGCATTGGTTGCCGTTTTTCTCGTTAACCCAGCGTCCATCATTTTTTGAATGTCCGGTTTTTGATCCCCAATGTCCGGTTCTTGACTTTGAATGTCCGGTTTTTTGATCATTCCGCTGACGTGCATCGTTCTGTTCTGCAACGGGTTGTTTTCTCCGAGCAGGAGGTTTCTTAAGAACAATTCAAGAAATTCTGTTGTTTCGTGAATGCCTTTTTGCAGATTGTTGTAGTTGGCACGAACCATTGCGTTGCGAAAATACCACGCGTTTTTCGCAAAAATATCGTTGGTCACGTGGAAACCGAGAAATTGCAGGTACTTGATAAAAAAGACAGCGGTCGTCCGGGTGTTTCCTTCTCCGAATACATGGATCTGCCACAGACGCGAAACGAAGTGCGCCAAATGATGGATGACCTTCTCCATCGAAAGGCCGGTATAATCGAACGCTTTTTCCTCTGCAAAATCGTAGTCAAGAGTGGCACGAAGTTCAAGCGCATTCCCATAAGTGACGGTATCGCCATCCAACACCCATTCCTGCTTGGTGATGTTGTAGTCACGGATCTTTCCGGCGTGTTTATAGATGCCTTTGAACAGACGCTGATGAATAGAAAGATACTGCGCTACCGAGAAGGTGAATCCTTTTTCTGCAATAATTGCGGTGATGCGGGAAGAAACTTTGTCCGCTTCCTCGGTACGCGACTCCGCCTGTTTGCGGTCGGTTTTGTAGTAGGATTCGATCAATGCCTGTGCTTCGGAGATCGTGATCTCACCCTCGATGTTCCTAACGGCGGTTTCTTTCAGATATCCAGACGTTTCCAACCCATCCACCGCCTGCAATCCGATTGCCGTGTGCCACGCATAGCTCCGCTCCCGTTTTGTGGGGTCGGCTTCGCGTTGGTATTCCTCAAAGGGATCGTGAGATTCTATGGGGGTTTCTTTCTCGCTCATTTTGGAATCTCCTTTTTTCAAGATCGCTCTTGGATGGGATTTTTCTAACCCTTGCCCTATTAGTATAACATAAAAGCATGCCAATTTCAAGAGCTTTCTGTGAACTCTGCCGAAATTCATTTGATACTTTTCTGTGTCTTCGCTTGACTTTCGGAGATGGTTGTGATATGTTGTGGTTGACCTACGAAAGGAGAGCCACAATATGAAAGATTATGAAAGCAAGATAATCCTGCAATGTCATGCGGAGTTGGAATGGCTCGCACCGAACGGAGAACAGGACGATGACTGGGATTGGCGGTTGGAATACGAGGGCAGAAAAGGCGAACTGACCATTCTGGAAAGCACAACGATCCATGCCGGTCAGAATTATGCCTTCCTGGTCCTACCGAACGGAACATATCTTCACACCAGTTGCGGAGCGTATTATCTGCAAAACAATCGGATTATCCTGATTACCAAGCAGACCGTTTATTGCTTCCGGGTGTTGTCGCTTGATGAAATGAAAGGTTGAACTGCCGGTAACCGCCAAATTCGCCCTGTGTGGCACAAAATGAGAAAAGAGAGAAAGAGATATCGCCCATCTCCCTTCTCGGCGTGTTGGCAATATTTGGGGCATTTGTGCGCGTTTCTAACCTCTTTCGCTCGGCACAGAAAAAAGTTTGTAAAAAACAAAAAATAAATCTTGACAAATCCCGAAACCGTGGTATAATAGAATTGGCTCAAATCAAAGAGGAAAACAGCCGTTCCCGATTGGTTGGCGACCGTCCAGATTTTGATGGGAGACGCCATGCGGCGCGCGCCGGAACAAGTAAGACGCGCCAAGCGAATCCCTCCTCCCTTGAGGATAGAAAGGGTTGCCTATATTTGAGTCACCGTTGGTGAAAGGCGAAAGGCGCGTGCGCATATCGCATGGGTCTTTTTTCTACGCCCAAAAATCAATCCCGTAGAGGACAGGCAAAACGAACGACTACGGGATAACCATATCAAAAATCAGACAGCAAACGGAGGTGAGAACGCAAACAACGCGCGAAAGAACAAGGGATACGAGCGCGTACCAACCATAACCTTCGATCTGCATTCTTCACGATGCAGGTCTTTTCTTTTTCCCTTGAAAAAAGATATCAGAAAGGAGAACGCTTATGAAGTGGAAATAACACAGTCCGACCAATGAAGCAACCTACGAAACCAATCAAAAACAAACAGAAAAGGAGAAACCATTTGAAGAAATCTATTTATCACAATTATGAAGAACTACCCCTGAACCTGACCGTCCTGCAAGTGGCGGACGTCCTCGGCATCTCCCGCGCGGGAGCGTATGAACTGATCCATACCGACGGGTTCCCACGCATCAAAATCGGAGAGAATCGGTATGTCATTCCCAAGATGCCTTTCATCCGTTGGATGGAAGATCACACCGAATACGGAGATAACGGTGACTGCCCATGATGGACAAAGGATATACCGTCATTGAGAACAAGATCCTGCGGTTCCGTCTGTCCGGCAATACCTTCCTCGTTTACTTCTACCTCGTCCATTGCACGGGGAGTCATAGAGAATGTTGGCCCAGCGAGAGTACCATTTCCCGCGAACTCGGGATCAGCAAAACGACAGTCGGAAAGTGTATTCAGGAATTGATCCAAAAGAAACTGGTCTATTGCAGGAACACCTTTCAGACCGATCCGAGGACGGGCAGGACCCGGCAAAGCAACAATCACTACCAGTTGGCAGACCTGGAAGAAGCATGGCAAAGTCAATGGAAAGGGGCGTAACCGGGGTAAAATGCAGGGTCGAAATGCAAGCAGGAGAAAGGGTCTGGGTCGGTAAACCGCCCGACCCGCATCACATCTGCCGGCAGAGCCGACAGTTACGGGCTTTTCCGCATGATCAAAATCATCCGATTTTTGGGTCGCAAAATCGGGGTCAGGGTCGCAATTGTGGGTCATAAAAACGAGATTTCCCGAAAGCAAGCCGTTTTTTCGGGGTCGATCTTGGAGTCGGTCAAAAACTGCGACGCATAAACAAAAAAAGCTCCCGCCGGATGGTGGGAGCGGAATTGATAACTTTCTGATAACTCTTCCGAAAACGCTGGATATTGAAAGCGGAATGTGGTATTGTTGGAATTACAGAATAAAAAACGAAAGGAGAAAAATATGGCAAAAAGACGAGCGAACGGAGAAGGCAGTATCCGAAAGCGAAAGGACGGACGATGGGAAGGACGGTTCACAGCGGGGAGAGATCCCCTGACAGGTAAGCCCATCTACAAGAACGTTCTCGGGAAAACACAGGCAGAGGTCAAGGAGAAACTGAAATCAGCGTTGGATCAGGTCGAAAAACTGGACTTCCTTCGTGCCGATGAGATCACGGTTGGACAATGGCTGGACGAATGGTACAACAACTATGTGGTAACAACGCTCCGACCGTCCACCATCCGGAACTTTGAAACCCTGATCCGTCTGCATATCAAGCCGGTACTTGGAAAGGTCAAACTGAAAACGCTGACCCCGATCTATCTGCAAAAACTGTATGCACGGCTATTGAAAAGCGGGAGAATCGATCGCCCGGAATCCCAACACCAACCGGATGGACTGTCCGCGAAAACGGTACGGAATATCCACTCGGTATTGTATTCCGCCTTTGAGAAAGCGGTATTGGAACGGCTGATCCCGTTCAATCCGGCGATCGGGTGCAAACTCCCCAAGAAGGAGCATACCGAGATGAAAACGCTACCGCTCGACGGGTTGGATCGGTTTCTCGCGGAATGTAAGGAGAGCGGATGCTTTGAGGAGTTCTACTTCGCCCTCTCCACCGGCTTGAGACGGGGAGAATTGTTCGGGCTGAAATGGGAGGATTTGGACACGAAAAGCCATATCGTTCATATCCAAAGGCAGGTACAACGGATCAATGGGGAGAACGTGACAACAGAACTGAAAACGAGAAATTCCTACCGAAGCATCCTGCTTGGTGATGACGTCATGGAAATGCTGAAAAACCTCAAAGAAAAGCAAAAAAGTGAAGGGATTCAATCCGAATACGTCTTCTGCTCTCCGGCAGGCGGCATCATGGAACCGGGCAGTCAGCGAAAACGATTGCAACGGATTCTGGAGCGTTGCGGGATGGAGAAGATCCGTTTCCACGATCTCCGGCACACCTTCGCAACGCTTGCCTTGCAAAACGGGGTAGACGTCAAAACGCTCTCGATGATGCTCGGACACTATTCCGCGGCATTCACGCTGGATACCTACGCCCACGTATCCCCGAAGATGCAACAGGACGCGATCGAGAAGGTCAGCGGCTTCCTGCAACAGTCGGTGGTAGGGTGACCCCACCAAAATCAACACCGCCCCGGATCAATTTCCGGGGCGAATATATAAGAATAAAACAGAAAATCAAATATTCTTAAAAAGATCCCACCGGGCATAGTAAAATAAAATGATCAGGAAAACCTGCCGCAATCTGCCGAAACATCTTGAAAAATCCGCCCGGATATGGTAGAATATAGAATGGTATATTATAATTATCGCGCATTTTCTCAACTCATGCCAAAACAGGAGAACAACACCATGTCGATCAACGAATTGCAAAAGCAAACGAACACGAATATTCAGGAGAAAGCCAACCTGATCTGGGAGATCGCCACACATCTGGCCGGGCTATATCAGCCACACGAATACGGCAAGGTCATCCTGCCCATGACGGTCCTGAAACGCTTTGACGACGCCCTCAAACCAACGAAGGACGCCGTTGTGCAGATGAACAGGAATCTGACCGAGCGGAAGGTGGAAGGCACGGTGCGCGATGGGATCCTCTGCAACGTGTCCGGCTACGCCTTCTATAACACCAGTCGGTTCGACTTTTCCCGCCTGCTTGCCGATCCCGACAACATCGAGATCAATTTCGAGGACTATCTCCACGGTTTTTCGGATAATATCAAGGATATTCTCGAAAATTTCAAGTTTGCCGATGAAGTCAAAAATATGGTCAAGGGCAATGTGCTGTATGTTGTCATTCAGGAGTTCAATTCCAAAAAGGGAGAGATGGCGCCGGATAAGATCACCTCGGCGGACATGGGCTATATCTTTGAGGAACTGATCCGCAAGTTTTCCGAAAGTTTCAACCAAGCGGCCGGAGCGCATTTCACCAGCCGCGACATCATTTACTTAATGACCGAACTGTTGGTGGCGCCGGAAAAGGAGAAGATCGCCGCAGAGGGGTGCGTCAAGACCGCCTATGACATGACCATGGGGACCTCGCAAATGCTGGGGTGCCTGACCGAGCGGCTGCACGACATCAACCCGGACGCCGACCTGACCTGTTTCGGGCAGGAGTTCAACCCCGAGACCTACGCCATCGCAAAAGCGGATATGCTCATCAAGGGCGGCAACGCGCAGGGCATGATCTACGGCGACACCCTCTCGGAAGACGCTTTTTCGGGCTATGAATTTGACTACATCATCAGCAACCCGCCCTTCGGCATCGACTGGAAGCGGGAGAAGGACGCGGTGGAAGCCGAGCATCAGAAACTGGGCTACAACGGGCGGTTCGGTCCGGGATTGCCCACCATTTCGGACGGGCAAATGCTCTTTTTGCTCAACGGCGTCAAGAAACTCAAAGAGGGAAGCGGGCGCATGGCGATCATCCAGAATGGCTCCTCGCTGTTCACGGGCGACGCCGGGAGCGGTTCTTCCGAGATCCGGCGCTACGTCATCCACGAGGATCTGGTGGAAGCCATCGTGCAGTTGCCGACAGATTTGTTCTATAACACCGGCATTTCCACCTATGTCTGGGTCATCACCAAAAAGAAGAGCGTCGAGCGGGCGGGCAAGGTGCAACTGATCGACGCCTCGAAATGCTTTGTCAAGCGGCGCAAGAACATTGGTAACAAGCGGGTGGATCTGGACGACGCCTGCATCGCGCTCATCCTGAAAGCCTACAACGCGTTTACCGACGACGCCTACACCGAGGGGAACCTGACGGTGGAATCCAAGGTGTTTGACAACGACTTTTTCGGGTTCACGAAGGTAACGGTAGAAACGCCGATTTGCGACGAAAACGGAAAACCCGTGTTGAAAAAAGGAAAGGCACAGCCGGACAAGGCAAAAACAGATACCGAGGTCATCCCGCTGGCAGAAAATATCGAAGCGTACATGGAAAAGAACGTCCTGCCCTACAATCCGTTGGCATACCTCGATCGGAGTAAGGATAAGATCGGCTACGAAATTCCGTTCACGCGGCTGTTCTATAAATTCGTGCCGCCCGTGCCGTCGGAAGAAGTGTTTGCGGAGTTGAAGGCGCTGGAAGCCGAAGAAGCGGAACTGATGAAGGAGATTTTGGGGAATGGCTGAGATTAACTCTCATATTCAGATGCCCAAAGTCATTCTGAAAAGATTTGTAAACGATAATCAGAGATTTTTCTATTATGATGTTGCGAAGAAATTTATTGGTAATAACGGAACACCAAAATCAATTAACACTGAAGAAGGTTATTATTCCGAAACTACCGAAGACATTTTGAATAGGGAGTTAGAAACCAAACTAGGGAATTTATTAGGGAAAATTGATTGGAGCAAATCTTTTATTCCCTTTTCAAAAGAAAACATTAGCATTATAAAAAGATATTTTTATTCTTTGATTACCAGAGCACCATCTTTTAGAGATTATGTTGTAGAAAAATCCGTATTTTTGGAAGATTTTCAAAAGCAGATGCAAAATGATGTGGTGGCTATTAACGGAATGAATTGGGCAGAAAAAAATACCAAATTATTAGATGATTATCAATTTACAATTTGGAAAAATGAAAGCAACTGTCCGTTTGTCCTTCCTGTTTGTGGTGCTTATGAAATTTCTTTAAAAGGCTGTAATCATATTATTTTGCCTGTTTCTCCGAATATGGCATTTGTTTTCTTTGATTGTACTTGCGCAAATCCAGATTTGCTTTCTGAAAGCGTTACGACAATCATTCGATCAGTTCGAGGAACAGAAGAAGTAATTCATATTTTGAATTGGGCGGGCTTTCAAAAACAATGTAGTAGTGGTTGGGGCTTTGTCGTATCAAATCAAAAAGATATTTTAGAAGAACTGAGTAAAAAGTATAAGGATATTGATGATGAAAAACAGCGGGATTGAATGGATAGGAAATATACCAGATACATGGACTATTGTTCCAGCGGGCGGTATTTTTAGAGAAATCCGAGATAAAAATACTGATTTAAAATATAAGATTCCCTTTCAATTCAAATATGGAGAAATAGTTAGAAAAAGCAACATCGGCAATCTGGAATCGACAACAGAAGAAACGCTGCAAACATATACATGTGTAACACCAAACACTCTAATGATTAACGGTCTAAACCTAAATTACGATTTTGTTACGCAAAGAGTAGCCATTGTAAAAGAGTTTGGCGCGATTACATCTGCGTATTTGGCGGTATATCCGAATGAACGTGCTATTCTTGCAAGCTTTGCTTGCTACCTTTTGAAAGGTTATGACGGAATACAAGTTTTTCATAGCATGGGAAGCGGCGTGCGAAAGACATTTCAATGGAAAGATTTTAAAAATCTTCGCATTGCTTTACCGTCATTATCGATTCAATCCAAAATTGTAGCGCATCTGAATAAGAAATGTGCGCAGATTGACGCCCTGATTTTGAATCAAGAGCGGCAGATCGAGAAATTGAAGCAGTACAAGCAATCGCTGATTACCGAGGTTGTCACAAAAGGTCTTGACCCCACCGTCCTCCTCAAAGATTCCGGCGTCGAATGGATCGGGAAAATACCGGAGCATTGGGGAATAGATAAAACAATACGGATATTCAACGATATAGGAAGCGGGACGACACCGAAAGGCGATCAATACTATACAAATGGTACTGTAAATTTTATCCAGTCAGGAGATATTACTGGCGGTTTATTGTATCAATCAAAAAACAAGGTTGCTCAATCTGCTATCAACGAAAATGCAGCATTAACATTATATAAAGCACCGTTTTTGATTATTGCAATGTATGGTGCATCAATCGGACATTTATCGATTTCAATGATAGATGCATGTGTAAACCAAGCGTGCTGTGTTATGAACCAACCGAGTTGCAATTTTATGTTTGCATTTTACTGTTTAACGGGCGCAAAAGATTATCTTATAAGAAATGCTATCGGCGGCGGACAGCCAAATATAAGTCAATCTATACTTAAAGCACTTTGGTTTCCTATACCAAACCAAAAAGAGCAGGAATCCATTGTAGAAATCCTTGATAACAAATGTAAAAAAGTTGATAGTCTAATTTCTGCTAAACAAACCAAAATCGAAAAACTCAATCAATACAAAAAATCGCTGATTTATGAGTATGTAACAGGAAAGAAAGAGGTTGTATAAATGGATCAATATGGCAATCCCTATCCTTCGTGGGTTAATACAGCAAAAGACATTTTTAGATACGAAGAAATGCAAGAACGCAAAAAGGAAGCGGAAAAAGCTGCCGAGCGCGAAAGAATCAAAGAACAAAACGCGCCGATCATTGCAAATTTGCAAGCATTGATTGCCCAAACGCAAGAGCAAAACCGCTTGTTACAGGAAGAAAATGAGCGGCAGAAACAAGAAATTGAACGCGCCTATGAACAAGAACAAAAAGCCCTGAAAGACGCCAAACGCGCCCGCCGCGATTTTTGGATAACCACCGCCATTTCCATTGTTGCGGTTATTATTTCCGTTATCGCCCTATTCGTGCGGTAAAAGAAGATCGAAAGGAGTTTTTATGGAAGGCCAAAATATTCCCGTAACAAAAAAGGAAAAATCATCAAAAAAACGGCTGAAAGCATTTTTCAAAACCTTTATAAGGATATTTAGTAAAATTGTTTTGTTTCTTTCTTTACCCGTTTTCTTGATTGTCCCTTTTCTTTCCCGCGTGATGGATCACACCTTGGCGCAATGGCTTTGGTATCCGGCGTTGATAATATCATTGATTTGGGGCTTTTACTCCCCAAATGAAAAAGTTGAGAAAGAAACAAAAATTGAAAAAATATTTGGGAAAAAGGGATCCGGTATAATTGGGAATATCTCCTTTCTTTGGCTTGTCCTTTTATTTGCGGTGGTATTTATCATCAACTATTATTCTTTGCTAAATTGGTTTTGGTTTGTATTTATCATATTTCTACCGATGCCTCTTTTGGGTTGTGTAGGTATGTATTTCTATTCAAAAAAGCAGGGATTACTGGACTTTGAAAATCAATTTCCTTTTTTTCGAAAATCTCTATATTGGATATTCTTTTATTGGTTAATAGATTTCTTTTACATGACACTTTTCATCGAGGAACAAATCCCGATGTATATCTTGGGCGGGTTGACATTGATTTTGATTTTGTATAGTCTTGTCATGTCTTTTCTTTCCCCTATCCAACAACCATTGGTTAATAAAATCAGAAAATATGGGCTTATTCAAGATTTTGTAATCGGAATCGGGCTAACCGTATATTTGCTTTGGACAATCGAAAACAAGGAACTACAACAAATTTTAACAACCGTGATCGCGGCGGTTTACGGCGGTCTGCTCACCCTCGTCGGCGTTGCATGGACGATCCGGCAAGGCCAAAAGGAGCGCGCCGAAGATCGCAAGCAGTTGGAAGAAGATCGGAAGCAGGAAGAAATCAAAAAGGCAAAACCGATTTTATCATTTTTAGATTTGAAATCCAACGCTAACGAACCAATTCTAACCTGCACCTTTATAGGGCTACCTTGTGTAGATAGACCGGAAACTGTTTCCATGAAGGCGCGTTTTATGAATTCAGATAATTCAAATTTCAAAGTCGCCGCATTTGAAATAGACGGAAAAAAATACCCGGCTGAATACACGTTTTATATTGTCAAAAATCAATTTTTTAATGTGCGTTTCAATGCATCGGAACATAATCAAAAATATGTTCTTGTTTTGGAAGATATATTGGGCAATCAATATTCGTATCAAATGATAATAAAACCTTGTTCAAAAAATCGAATAACAGGAGAATTAACTTTTCAATTAATTAGTTTTTCAGAGATAACGGAGGACGCCCCATGATGGACACCAGCGAAAAGCGCTTTGAACAGGACATCGAATCCTTTTTGATCGGTCCCGACGGCGGTTTTGAACAATTCTCCTATCAGAACCCCGACGGCGCGTGGATCCAAAAATACGCCTATGACAAGGAAAAAGCCCTCTATCCCGAGGTCCTTGTCAATTTTGTGATGAAAACGCAACCCAAAGAGTGGGCAAAGTACGTTAAATACTACGGTCCCGCCGCCACCGAAAAACTCTGCCGCCGCCTGGAAGACTGCATCTCGTCCGACGGGCTGGTTTCCGTCCTGCGCAACGGCATCCTCGATATGGGCATCCGCATCCGCGTTTGCTATTTCAAGCCCGAATCCGATCTCAACCCCACCGCCGAGGATCTCTGGCGTTCCAACATTCTCGGCGTCACCCGCCAATTCTCCTATTCTCTCAAAAACCATAACACCCTCGATATGGTCCTCTCCGTCAACGGCATCCCGGTCGTCGCCCTCGAACTCAAAAACCAGTTCAAAGGTCAGGATGTTACCAACGCGATGGAGCAGTTCAAAAACGACCGCGATCCCCGCGAATTCTGCTTCAAACTCAACCACCGTTTCCTCGTCTATTTCGCCGTTGACCTCTACGACGCCTACATGACCACCGCCCTGCAAGGTCCCGCCACCCGTTTTGTCCCCTTCAATCAGGGCTCTAACGGTGCCGGCAACACCGGCGGCAAAGGCAACCCCGCCAACCCGGACGGCTACTCCACCGATTATCTTTGGAAAACCGTCCTCTGCCGCGACGCTTTGCTCGATCTGCTCCACCGCTACGTGGCATACGTAGAAGAAAAAGAGGAAGTTTCCACCCCCACCGGCATTAAAACGGTGAAAAAGCCGAAACTGATCTTCCCGCGCTATCATCAATTCGACGTGGTGAACAAGATCATGTCGGATGTCCGTTCGCGCGGCGCAGGCAAAAACTACCTCATTGAACATTCCGCCGGCAGCGGAAAGTCCAACTCCATCGCCTGGCTCGCCTACCGTCTGGCATCTGTCCACAATGCCGAAAATCAACCGATCTTCGATTCGGTCATCGTGGTCACCAACCGCGTGGTGTTGGACAGCCAGTTGCAGGACACGATCAACTCCTTCGACCACAAACCCGGTCTTGTGGAAGCCATTGACGAGAAAAAACGCTCCCGCGGGCTGACCGAGGCGATCAACGACCGCAAACGCATCATCATTTGCACCATTCAGAAATTCCTCTTTGCCTACAAGGATTTTGACAATCTGGAAGGCCGCAATTTTGCTATCATCGTGGACGAAGCCCACCAAGGGCAGAGCGGAGAAAGCGCCGCCACGCTGAAACGGTCGCTGATCGACATGAAACGCGCCGTTCACGACTACGCCGAGGAAGAAGGCGTGGACGAGGACGAAGTGGACCTCAACGACCGCCTTGTGGAAACCATCGTTACGCAAGGTCAGCACAAAAACCAGTCCTTCTTTGCCTTCACCGCCACGCCCAAAAACAAGACCATTGAACTGTTCGGGGAACCCTACTACGAGGGGAACGTTCTCAAATATCGCCCGTTCCATATCTATTCGATGAACCAGGCCATTGAGGAAGGGTTTATCCTTGACGTATTGGCAAATTACGTCACCGTCAAAGAGGCGTTCCGGATCGTGAAGATCTCGGAGGACAACCCCGAACTGATCGAAGGTCCGGCGCTGAAAGCCATCGTCCGCTACTATCGCGAACACGGCCACACCATTGCCGACAAGACCGACATGATCCTTTCCAACTTCCTTCAAAACGGCCGTTTCCAGATCGGCGGCAAGGGTAAAGCCATGATCATTGCCGACAGCCGCGCCAACGCCGTTCGCTATTATTTCGCCATCAAGGAATACCTGAAAGCCCACCCCGAAAAAGCGAAGGGATGCGGCGTTCTGGTGGCGTTCTCCGGCACGGTACATCTGGATAACGACCCCACCGACTACACTGAGGCAGGGCTGAATTTTGACCGCGACGGCAATTCGCTGAACACCGATAAGAAATTCCGCGCGGCGTTCCGCGGCGACGATTTCAACATTCTGGTGGTTGCGAACAAATACCAGACCGGGTTCGACGAGCCGTTGCTCCACTCGATGTACGTGGACAAGAAATTGCGCGACGTCAACGCCGTTCAGACGCTTTCCCGCCTCAACCGCACCTGCCGCGGCAAGGACAGCACCTTTGTTCTGGATTTTGTGAACACCGACGAGGACATTCGGAACGCGTTTCAGCCCTACTACGAAACCACGCTTCTGGAAGGTCGCACCGACTACAACAAGGTGTACGATCTGCGCTCCAAAATTCTGCCGTTCCTGCTCTACAACGGCGACGACGTGGACAAATACTACGCCATTATGGAAGCACAATCCGGCAAAAAGCAGGACGAAGCCGCGCTCGGTAGGATCAGCAGCATTATGAAGCCGATCGTGGAGCGGTACTGCGAACTGGACACCGAAGAGGATCGCTACAACGCGCGCATGGCAGTTCGTAAATTTGTCAAGGCGTACGCGTTCGTAACGCAGTTGATCCGGCTGAACGATATCGAACTGTTCAAGGAATACGTGTTCGCTTCCAATCTGCTCCGTCTGTTGCCGCATCCGAAGCACCCGTATCAGGATTTTCTGGATAAGATCAAGTTGGAGTATGCCTCGCTGAAAGAATCGTTTGCGGGCGCGATCGTGTTGGAGAAAAAGGATACCGACCTGATCCCGACCGGCGACAAGAATACCACCAAGATCCCGAAAAAGGATACCTTGCAGAGCATTATCGACAAGGTGAACGAGCGCTTCGAGGGGCAATTTACCGACGGCGACCGCGTGATCATCGAGAGCATTTTCCAAATGTTCATGAACGACGCAGAGATCAAGAAATTCAAACGGTACGCGCGCGACAACAGCACGGAAATGTTTGTCAAATCCCTGTTTCCCGATAAATTCAAAGCCATTGCCACCAAATGCTTCCTCGAAAACAACGATTCGTTCCAAAAACTGTTCAGCGACCCCGATTTCTACCAAAAGGTGATGGAGTCCATGGCGAATGAACTTTATAAGACTTTGAGAAGGGATTGAAAAATGAATCAATCTGGGTCAAACTTGGGTCAACTAAATTTCTCGGATTATTGATGATCAATAACATCCCATAAAATACACAAGAAAACCGCCTTGATCTTTTCGATCAAAGCGGTTTTTTGTTGGTATTCACCAAATTGAGTGGTCGGAGTGACTGGACTCGAACCAGCGGCCTCTTGGTCCCGAACCAAGCGCACTACCAAGCTGTGCCACACCCCGTCAATTCAGCCCTGTTAGTATAGCACATTTCATTTGGTTTGTCAAGTCCTTTTTCGGAAAAAACGTTTGTTTTTCCTTCCTTCTCCCTTTTTTCAGTAGTTTTCGGCGGGAAGCTGAAAATACGCTTGCTTATAGCCGCAAACGGGACACGTTTCGGGTGCTTTTGTCCCCTTGACGATATGCCCGCAACTCCTGCATTCCCACGTTTCTCCCTCGCTTCTCTCGAACACCTGCCCGTTTTCTACATTGCGCAAAAGCGTTCGATAACGTTCTTCATGCCGCTTTTCGATCTCTCCCACGTTCCGAAATTTCCTCGCCAGCTCGGGAAACCCGTCCCGTTCGGCGATTTCCGCAAATTCCGCGTACATATTCGCCCATTCGTAGTTTTCTCCGCCTGCGGCGGTTTTGAGGTTTTGCGCCGTGGTTTCGTTGGCTCCCAATTCCTTGAACCACATTTCCGCGTGTTCCCGTTCATTGTCAGCGGTCACGAGAAAAAGGTCGGCAATTTGCTCGAAGCCCTCTTCTTTTGCTTTATAGGAATAGAACGTGTATTTGTTTCTTGCCTGCGATTCGGCGGCAAATGCGGCAAGCAGGGCTTTTTCGGTTTCGGTTCCCGCATATCGGTTTGCGGGGATGTTCAGCTGTTTTCCGTCGGGTGAGCAGACCGAAAAGACCACGTCCTCTCCCATGGGAATTTCACAATCCTGATTGCAGTCGTTCTTTTCAATGGGTTTCATACATAAAAAATCTCCTTTTTCGATTTTACATCATGCGATGTACCAACGAAAAAGGAGATCTTTTTTGGTAAAATTTTTACCCCGTATGTGCGAAATCTTCACTTTTTACAATCCGAGCATTGCAAGGATGTCTTCTTTCGGTTTATATCCGATCGACGTGGCGGTGACTTCGCCGTTTTTGAATACCAAGACCGTGGGAATACTCATAATGCCGAATTTCGAGGCGAGCGCGCCTTCCTCGTCCACATTGACTTTACCGACTTTGATTTTTCCTTCCTGTTCTTCCGCGATCTCGGCGATGACGGGACCGAGCATCCGGCAGGGACCGCACCAAGTTGCCCAAAAATCCACGAGAACGGGAATGTCCGAACCGATGACTTCACTCTCGAAGTTCGTCGCCGTAATTTTGACTTCTGCCATGTGTTTTCCTCCTTGCCACCCGTTGACGGGCTTTTTCTTTCATCCATTTTACCATATCTTTCCCCGCTTGTCAAGATTGATACGGAGAAAGCCGAAATTATTGCGGAACTTTCCTTCGCTTTACGGTTTGCTTTCCGAAAAGTCCGAAACGGTAAAAAGAATGTCGGTGCGGATGACTGCGCGCGGCGTTCCGTCGGCGTTCAGGAAAATTTCGGTTCCGTCCGTGTAGGTCAGAACGGTCTCATCTCCCCGTTTTTGAACGGTTGCAAGTTCGGCAGGGGAGACGAGCAGATCCAGGGGAAGAAGCAATCCCGTGGCGCCGGACCCGTCTTGGCGGGAAAGCTCTCCCTGTACCACACGGATACCGCCCGCCGTGGCTGTTGCGGTCAGCCCCGCAAGCGACTCGGGTGCCGTATAGCGAATGACCCGATCGGTCGCGGTAACGGTCAATTCGGCGGAAAACGCAAGCTCACCGCGCGTACCCTCGATCGAGGCGGTGAAAGGCTTTTTCCATTGTGCCGATGAGGCATTCCCAACCGAACGGCACCCCGAAAGGAGCAAAAGAAAACATAAACAAAGCAAAAAAAGCGAACGACGCATTCCGAACACCTCCCGTTGCCGCGTCATATACTTCATTATATGGATGGAAAATGCGGTTTTATTCAGAAAACCGGTTGCAATTTTTGTCCGATTATGTTATAATGGAGAAAACGCGGATGAACCGATCTTACCGACCTTACGCAACCTTTTCGGATCTCCCGCCTGAACGGACGTGGGCGGAGATTGACCTTTGCGCTCTGCGGGAAAACTATCGGGCGTTGTGTGCCGCAATCGGTTGCTCCGACCGCAAGATCCGTCCGATCGCGGTTGTCAAGGCGTCCGCCTACGGACACGGCACGCCCGCTTGCGTTCGGGCATTGATGGATGCGGGATGTGACTTTTTCGCCGTTTCCTGCATGGAAGAAGCGATAGAGGTGCGTCGCGCCTGCGGGGGAAGGCACCCGGACATTCTCATTCTCGGTTACACTGCCCCGACTCTGGCGGTGGAACTCGCGGGCGGGGACATCATTCAAACGTTGCTTTCCGAGCGTTACGCGGAAGATTTGCAACGGGAAGCGTTGCGCGCGGGAGTTCGCGTTCGCACGCACGTTGCGTTGGATACGGGAATGAATCGCATCGGGTTTCCCGCGCAGAGCGGGGAAGAGATCGAAGAGACCGTTCGGGCAATATTTCGCGTGCGTGTATGCGAAAACTTACAGATAGAAGGACTGTTTACCCATTTTGCGCGAGCGGACGAAGCGGAGAGCATTGCCGCCACCGATCGGCAGGTCGAGCGGTTTTGCGCGGTGCGGGAGCGTTTGCTTCGCGGCGGGATGCAAATTCCGTTTTGCCATGTGTGCAACAGCGCGGGAGCGCTCCGCCGCCCGAATGACGGCATGGACGGCGTTCGGCTGGGCATCGCGCTTTACGGAGTTTGTCCCCTTGAAAAAACGACGGTTCCGCTTCGCCCCGTAATGCGTCTTTGCACGACCGTGACCCATATCCATCGCGTGTCCGACGGAGCGAAGATCGGCTACGGCGGCGCTTGGACCGCAAAAGGGGAGCGCGTGATCGCAACCCTGCCGATCGGCTATGCCGACGGGTGGTTACGCGCCTATAGCGACGCATCGGTGACCGTTTCAACCGAAACAGGGAAACACACCGTCCCGATCGTTGGAAGAATTTGCATGGATCAGTGTATGATCGACGTGACGGGAACCGACGCGCGCGTCGGGGACACGGTCACGTTGTTCGGCGGGGACGCGCAGGCTTTGTCCGCGCTTGCCGCCCGTGCGGGGACCATTGAATATGAAACGCTTTGTCTGATCTCGTCCCGTGTCCCGCGGGTGTATGTATAAAAACGGAAAGGAGTGTGAAAAATGTCTCTCAACGTCATTTATGAGCAGAAGAATCAGAATTTGCATATAGCTTCTTCCAATCGTGAAAAAAAATCAAAACTTCAGTTTCTGCCGCATCTGCATCGGGAATTGGAGCTTGTGCTTTATTTGGGAGGCGAGACCGATGCCTACGCCGATTCGGTGCGCTATCGCTTGACGGCAGGCGACCTCTTTCTGACATTTCCGAACCAAATTCACAGCTATATCACGTATGCGCCCGAAGAGTATATCATCATCATCGTAAAGCCGGAAATCATGCCAGAGTTGATCGATGTGTTCAACATGGCGATTCCCGATTCCGCAGTCCTTCACGGAGCGGCAACCGACCCCGTGATCCGCACGCTTGCCGAGCGACTGATCCGCTTTGAGCAGGAAAAGCAAAACAACCAACCTTACGCGAAGCAATTGCTTCACGGTTATCTGTTGGCGCTTTTTTCCGAAATTCTTTCGCGAATGCGGATCAAGCGTGTTTCGGTTGGAGATTCGGACACGCTCCGAGCCATCGTTTCTTTCTGTTCGCGCAACTTTTCCGCAAATCTTTCGCTTTCCGTTCTGGAAGAGAATTTGCACTTGAACAAATACTACATTTCGCATCTGTTCAGCGAGCGGCTCGGACTGCGCTTCAACGATTACGTCAACTCGCTGCGCGTTTCCGAAGCCTGCCGCTATCTGCTCTATTCCGCCCACAGCATCACGGAGATCAGCGACATTGTCGGTTTCAATACAATGCGAACGTTCAACCGCGCTTTCCTGCGGCAAATCGGGGTAACTCCGTCCGAGTACCGCCGGGGAAACAGCGAAACGGCGGTCGGCTGATTTATTTTTGGAGGTATTTGCATGAAAGATCGTTTTACGCCCGACTTTATGTTCGGGCATTATTGGGAAGTTACGCCGTCGTTTCTCGCGGAGCAGGGGATCCGTGCGCTCCTGATCGACATTGACAATACGCTCGCGCCCTATGAAATGCCGGACCCGGACGACCGCATCCGCGCGTGGTTCCGCGAGTTGGACGCGCACGGTGTCAAGACGGCGTTCGTTTCCAACAATCACCCCCCGCGCGTGGAGCGATTCAATGAAACCATCGGAATTCCCGCCTATCCCGACAGCGGAAAGCCAAATCGCAAAGCGCTGTTGCTTGCCATGGAGCGGCTCGGCGCGTCGCGCGACGAAACCGCCGTTCTCGGCGACCAACTCCTGACCGACGCTTTTGCGGGCAAGCGGTTGGGGCTTCGCGCCATCATCGTTCCGCCGATCAAGGATAAAACAAACGCTTTCTTCCGTTTCAAACGCTTTTTGGAGCGGAAATACATCCGTCGCTATGCCAAACGGCACGGGAGAGAAGAATGGATGTCCTTTTGGAAAATATAACCATACGTTTTGTGAGCTCGTTTGGAGAAGCGGGCGGGAAGGATGGGAACACTTCCACGCACTCCGTGTCAGCGATTTGACGGAACGAAAAGAGAAGATAAACAGAAAGACCGTCGCCATGCGACGGTCTTTCTGTATGTAGGAAAATGATTATTTCTTCGCGAGAATGTCGCGGATTTCCGCCAAAAGAACTTCCTGCTGTTTGATGGAATTTTCAAACGCGGCTTTCTTTTCGGCTTCTTCGGCGGCTTTGGCTTCGGCGGCGGCCTTATCCTCGGCGGCTTTCTTTTCGGCTGTGGCGATCTTTTCACGCTCCGCAATGGCTTTCGCTTTCGCAATGGCGCGAATGATCAGGAAAATGCAGAACGCCGTGATGATGAAGTCGATGATTGTTTGAACCCAAGAACCCCACAGGATTGCGGATTCGGCGGTGATGATCTTCTCGGTGCCGTCGGCGGCGATCTCGATTTCGGCGGGTCTTAACACGGTTTTCACGTCGTCGAGACTGCCTGTTTTCACAAAGTAGCCGATGATCGGGTTGAGGATGAAATTGACAAGTCCCGTGACGATCTTACCGAACGCGCCGCCGATGATGACACCGACTGCCATATCAAGGATGTTTCCGCGAGAGAGGAATGCCTTGAAGTCACTCCAAAACGTGCTCTTTTTCTTTGCCATAGTCGTTGTCCTTTCCTTATAATTCGACCGGTTTCGGTCTATCATTATTATAGATTTCTTTTCGGGATTTGTCAAGCGAAATTTGCAAAAAAGCAAACTTTTTCGCTTCGATCAAAGTGTGAGCAGGAAATTTCCGAGACGTTCGGCAATGCGGGCGGCGCCGGCAATGTTGGGATGCAGACCGTCTTTGGTGAAAAGTTCTTTTTGAACGGGGATCTGCGGATCGATGTTGGAATTTGCATAAAGATCATACACGGGAATTCCGTAAAGCGCGGCAACTTCCTTGATCGCACGGACGTATTCCGAGAGATGCGGAACGTCGGGGCGTTCGGGCTTCTTTTCCACCGCGCGGTGCAGGGGCGTCATGAAAACGATCGTTGCGGACGGATATTTTTCGATCAAAGAGCGCATGAGAACATGGCACGCACCGTAAAAGGTGAATTCGGTGCGGTCGTCGATCGTGCCGAAGGGAGCGTCCCCGTGACCGAAATCGTTTGTGCCGCCGAACACGACCACCAAGTCCGCGTCGGGGTCCATGCCGTCGACACGGGAGCAGAAATCCAAATCATATTTCGGATTTTGAGAAGGAACCGTCTGGCGGGCGATGCGAGTGCCGCCAATGCCGTAGCCGCGGGCTTCGGCAAGACCGTAGCGCTCTTTGAGAACGTTCCAGTAGGTGTATTTGACGTCGGGAACACCGGCGCCCTCGGTAATGCTGTCGCCGAGAAAATTTGCTTTGATACCTTCGAGTTTCATTGGAAAAGCCTTTCATAAATAAAATTTTACAGGCTCCATTATAGTATATTTTTGGAAAAAAGTCAACCCTTTTTTGCAAAACAGGTTGCAAATTCCGAACTTTTTTGATACAATAAGCGGGAAAGAACCACAATGAAAGGACGGAAAAGAAATGCAACGGGAAACGGAGCGGGTCACGCACCCGCTTGAACCGATTTTCAACGGGACGTCCGAGCGGTTAATTCTCGGTAGTTTCCCGTCGGTCGCCTCGCGCGAGGCGGCATTTTACTACGGACATCCGAGGAACCGCTTTTGGCAAGTGCTTGCCGACGTTTACGATTGCCCTTTGCCGGAAACCGACGACGGACGGCGGGAACTGATCCTTTCCAAGGGGCTTGCGCTTTGGGATGTGATCGCGTCCTGCCGCATCCGGGGGTCGGCGGACAGCGCCATTTCGGACGTGGTGCCGAACGACCTTTCAATAATCCTTGCCGCGGCTCCGATCAAGCGGATTTTCGTCAACGGACGGACGGCGGGAAAATACTACATGAAATTTCAATATCCGAAGTTCGGCATTTTGCCAACGGTTCTGCCGTCAACCAGCCCCGCCAACGCGGCGTGGAGCATGGAACGGTTGACGTCGGCGTGGCGTGCGGCGCTGTGCGAGTAACGGGGGGGGTCCGGAAGCGAATATCCATTGAAAAAAGCCCGATTGATTGTCACACAATCGGGCTTTTTTCTGTATCGGACGGTTCCCAAGCACGAGATCAAGGGAAACCGACTGAACGGTATTACGCGGATTATCCCTCGGGATCGCTTTCGGGCAACAACCGATTTAACGTATCGTAGAACTCCGGAAATTTTTTGTTGATCCGAACCGGCATTCCGTCTTTCCCGAGAAAACAATGCTCGGAAACGGCTTTGCAGACGATTTTTGCTTCGCTGTTGGTCATCGTATAGCCGAGTTTCAACCGTACTCCGCGAAATTCCAGAACGGAAATCGCGATAAAGACGTCATCCGGAAACGTGGTGCTGTGCAGATAGCGGCACTCCACCGACGTAACGGGAGAGATTAATCCTTCATCTTCGAATTTTTGATAGTTCCATCCAAGCTGATCGAAAAAGTCGATGCGGGCTTCCTCCATCCAACGAATGTAGTTGGAATGATGGGTAAAACCCATCCGATCGGTTTCGTAATAGTGTACGGTGTGTTTATAAGGTTTCATCGTTTTTCTCGTTTCATGTATTTTCTCCTACATTATAGCATGATAATTTCAAAAAATCAAGTATCGAATGCAACAAAAAAGCCGGATCCCGTCGCGGCTCCGGCAACCCACAGGGCTGTCATTCACTCCCGCGCCGCTTCGAGCCCTTTCAGACCAAAAGGACGGGAGACGTTGTACGTCTCCCGTCCTTTTGACTTGTCCGACCGAAAAAGATAAATTCCGCATCAGAACAACTGAATGAAGCGCCGGGTTCAAATCCCGACTTTTATTCGTTTTCTTTTCCAAATTGACCGTTTTTTCAAAAAAGTGTTCAAAAGGAAAGAGCGGAAAACCTGCTCTGCAAAAGAGAAAACCGGTCAACATTCAAACCGCAGGGTTCAGATGTTGACCGGTGATCACACATAAATCGAGAACTTTTCTCTCGAAATGAGATGTTTACTTTTTCAAAAATGCCTGCTATAATATTGTCAGGCGCCAAAAAGTAAACACGAAAGGATATCAGAACGATGAATGAATACTTTGGAAAAAATATCAAAACTCTGCGCAAGAGCAAAAACCTGACACAGGAGCAGTTTGCCGATGAACTTGGCGTGTCGTTTCAATCAGTAAGCCGTTGGGAAAACTGCATTACCTATCCGGACGTGGAGATGATCCCGATCATTGCGCGTTTTTTCGGAGTTTCGACGGATTTTCTGTTCGGCGTGCCGGAAGAGGAAAAGTCCGAGAAGTTCAAGGACTTCATGCGCGAACTGCGCGAATTGCCCGAAAATGGAGCGGAACGCGCCATCGAAATCATTCGCCTAATCAGAGGAAACTATGACATCCGTTCAACGACAAAGGAAAACCGCTTTGGCGACCTTTGTGAAAGTCTTTATTATTCAGCCGTCAAAAAGACGAAAGAACTGACCAATGAACTGCGCAAGGTTGCAGAGATCTTTTTTGAAAGCGATCCCGGTGCAGTTTCCAAATCCTGTGCATTGGGCTACTATGTCGACCTGGAAGATGAATCTTATATTTCTCCGCTTCTCGATCGGTACGCAGCCAGCGAATATTCATTGAGAGATTCTTTGCTTTATGAAAGATATCTCTATCTGGATGATTTCGACAACCTTGAAAAAGTCCGTCAACGGAAAGTTTTCAAATCTGTTGTGGAACTGTTCGATGGCACTTCATGGAAAGATTGGCGCGCGCAGAACGACGTTCATTTTGCTTTTTGGAAAAACGACTTATTTCTGGATTTTTTGCACCGCTTTACGAACGAAACGCCGACGGAAGATCATCCGATCACCTGTGGTTTGGAACCTGACGTCTTTATGATTCAGCGGATTACCGCCGGGGAACTTTGTGCCTGCTATCTGGCAATGCTCGGGCGCACGGAAGAAGCACTTATAACACTGGAAGACGTAGTTTCTCTTTTGGAAAAAGGGATGGCTTTACCTCACGGTGCAATTATTAAAAGCCGAAGCCCCGCCATGCAGTCTTTTTCCATGAGGGTTGATACGTCCGGGCGCTGGCATAAATTGGAGGAAAACGAAGAAGATCCGCACGCAATACATGAGGCATGGGCATTGACACCGGAAATTTCATATGAACGCCTGACAAGCGATCCGCGCTGGGCATGGTTCAATCCGATTCGGAAAGATCTGCGGTTCCTTGCACTTGCAAACCGTGTGAAAACGCTGATTTAACGAAAACCTCCGGCTCTACGCCATTCGCGCTCTGCGCGAATGGCGTAGGTTCAAATGCGTTTCTGCAAGCAAAAGATACAGTCCGATGACGGACTATTATTTGTTTTCTTTTGCGGTATTGATGGAAGAATCAAAATTCGTTTTAGTTCCGTGCATTGTTGGAGCAGCTGCGGGTCGTTATAATAACCACTTTCCAAAAGCAATTCGATCCAATATTCGCTCTCGGAGCATTCTTTCAAAGCGATTTGCAACTTTGCAACAAAGTCCGCTTTACTATGAGCGTAAAACGCCTCTCTGATGTTTGCTCCGATGCTAGTTCCGGCTCTCAAAAATTGATTTGTTAAAACGCTTTCCCGTTTTACCGATTTGATTTCGTTGCAGACTTTTATAACCATAACAGCAAACGCTTTGGATTTTATCAACAGGGGACTTTCGACCATTTTATATGACAACCTTTCTAAAAAATACTTTTCGCCCTGGCGAAAAGTTACCGTACCTCTTCACTTTTCACTTTTACCTCTTACCTGCCCCAAAGGCGAGTGAAGAGTGAAGAGTGAATAGTGAAAGGGTAAAAGGTAGCCCCAAAGACTTGCGCCTTTGGGGCTTGGTGGACCATCAAGGACTCGTTCTCGCCTACGCCGTTGCGACGGCGTGACGGCTCGGTCTCCGTCGCGGTTCTGACAGCCCACCGGGCTGTCATTCAGTACCGCTCCGCTTCGAGCCCTTTCAGGTCAAAAGGACGGGAGACGATATACGTCTCCCGTCCTTTTGGTGGACCATCAAGGGCTCGAACCTTGGACCGACCGGTTATGAGCCGGTGGCTCTGACCAACTGAGCTAATGGTCCGTAACATTCTATATTATACAGATTTTTCTTTCAAAAGTCAAGTCCTTTCCCGAATTCTTTTGTCTTCAAAAAAAATTGAATTTTTTTCAAAAACCTATTGACAAATCGCGGCGACCGTCGTATAATGTACTAAACCGATGAGAAAGAAGAGTAGCAGGTCGGTCGTTTCCCAAAGAGAGTCGCGGGTGGTGGGATCGCGGCGGAGCGTGGCTTGTGAATGGGCTTTTGAGGGCGGACCGAAGGAAACGTTGCGCGTGTTTTCGTAGGCTCCGACGGGGTGCGTTCCCGTTATCATCAGCGCCGCATATCAGGGGTATGTGTGAAGAGCGAAGGCATAGCCTTCAATCCGGGTGGCACCGCGGAGAGATTCGTCCCGGCTATCGAAAGATAGCTATGGGACTTTTTTTCTTCCAAAGTATTTCCGAACCCCAAACCAATTTTCAGCCGAAAAAGGCAAAGGAGTGTTTGAAATGGCAAACGAAAAAATCCCGTACAAAATCTATTTGGAAGAAAAAGAGATGCCCACCACCTGGTATAACGTCCGCGCGGATATGAAACAGAAACCCGCGCCTCTGCTCAATCCCGGAACGGGCAAACCCATGACCGCAGAAGAACTTTCCCATGTGTTCTGCGATGAGCTCGTCGCGCAAGAGCTCAACAACACCGACCGCTATATCCCGATCCCCGAAGAGATCCGCACGTTCTACAAAATGTACCGTCCGTCTCCTCTCGTTCGCGCTTATTGTCTCGAAGAGAAGCTCGGCACACCCGCGAAGATCTACTACAAGTTTGAAGG
Source organism: Clostridia bacterium (assembly GCA_017613355.1). Lineage (GTDB taxonomy): Bacteria > Bacillota > Clostridia > Oscillospirales > CAG-272 > UMGS1865. The sequence continues at coordinate 27,847 of JAGAEA010000040.1, forward strand.
AAACAACACGAGCGGAAGCCACAAACTCAATTCCGCGATCGCGCAGGCATACTACGCAAAAAAGCAGGGACTCAAAGGCGTCACGACCGAAACGGGCGCGGGTCAGTGGGGCACGGCTCTTTCCATGGCTTGCTCCTATTTCGGATTGGACTGCAAGGTCTATATGGTCAAAGTTTCCTATGAGCAAAAGCCGTTCCGCCGCGAGGTCATGCGTACCTACGGTGCGTCGGTCACGCCCTCTCCGTCCACCGAGACCGAAGTCGGCAAGAAGATCCTCGCCGAGTTCCCCGGCACCACGGGAAGCCTCGGTTGCGCCATTTCCGAAGCCGTGGAAGCCGCCGTTACGCGCGACGGTTACCGCTATGTGCTCGGCAGTGTGCTTTCTCAGGTGCTCCTGCATCAATCGGTCATCGGCATGGAGACCAAAGCCGCGCTCGATAAATACGGCATCAAACCCGACATCATTATCGGTTGTGCGGGCGGCGGTTCCAACCTCGGCGGTCTGATCGCTCCGTTCATGGGCGAAAAGCTCCGCGGCGAAGCCGACTACCGTTTCATCGCGGTCGAGCCTGCGTCCTGCCCGAGCTTGACCCGCGGCAAATATGTGTACGATTTCTGCGACACGGGTAAGGTTTGCCCGCTTGCGAAAATGTACACGCTCGGAAGCGGATTCATTCCGGCGCCGAACCATGCGGGCGGCTTGCGCTACCACGGCATGAGCTCCATTCTTTCCGAGCTCTACGACGAAGGACTGCTGGAAGCCACAAGCGTCAAGCAGACCGACGTTTTCAAAGCCGCCGAGTATTTCGCTCGCGTGGAAGGCATTCTTCCCGCGCCCGAAAGTTCGCACGCGATCAGGGCCGCGATCGACGAAGCCCTGAAATGCAAGGAAACGGGCGAGGAAAAGACCATTGTGTTCGGCTTGACGGGAACCGGTTATTTCGACATGGTTGCCTATGAGCAGTTCCACAACGGAACCATGACCGATTACATTCCCACCGATAAAGAGATTGCCGAAAGCATTGCGAAGACCCCCGGCATTCAATGATTTCAAGAAAACGACCCGTCCGCTTCTGCGGATGGGTCGTTTTTGCGTTTCAGAGGACGTTTTTCGACACACGCTGTGAAAAAATTGCCGTTCGTCACACTTCGCTTGCATTCGACCGACCCGATATGGTAGGATAGGGTAGGTTGTCCCACCGAGGGCAACGGAAAGGGGAAAGAAAAATGCGAAGATTGCGGCTATGTGTGGTTGGGGCGGCGTTGTGCTGTTTGCTGTTCGGCGGTTGTTTACAGGTGAAGGCGAGGGGAGCGGCGGGGAAACCGACGGAAGGAACCGCCGACGTGAACGGCGTTGATTTTTCGGAATATGCCCGCGTGGAAGCCGAGCTTGCGGAACAGGCACAGAGAATTTCGGATTTTGAAACGAGACTTGCGGAGTTGGAAGCGCAAAAGGGTGGAACGACCGTTCCGGACGAGCCCACCGCGGACACGCTCTCCCCGTCCGATCCCGAAACGATCTACCGCTACACCGTATCGGACGATGGCTATGCCACGATCACATCCTACCTCGGTGCCGAGGAAACGGCAGTCGTTCCGTCGTCGCTCGGCGGTTGTCCCGTGGCGGCGATCGGAGAAGAAGCGTTCAAAAACGGGAGCGTGGCGTCGGTCGTCATTCCGAACGGCGTCCGTCGGGTGGATTGGTTTGCGTTCGACGGGTGTCATCGGTTGGCGTCGGTCACGGTGCCGAATTCGGTGGTCACCATCGGTTACGGGGCGTTCGACCTTTGCGCGCCTACACTTACCTTTACCTGCTCGGAAGGTTCCTATGCGGCGGGTTACGCGAAAAGCTACGGAATTGCGGTGCGGGAACCGTAGTTTTTCGGAAAAACTTTCCCAAAATCGCAAACCGCCCTTGACAAACGAGGGAAATCATTGTAAAATAGGAAAGGAGTATTTGAGAAAAGCAGAAAGGACATCTTCAAACATGAAAATTCTCGTAATCAACGCGGGTTCCTCTTCCATCAAATATCAGTTGATCGACATGGAAACCGAAACCCTGCTTGCCAAAGGACAAGCCGACCGTATCGGCATTGAGGGCGGCAACTTCAAGCAGAAGGTGGAAGGCAAACCCGACTATAAACTCGATATCCAAATGGCAAACCACGCCGAAGCGGTCAAGCTCGTGCTCGACACGCTGACGTCCAAGGAAAACGGCGTTATCAAGTCGCTTTCCGAGATCAGCGCGGTGGGGCATCGCGTGCTCCACGGCGGAGAGAAGTTTTCGGGTTCGGTCATTATCGACGAATCGGTCATTGCCGCCATCGAGGAGTGCTGTGAGCTCGGCCCGCTCCATAACCCCCACAACCTCACGGGCATCCGCGCCTGCGAAAAGATGATGCCGGGCGTGCCGCAGGTCGCCGTGTTCGACACGGGCTTCCACCAGACCATGCCCGACTACGCCTACCTCTATGCATTGCCTTATGAATACTACGAAAAGTACCATATCCGCCGTTACGGGTTCCACGGAACCAGCCATCGCTACGTCAGTATGCGGGCGGCGGAAATGCTCGGTCGTGACCCCGCCAAGGGATTGAAGATCGTGACCTGTCACCTCGGAAACGGCTCGTCGATCGCGGCGGTCAAGGACGGAAAATGCTTTGATACCACCATGGGATTGACCCCGCTTGAAGGGATCATCATGGGAACGCGCTGCGGCTCGATCGATCCCGCCATCGTTCCGCTTTTGATGAAGAAGGAAAATCTCACGCCCGACCAGATCGACTACATTATGAATAAAAAATCGGGCATCCTCGGCGTTTCGCAGGTCACGAGCGACAACCGCGACATTGAGGAAGGCGCCAAGGCGGGCAACAAGCGCTATCAGTTGGTGGAGAGTATGCTCGTTCACCAGCTCACGAAGTACATCGGCGGCTACGCGGCGGCAATGGGCGGCGTGGACGCGATCGTGTTTGCGGGCGGCATCGGCGAGAACAATCCGCAGTACCGCACGCGTGTGGCGGAGAAGCTCGCGTTTCTCGGCGTAAAGATCGACGAGGAACTCAACGCAAAGGCGAAACGGACGTCGGTGGAATACGACATTTCCGCGCCCGACGCCAAGGTCAGAATGCTGGTGATCCCCACCAACGAAGAACTGATGATCGCAAAGGACACCATGGAACTGATCGGCAAGCAATAATTGCCGTTTCCGGAATTTGTCATAAATACGCGAAAGAGATTTCTCTTTCGCGTTTTTTACAATTTCTTTTGTTGACAAAACAAAGCCGAGTATGGTATAATAAACATATATGATTTCAAGGCGGGAGCACCCGAAGGAAAGGAGACGCGACGTGAAACTCATTGTAACACTGGATGACCGCGACGGAATGATGTTCAATTGTCGTCGGCAGAGCCGCGACCGTGTTCTGAACGAGCGGATCCTCGCGCTTTGCGACGGGAAACTGACCGTGAACGCCTACACCGCGCAGCTCTTTGCCGATACCGACGCAAATTTGACTGTGGACGAAAATCCGCTCGGGATCGCGAAAGCGGATGATTGGTGTTTTGTCGAGAATTTGCCGATCGCGCCCTATGAAGAGAAGATTGAAAAATTGGTCGTTTTCCGTTGGAACCGCGTTTATCCGAATGATCGACGGTTCGATTTGAAGCTCGAGGCGTGGCGCCTCGTTTCCCAAAGCGAGTTTGCGGGATATTCCCATGAAAAAATCACCGAGGAGGTTTACTTTCGATGAAAAAGACCGTTTTGCGGGCATGGCTCCCGTTCTTGCTGGCACTCACATTGTTGCTTTCCTCCTGCGGGGATTTGCTGAATTTCCGATTCGGTTGGCAATCCGAGGAACAAACCGAACCCGTTGCGCTATCGGACGTGCCGAGCTACCGCGAGGACGCGTATATCGCCGTCAACGGAAACGTCCCGTTCTTTACCGACGAGGAAAAAGCGTCGGCGACATCTTCCTTTGAAACGTACAGCAACCTCGACAGTCTGAACCGTTGCGGAGTCGCCACGGCGAGCGTGGGGAGAGATTTGATGCCGAGCGATAAACGCGAAGGTATCGGCTCGGTAAAGCCGAGCGGATGGCAAACGGTCAAATACGACATTGTGGACGGACAGTACCTCTACAACCGTTGCCATTTGATCGGGTACCAACTCACGGGAGAGAACGCCAACAAGCAAAATCTGATCACGGGGACCCGCTATCTCAACGTGATCGGAATGTTGCCCTTTGAAAACATGGTCGCCGACTACGTCAAAGAAACGGGAAACCACGTGCTCTATCGCGTTACACCCATTTTCAACGGGAACGATCTTGTGGCGCTCGGCGTGCTGATGGAAGGTTGGTCGGTGGAAGACAACGGTGAGGGCGTGGCTTTCTGCATGTTCTGCTACAACGTTCAGCCGGGGATCGTGATCGACTATGCCACGGGCGAGAGCCGCCTTGCCGAGGACGGCGAGGAACTGATGACCATGTGGGGCGGAACGGGTGAAGCGCAACCTTCCGACGACTCGGAAGAAATCCCGAGCGGGGAAGCCGACACAGGGGACGGAGGCGCCGCGCAAACGTTGGCGTTGGTCAGCGTGACCGATCCCGCCGTACCCGGCAGTCCCATGACGATCACGGTTCAAGGAAAAGCAAACACCGTTTATTCGATCGAGGTCACCCTGCCGTCGGGAAAGGTCAGCGAGGCAGCCGCGTTCCATGATGCGACTTCCGACGCGGATGGAAACGTGACGTGGAGTTGGACGCCGCCGAGCAACATCAAAACGGGCGCGGCGAGCGTTGTGGTGACGGGCGGGGATGAAACTCTGACGTTCACCTTCAACATCGGGCAGGAGCAAGCCGCCGCGGCATAAAAACAACAGCTCTTTCCCGTGCTCTTTTTGCAGGAAGAGAGTTTGAGAGGGGGAGCCTTTTTCTCGGTGAGAAAAAGGCTCCCCCTCTCAAATTTTGCCCTTGTTTTATACTTTTCTTCTGCACTCGGGGCAGATGTAGTGAACGGTGAGATCGTAGCCGGAAATGTCGGTCCCGACGGCTTGGAAAAGGCGATCCTTCAACCAGGGAAGAGAAACGTTCGCAAGTTTGCCACAGGAGGTGCAGCGCAGGTGATCGTGAGGCTCGGTGCCTTTCTCAAAGCAGTCGGCGCTGCCGTCCACGTGGACGCGGGAGATCATGCCCGCTTCGGTCATGGCGTTGAGGTTGTTGTAAACGGTCGCCATCGCAATACTCGGCATTTGGAGCTTGGCAAGGAAAAAGACTTCGTCGGCAGTCAGATGGCGGTCGGAGTGGGTCAGAATTTGCAGGATCAGTTCGCGTTGCTTGGTCATGGCGGAATCTCCTTTTATCATAAAAGTTAGAATAAATCTAAATCTATTATATCCGATCCGAAAGAGGATGTCAAGTCCTTTTTTGCAAAAAAAGAGGAATTTTCCCCGAATTTTGAAAAGGGACTTTTCAAATCTTCTTTTTTGTGGTAAAATATCCCTATCATAGAACGGGGAAAGGGGGAAAATCGGAATGATCCGCTTGGGGCTTGTTTCCTATTCGGATTTGCCGAGCGAGGAGTGTTTGCTTGCAAAGCCGAAAAATCCGATTGCCGACCGCCTTTCCGCGGGGCGACGGGGCAGAGCGCGAACGGAAGCCTTTCTCGGCGGCTGTTTGCTTGCCGCCATGTTTCCCGAGGCGAACCTTTCCCGCGCGGAACGAACCGAAACGGGCAGACCTTTTTTGACCAACCGCCCCGACGTGGATTTTAACGTTTCTCACACCGACGGAATGATCGTTTGCGCGGTGGAAACGGATGCGACCCCGCGCGTGGGCGTTGACATGGAGCGCGTGGTCGGACGAACCGCGCCCGAAATGGCGCGGATCGCCAAACGGTGGTTTACGGAAGCCGAGTGCGCACGCTTGCGGGACGACCCGAGCGAGAGGACTTTTCTCGAAATTTGGACAGCCAAGGAAGCCGCCGCCAAATGGGACGGCAGAGGACTGCGCGCTCTGCGCGGGATCGACACCGTTTCTCTGCCGCTGAACCTGCGCACCTACTTCGTTGGCGACGCGGTGATCACGCTTGCCTGCGGCGAGGGGAAAAAACCGCCCGAAGAAATCAACCGTTATTCGATCTGATCCCGTTTTCCAAAAGGAGCGAGCCTCGCCGCGCGAGGCTCGCTCCTTTTGGAAATACGGTTATTTGATTTGCAAAAGGTCGATCGAGCGACCGTAATCATTGAGCTCTGCACGAAGGGTCGAGCCGATTTCCGAAAGTTTCGCATCCGTGCGAACTTCGCGAAGTCGTTTCCGAAAAGCGCTTGCCTGGTTGGTAAGGAACGCTTCGGTTTGATCCTCCATGCGAACGAGGATCCGATAGCCGTTTCCGATCTCCCGCGCTTCGCCGACCGCTCCCACGGTATTCAACGCAAACGCGTCCTCTTCCTGCGTGGGATCCTCGGCAAGTCCGCGCACCAGGTAGAACGGGGCGGTCACGGACGCTCCCGAAGTGTTTTTGATCGCGTTTTCGGGCGTATCGCCGTTTTTCAACGCCTGTCGGATCGCCGCAATGTCCGCATCGGCGGGGAGCGTGATCTGCCGCACCCGAACGAAATTCCCCTTGGTTAACCATGTGGAAAAGGCCGTGTTGCTTTCCAGTTCCGTTCCCGCGAACAGCGCGTCACCGAGCGCTGTTTCCAATTCCGCTTTCGCAAGCTCGAACCGCATCAGGTGCTCCGTCATATAAACGTCGGTGAGAAATTTTTTGTATTCTTTTTTGCCGCCCAAAGCCTCGATCGCTTCGGCAACGGCGGCGTCCACGGCGGCTTTGGTCGTTTTGTCGTTGATCGACCGTTCGGGAAGATACTGTGCCGCCGCCGCGAGAATGATGTATTCTTCCGACAGGCGGGAAAGCACCTCTTCTTCCAATTCCGCACGGTGCGCCTCGGCGGAAGCGGAATGATCCCAAAGTCCCGCACCGTAGGTTTCTTCCATGTTATCGCGAACAGAGAGCGCCATATAGCGCAATTCTTCGTAAAGGATGTCATATCCCGCGCAGGTTCCCACCGTGCGGCGGCTTTTTCCGCCGCAACCGAACAGGGCGGCAAGGCAGGCAAACAGTAAAATTCCTGCAAAAATTCGTTTTTTCAAGGAAAGTCCCCCCTTTTGCGTCTTTCTCTATTGTACAATACAGATGTGACCGTTTTGTGAATATCCGCAAAAAATCGGTTTTTTTTCGGAAAGGGTTTGCAAATATCGTAAAATATGTTATAATAAGGATAATATCAACAACTTCGTTGTTGCCGAGGAAAACGGAGGGACCGACATGAAAAAGGGTTATCGGATTGCGTTGTCCAAAATCGTTGAGGAATTTCAATTCGAGGTGATCGTGCGCCCCGAACGTTTCGAGGAGATCATGATCGAAACGCCCGAAGTCAACCGCCCGGGGCTTGCGCTCGCGGGATTTTACGAAGTGTTCGACGGTCAGCGCATTCAGCTCATCGGTGAAGCGGAAACGCGGTATTTGCAATCGCTCGAACCAAGCACCAAGCGGGTCATGCTCCAAAATTTTGTGGACGCAAAACCCGTTGCCATTCTTTACACGCGCGACCTTCCCGTGGACGACGCGTTGGTGGAGCGTGCGAAAATGCGGCAAGTTCCCGTTTTGCGGACGGGAATCAAAACCAGTCCGATCATGTCCAGCTTGATCGCCTCGCTCAACAACCATCTGGCTCCCCGCATCACAAGGCACGGTGTGTTGGTCGAAGTGTATGGCGAAGGTCTGTTGCTCCTCGGGGATAGCGGCGTCGGTAAAAGCGAGACCGCGATCGAACTCGTGAAGCGCGGTCACCGTCTTATCGCCGACGACGCCGTGGAGATCAAGCGCGTGTCCGAAAAAACGCTGGTCGGTTCCGCGCCCGAAATGATCCGACATTACGTGGAACTGCGCGGCATCGGCATTGTGGATATCCGCCGCCTGTTCGGCATGGGCGCCATCAAGGACACCGAACGGATCGACCTTGTCATTCAGCTCGAAAACTGGATCGAAGGGAAGATGTACGACCGCTTCGGCATGGAAGAGGAACACGTCAACATTCTCGGGCTGGAAATTCCGTCGGTCACGGTTCCCGTTCGTCCCGGGCGAAACCTTGCCATCATTTTGGAGATCGCCGCCATGAACAACCGTCAGAAGCGCATGGGATACAATACCGCCGCCGAATTCAACAAAAAGCTGATGCTCCAAATGGGGCTCGATCCCGACAGTCAGAACTGATTCGACGCAGAAAGATCACGCTGGAGGATATATGGAAAAAAAGAAAACTTCCGCGAAGCGCACGGACACCAATCGGGAATTGGCGCACGTTTGCGAGATTCGGAACGGCGAGTTGATACGGTATTACGGAGACGAAACCGAATTTACCGTTCCCGACGACGTGACGACCATTGCCTACGACGCTTTCCGAAACTGCCGCAAGCTGACCGAGATCACGCTCGGAAAACGGGTCACTTCGATCCATAGCGGCGCTTTTCAGGGATGCCGCAAGCTCCGTCGCATCACGTTTCCCGCAAGTTTGCGCGAGATCGGCGAAGAGGCGTTCGACGGATGCACGGCGCTTACCAACGTCATTCTGCCGCGCGCGGTTTATACCATTGGAGACCATGCTTTCCGCGATTGCGATAATTTGAAGCGGGTCGTGCTTTCATCCGATCTCAAATCGCTCGGTCAGGGTGCTTTTTCGGGTTGCGAATCGCTGGAAGAGATGATTTTGCCGGAGGGGTTGACCGCCATTCACGCGAAGACCTTTTTCAAATGCCGTTCCTTGCGCTCCCTTCAAATTCCCACGGGTCTGCAAACGGTGGGGAGTTTTGCCTTTGCACAGTGCGACTCGGTTGAGACCTTGGAACTGCCCGACTGCGTGACCTATCTCGGCAGGGGGGCGTTCAGCGAATGCAGATCGCTTTCCCGATTCCGCGTGCCCGCGAGCACCCGCTTTCTCGGAAACTATGCCTTTTCCTGCTGCGAGGCGTTGGAAGAGATCGAAATCCCCGAAACGGTCACCGTGATCGGTAACTACACGTTCTGCGCGTGCAAATCCTTGGAGAACATCTGTTTGCCCGCTGCGTTGGAAGTCATCGGACAGGGCGCGTTTCTCGGGTGTGGAAACATTCGGGAAGTCGTGCTCCCGTCGGGGGTCACCAGTATCGGGAAACAGGCGTTTGCGTTCGCCGTGGGGCTGTCGTCCGTCACTTTGAACCAAGGACTGGTGACCTTGGAAGAAGGAACTTTTACGGGCTGTCGGTCGTTGGAGAGTATCCGGTTGCCCGATTCCATGACGACGGTTGGAGAAAAAGCGTTTCACGGATGTGTTTCCTTGCGTTCGGTTTACCTGCCGCGCGGCTTGCAGAGCATCGGAGAACGCGCTTTTGAAAGTTGTTCGCTGAAAAGCATCAGTTTCCCCTATCGGATGTCGCGCATCGGGGAACGCGCCTTTGCCAACTGCACGGAGCTCGAAACGGTCATTATGCCGGAAGCGCGTTCCAGGATCGGTGCTGGCGTTTTTGCGGGATGCCGCTCTCTTTCGGTGCTGGTCGTGCCGGAGGGATTGTTCCTGTTGAGACGCAAAAAGGATCGTTGGAAGGTCCCCGAAAGCACACAGATCATCTACCGCGCGGAATTGGAACTCTCACAGCTTTTTGCCGAGTGGTCATCTACGGACCTTACGCCCGAACGACGTGCGGAATTGCGGAAGGATATTCGCGAGAGGATCGCGGTACTGAAAAAGCGGAACCGCTTGCAGTCCATGGAGCCGCTCCGCGAAAACCTGCATAAAGTGGCGCGGGCGGTGGAAGAACAAACCATTGCCGCGCAGGAACCGACCGTGGAAACGGACGTGGATGAAATTCAACCTTAAATTTGCATAGCGTGTAGAGAAAAACGCGATTTTTGCAACAAAAAAGCACCTTGAAAGGTGCTTTTTTGTTGTCGCTTCCCAAAACGGGAAAATATACGCGACCAGACATTTTTTATTTTACCATCTCATCAAGCAGGGCTTTCGCGGTATCCAACGCCTCGGCAATTTTGGCAATCTCCTTACCGCCCGCCATCGCGTTGTCTGGACGTCCGCCGCCTTTTCCGCCCGTGACGGCGGCAACGGCACCCACCAATTTGCCCGCGTGTGCTCCGGTGGCGACTGCGTTCTTGCCTGCAACGGCAAGGAACTGAACCGCTCCGTCCCGTCGAACGGCGAGCACGGCGACCGCGTCGTCATACCGCGCTTTGATCTCGTCGGCGAGCGAGCGAGCCTCATCCGCGGCAACGTCGCCGAGGTCGGCGGTGACCAGTCGGACGCTCTTGACGGTCACGGCGTTCGCCATTAACCCGTTGAGCTTGGAAGCTGCCATTTTTGCGTTCAGCGCGTCAAGTTCTTTCTTCATGGCGTTGAGTTCCGCGAGCAATTGCGCGGCGCGGGGAGCAAGATCGCTCGGTTTCTGCACTTTCAGCGCGCGCGACGCGTCGTTCAGAAGCGCGTTCTTTTCGGCAAGCAGACGAAGGATGCCTTCGCCCGTGGTTGCCTCGATCCGGCGAACGCCCGCCGCCACCGAGGATTCGGAAAGAATTTTGAACATTTCGATCCGCGCGGTGTTGTCCACGTGCGTTCCGCCGCAGAATTCCACCGAGTGTTCGCCCATGCGAACCACGCGGACGCGTTTGCCGTATTTCTCGCCGAAGAGCGCGGTCGCGCCGAGTTTTTTGGCTTCCTCGATCGGCATTTCGGTCATCGAGCCGACCTGTGCCGCGAAAATATCCTCGTTGACGAGCGCTTCCACGCGGTCGAGTTCTTCGGGCGAAAGCGGCGCGAAATGGGTAAAGTCGAAACGACAAACGGTGTCCGAAACATAGGAACCCGCCTGTTCCACATGGTTGCCGAGCACGCGGCGAAGTGCGCTTTGGAGCAAATGCGCCGCCGAATGGTTGCGCATGATCGCGGCGCGACGGTGCGCGTCAACCGACGCTTCCACCACGTCGCCCGCATGGAGCGTTCCGTTCTCGACCGCGCACAGGTGGAGATAAACGCCGTCGGTCTTTTTGGTGTCAAGTACCCGAAGCGTCGTGCCGTGGCAGGTCAGAACGCCCGTGTCCCCGATTTGTCCGCCGCCTTCTCCGTAGAAGGGGGTTTTGTCGAGAATAACGGTGCATTCGCCTTCGTTCACGCTGTCCACCGAGGCGTCCTCGGTAAGGATCGCAAGCACCATCGCCTTTTCGGTCAGCTTTTCGTAGCCCACGAAATTGGTTTTGGGAAGATCGGCAAGCAACGTTTTTGCCGTCCCCGACCAACCGCTGACGTTGGCGCGCGCTTCGCGGGCACGGATCTTCTGTTCTTTCATCCGTTCGTCGAAACCCGCGTTGTCGATCGAAAGTCCCGCTTCCTCGGCGATCTCGCGCGTGAGGTCAATGGGAAAACCGAACGTGTCGTAGAGTTTGAACACGTCTTTGCCGGCAAGCATGGTTTTGTTCGCCTTTTTTGTGTCTTCAATGAGCGTGGAGAGAATGGAAAGTCCCGAATCGATCGTTGCGTCGAACCGTTCTTCCTCCATGGCGATCACTTTGAGGATATAGGCTTTCTTTTCTTCGAGTTCGGGGTAGGCGCCCTTGGATTCCCCGATGGCGACTTCGCCGAGTTCCGGCAGGAAAGAGCGGTTGATGCCGAGCAGTTTTCCATGGCGGCAGGCGCGGCGCAGAATGCGGCGGAGCACGTAGCCGCGACCCTCGTTCGAGGGGATCACGCCATCCGAGATCATAAAGGTCGCGGAACGGATGTGGTCGGTGACAACGCGAATGGAAACGTCGTCTTTTTCGTTTTTGCCATAGTCTTTGCCGGCAATGGCGCACACCGTGTTGAGCACTTTGCGCACGGTGTCCACTTCAAAGAGATTGTCCACCCCCTGCATCACGCAGGCGAGACGTTCCAGACCCATGCCCGTATCGATGTTTTTCTGCTTGAGCTCGGTATAGGTGCCATCGCCCATGTTGTTGAACTGCGAAAAGACGTTGTTCCAGATCTCCATATAGCGGTCGCAGTCGCACCCGGGCTTGCAGTCGGGCTTGCCGCAGCCGTATTTCGGACCGCGGTCGAAGTAAATTTCGGAGCAGGGACCGCAAGGACCCGTGCCGTGCTCCCAGAAGTTGTCCTCTTTTCCGAGACGCACCACATGGGCGGGATCAACGCCCACTTTCTTGACCCAAATGTCGTATGCCTCGTCATCGTCTTTGTAAATCGAGGGCCAGAGCAGGTCGGCGGGGATTTCGAGCGTTTCGGTCAGGAACTCCCAAGCCCACGGAATGGCGTCCTCTTTGAAATAATCGCCGAAGGAGAAGTTACCGAGCATTTCGAAAAAGGTGCCGTGGCGCGCGGTGTGTCCCACACGTTCGAGGTCGGGTGTGCGGATGCACTTCTGACAGGTGGTGACGCGGTGACGCGGCGGTTCTTCCTCACCTGTAAAAAACTTCTTCATCGGCGCCATGCCCGAATTGATGAGCAGGAGGGATTTGTCGTTGATGGGGACGAGCGGGAAAGAAGGCAAACGAAGATGCCCCTTGGATTCAAAAAAAGAAAGATATTTTTCCCGCAGGTCGTTGAGGGATGTCCATTTCATGGCTTGAAGATTCCTTTCGCGGTCGGTTTTACCGACAAAACATAGATAAAATAAGTATAGCACAAATCGCGGGCGCTGTCAATCATTTTTGAGTGAAAAAACTTGCAATATTCCGCAATCTATGTTATAATATAGGTAACGAGCAATCAAAAGAAGCCGATGGGAAAGGAAAAGGGAAATGCCGCAGAAAGAACCGATCCTTGTCAGCGCGTGTCTGCTCGGCGTTGCCTGCCGCTACGACGGAGACAGCCGACCGAACGACGCGGTGTGGGCGCTTGCCGAACGCTATCGATTGATCCCCGTTTGCCCCGAAAGCATGGGCGGTCTGCCGATCCCGCGCGAGCCCTCGGAGATCGTGGGAGACCGCGTGGTCAGCCGAGCGGGATCGGACGTAACGGAGCAATACCGCCGCGGCGCGCAACGGGTACTGTCGATTGCCCGAAAATTCGGTTGCCGTGCGGCTCTGCTCAAAGAAAAAAGTCCCTCTTGCGGAACGGGAACCGTCCACAACGGGAAGTTCGACGGCGGATTGACCGACGGCTACGGTGTGACAGCCGCGCTCCTGAGGGAAAACGGCGTTGCCGTGTTCGGGGAGAGCGGATTGCATGATTTGGTCGCTTTTCTCGGAGGTGAACCATGAGACAGACGACAACGACCCAACAAAAGATTTTGCTTGACGGCAAAACGGTGACCTACACGCTGACCCGCAAGCGGGTGAAAAACCTGAATCTGCGTGTCCGCGCGGACGGGACGGTCGCCGTTTCGGTGCCCATGCGGACAACGGAACGGGAAATCAAAGCGTTTCTCGAAAAGCACGCCGCGTTTATCCTTTCGGCGATCGATCGGTTTGCAAAAAAGCAAAAAAACGCGCCGATCCCGCACACTTTCGGGGATGGCGACCAACTCCGTATCCTCGGCGAGGATCTGCGGATCAAAGTTTCGGTTGGCAGCAAAATTTGCGGTGCGTGTAGCGGGAAAACGCTGATTTTGACGGTAAAAGACCCGACCGACGAAGCACAGCGCCGCCACGCGGCGGAGCAATGGGCAACCGCGAAACTTTCGGAAGTCGTGTCCGCCATTTGCGAACGCGCGTGGAGAAATTTCGCGCCCTACGGCATCCCGCGCCCGACCGTGAAATACCGACGGATGACGTCGCGCTGGGGAAGCTGCAACACGCGCCGTGCCGTTCTGACTTTCAACTATGCGCTCGTTGCCGCGCCGATCGAAGCGGTGGAATACGTGGTTTACCACGAATTTGCCCATTTGCTGTACCCCGACCATTCCCCCGCTTTTTATGCACAGGTCGCCGTGTTTATCCCCGATTGGAAGGCAAGGCGCGCCGCGCTGAAAGCGTTACCTTGTAAGTTTTTATAAAAAAAGCGACCCGCGCGTTCAAAGTCGAACGCGCGGGCTGTTTTTCAGAAGAAAATACGGTTTTCGAATTTGGTCGGGAGACCTTCGCGGTAAAGGTGGGAATCGTTGGAGAATTGAAGCACTCTCGGAACGCAAACGGGATCGACGTTTTCGCGGTCATATTCCCGGAACTCGATTACGGTCATGCTCGAGTGACCGAAATCGAAGTGTGTGCAGAAATGCGGGTAGGGGTCGTTCAGAATGCAGCTCAAAAACGCCAACCCAAAGCCCTGATGAGCGAAAAACGCGATCCGTTCTCCACTCGGTCGTTCCACCCGATAGGTACCAGAAACGGGGTCGCGCACATAGCCGAGAGAAGCAAAGAATGCGTCGGTCTCCTTTTGGATGCGAGCAATGCCCTCGGCAAAACGGGTGTCGGCAAATTCGGGTGCCGACGTCCAGTTTGCTCCCAGCGCGCGGATTTCGGGGGAATTGAAGCGACGGATAAAATAGGCGGATTGAAACACCCAATGTTCTTTTTTATGGTCGGGACTTTTCAGGGCAAAATCCTTCCATGTGAGGTGTTCCGTTGCCCAATCGAGGGTTTCGGGCTCCAAACCGAGAAGCTTTGCCGTCGGAGCGGCGGTCTGCTGCGCGCGGACGGAAGAGGAAACATAAATGCGGTCAATGCCGTAGAGCGCGAGACGCTTGGCAAGCGCGGCGGCTTGCAGTTCACCCTGCGGTGTAAGGCTGTCCGGTGTATAGATCGGGTCGCCGTGGCGAATATAAAAGAAAAGCATGAACAGAACCCTCTTTTTCGTTTTTCTTTCCCATTATAACACGGTTTCGCGGGAATGTCAATCCCCAAAATACAGCATGACGGTTTTTCGGGAAACAAGAAAAAGAACGGTAGTCAACCGTTGGCGGTTGGAGTGCCGTTCTTTTTCAATGTAATTCAGGATGACGGTCCGTTTTGCGGCGGCTGTTCGTCCTTTTTGACCTTGTTTTTTCCGAACAAGCGGAACTTCGGTTCCTCTCCGTGCACCAAGCGGATGATGTTTGCTTTATGCCGCCAGGTGAGGAGCAGAACCGATAAGACGCAGCAGATCAGCACCACGGGGTGTGCGAAGCCGAAGCAGGCAAGCGAGATCGGGCAGGAAATTCCCGCGCAAAGAGACGAAACCGACATGATCTTGACCGTGAAGAGCAACAACAGGAAAATAGCCGCCGCGATCAAACCCACTCGCCAATCGATGAACCAGATGGCGCTTGCCGCCACAAGAAAGGCTTTGCCGCCTTTGAAGCGGTACCAAACGGGATAGGCGTGACCGAGCATGGCGAAAAGCCCCGTAAAGCCTGCTCCGAGTTGAAAGCTTCCCTCGTCCAATACGCCGATAGCCCGAAACGCGAGCGCAAACCCGAGGCAGGGAAGAATGGCTTTGGCAACGTCGATCAGGAGTACCAGCCAACCGAATTTCCACCCGTAAACCCGCTTGAAGTTGGTAAATCCGGGGTTTTTACTGCCCACGGTTCGGATATCCTGTCCGTAGACCAATTTGGAAAGCAGGATGGCGGGATTGATCCCGCTGACGAGATACGCCACCGCTGCGGCGATCGGGAAAATTGCGATATTCATCGTGTCACCTCGTTTATTGCAGGATCAAAAGGAAGTCGTAAACTTCCTGCCCGCCGTCGATTTCGTAAAGTTCCATGTTCGGATAGGCGCCGGCAATCCCTTTGCGGAACGCATCTCTTTGCGCGTCGGTCGTGGCGGCTCCGTAGATGGCGATGAGAAAATCGTGCTCTCCGGCGCCGAGCTTTTCGAGAAGCGCGAGCGCGGTCGGGGTATTTTCCGCCGCCGAAGCGAGCATATGCTTGTCGGTAAATCCGATAAAGTGTCCTTCCTCGATCGCAACGCCGTCGATCGTGGCATTGCGGATCGAGCGGGTCACCATGCCCGTAATGACGCCCTGCATCGCTTCCCGCAGGTCGTTTTCGATCGCGTCGGCGTCGTCGGAATCGTAGGAAAGCATGGTCAGCGCGGCATAGCCGTCGCCGATATTTTTGCTTTCCACAACGCGAACGTCCGCTTTTTGATAAAGCTTTGCCGCCTGTTTCGCCGCCATAACGATATTGCCGTTGTTCGGAAGCACGTAAATCACGCGCGCGTTGACGGCGTCGAACGCTTCCATGAAATCCTCCGTGGAAGGATTTTTCCCCTGCCCGCCGTCAATGACATAATCGGCGCCGAGGTCGGAAAAGGTTGATTTGATCCCCTCGCCCGTGGCGACGGTCACAAGTCCGTAAGGCTTCGGTCCCGTGCTTTTTTCGGTCGGAAAGCGATTGCGGATCTCGGCTTCGTGGTGTTGAAGCGTCATGTTCTCGATTTTGAGCGTGAGAAATTCGCCGTATGCCTGACAACGGTCGAGCACGACGCCGGGCGTCATTGTGTGGATGTGGACTTTCACGATCGTGCCGGTTTGGAAACAGACGATCGAATCGCCGAGCGTTTTCAGTTGCTCGGTGAATTGTTCCACGGAGAAGGACGGAATGTCGATCTTCGAGGATTGCAGGCGCAGGAGAAACTCGGTGCAATAGCCGAATTCCATTACGCTGTTTTCATCGAATTTCGAGAAATCGAGATCGGCGGCAGGCGTTCCGTGGGGAACCGAACCGCGGGCGGGTTCCTCTCCGTTCGCCGTGCGGATCACGCCGTCCGCAATGTAGTAAAGTCCCGCGCCTCCGCTGTCGATCACCCCCGCTTCTTTGAGCGTTGCGAGCAGTTCGGGCGTGCGGTCGAGCGAGCGTTTCAGCTCGGCAATGTAGTCGCTACTGAAAGATTGGAAGGTCGTGTTTTCTCCGATGCGGGAAGCGGCATAGTCCGCGGCTTCGCGCGCAACGGTCAAAATGGTTCCCTCCGTGGGGTTGATGACCGCCGCGTAAGCGCTTTTAACACCTGCTTTGAGCGCCTCCGCAACATCCTGAACGGTGGCTGTCTCTTTTTCGGAGAGGCTTTCGGCAATGCCCGCGAAAAGCTGGGAGAGAATGACGCCCGAGTTTCCGCGCGCGCTCATGAGCATTCCGTCCGCAAGCAGACGAGCCGCTTTGCCGATGGAGGTTTCCTCTTTGCCGTTGAGGTTCCGTAAGCCGCCGCCGATGGTCAGGCTCATATTCTCGCCCGTGTCCCCGTCGGGAATGGGAAACACATTGAGATCGTTCACGATTTCGGCATTGGCTTTGAGGCTTGCGGCGCCGCCCGTGATCAGTTTTGCAAACGTCTGTCCGTCAAGAACCTGATCCGTCATGCGATCAACCCTCGAAGGTCACTTCTTCGCCGAAGCCCCAAACGCCGATCGCCTCGGGACCGCAGGAAGCGCCGATGATCGGACCCATGTATCCCACGTAGATATTTTTGCAGGGGATTTCCTTTTCCACGAGTCCGCGGACGAATTCCACTTCCTCGGGCTTGCAGTCCGCGTGGATGATATAGACGTCCTCTTCGGGATCGGTCACTTTTTCTTTGAGCATTGCAACGATCGTTTCCAGCGATTTCTGACGACCTTTTGCTTTGGAGATCGGAACCTGTGCGCCGTTTACGTCTGCGGTCAGGATCGGCTTGACTCCGAGCAGGTTTCCGAGAAACGCTTTGGATGCTTTCACGCGACCGGCTTTGTGCAGGTAGGTCAGACTCTGCACGGTGAAAAATTCGTTCACGAGGTTGCGCTCGGCGAGAATCTTATCGGTGATCTCCTTTGCGGAAAGTCCTTGGTCGCGATACCGTGCCGCGCGAACGGAGAGCATTCCTTCGCCCGCGCTTGCGTTGAGCGGGTCAATGCAGTAGATCTCTGCGTCCGGGTAATTTTTGAGAAGATCCTGCGCAACCTTTTCACCCGTGAATACCGAGTTGGATTGTTTGGAAGCGCAAGCGATGTAAACGATGTTGTAGCCTTCGTCGAGGTACTTGGTGAAGATACGCTTGAATTCGTCGGGCGGGACTTGCGTGGTGGTAATGCGGTTGCCCGCGCGCATGATGTCGTAGAGTTCCTTCGGAGTATAGTATTCAAAGTCAAGACTTGCCCATTGCTCTTTGCCCTCATAAACGGTCTGCATTTTCGCATAGTCGATATCGTATTGATCGCGAAGCTCCTTGATGAGGTCGGAACACGAGTCGGTCAGAATTTTTACAGGTCTCATTTGGTTTTACCTCCGTGTTTTGCTTTGCCGGTACGCGCCGCGTATCGACAGTTCCATTATAAAGGCTCGGTGTTTTTTTACAATAGACAAAAACCGACCATGTCGTGTTTTTTGACACTGTCGGATTTTTGTCAAAAAATCCCGTCGGAAACCGACGGGATTGCAGGGAAAACAATTTTTGCGTTTTTACTTGGAGAACTTCAAAAGAAGCGCGTTGACACTTTCGTCCAAAATCAGGCAGTATTTGGAGAAACTTGCTTGGAATGATTCTGGCATTCCCGACTCGACCCAACGGAAGAGCAGAGCGGACGCGCTGAACGCATAGAAGGAGACCAACAGTTCCGCATCCTCGGGGGAAACCAGATGATAGTTTTCGTATGCCTCCATTCTGCGTTGCAGGATGGGTTCGGTGGCGTCCCGAAAAGCGGTTTCGTAGCGGATACGGAGAGAGGAATTATAGGCATGGCGCACGAGTTTGGAGTTTTGCTGACAATAGCGGAAGAGCGCGTAGAGATACCCGCTCAAATCGGTCGGCGCAAGTTTTTCGCTATGAAAATAGGAAATGATGTCCCGGCGGACGATCCAGAACAACAGGTCGTAAATGTCCTGAAAATGATAGTAAAAGGTTTGTCGGTTGAGCTTGCAGTCGGCGCAAACGTCCTTCACGGAAATTTGCGCGATCGGGCGCTCCCGAAGCAATTTGAGAAGAGAGGCGGCGATCGCCTGCTTGGTCAGATCATTCATGGGAAACCTCCTTGCGGCTTTTGATGAAACGGACGTTTCGCACCGTGTACAGGATAAAGGAAAGAAGCATCATTCCGACGCAGACCGCGATCATGGCGACGGATGCCGCGGACGGGATGTCCACCCAAACGAAATGGGCGAAGATTGTGGCATAGAGCAGGACGGTGGTCGCTTTTCCGTGCCACTTGGAATTCATGGTCTTGCCGCCCCGTGCAAGCATGACGAGTGCGATGATCCCGTTTGTCAGCTCTTTGACCGCGAGAACCGCGAGCGGTACCACCAAGCGGAGATATCGGACGCAGAGACAAGCGAGGACGGAAAGTTGGGTCAGTTTATCCGCCACGGGGTCGAGGATGCGCCCCACACTGCTCGTCATGCGGAATTTTCGGGCGATCCAACCGTCAATAACGTCGGTCACCCCCGAGGCAAACAGCACGATCGCGGGTGCGATATTCTCATCGCGACCGAGTGCGAGCCATAGGATCACGGGGATCATTAACAGGCGGAGCAAAGTCAGAAAATTCGGAATCGTTATGATCTTTCGTTCGCGTTTTTCTTCTGCTTCCATTGAAAAATATCCTTTAAGATGGTATATAATCATCTTATTATAGCATTTTTTCTCTCTTTTGTCAAGGCAAATTTTTTGTCGGTGTCAAAAAAACGGAAGTTTTCGAAAGGGACTTTACAAACAGCCCGAAAGTATGTATAATAGAAGAGGTATCCGCTCCGAGCGGCGTTGTGCAAATGGCGGCGATCGGGCGGGGAGGAGCGACTTTTTGAAGTCGTGGTTGCCTGCAATTTGCAGAGCGTGTGATAAAAAAACACAAAGCGGAAGGAGAAAACGCGACCGATGGCAAAAATTCTGATCGCCTATGCGAGCGCGAACGGAATGACGCGCGAGTGTGCCGAACGACTGGCACGCGAACTTGATGGCAAAGACGTCGTTCTGTGCGACCTTGCAAAGGAGACGCCGGAGTTTGCCGATTTTGACGTTCTCGTCGCGGGCTCTTCCGTTCGGCGGGGGAAGTTGCTTCCTCCGGCGAGGGCGTTTCTCGAAACGATGGCAAGGGAAGGCGGAGAACGACCCGTGGGAGTATTCCTTTGCTGCGGATTTGCCGATCGGTTTGAGGAATATCGCGAACGCTTGATCCCGAAGGCAATTCGGGAACGGGCGTTTCTGATCGCGAATTTCGGGGGAACGCTGAACCCCTCCGGAAAACCCTTTTGGGATAAGCTGTGGCTGTTTTTCGCGCGGTCGAGTGTTGTGGAAAGCGAGATCGACGACGGAGAATATACACCCGTGCTCCCGGGAATGATACCCGAGAACATCGGGCAAATGGCGTCGTTTGCGAGAACGGAGCTTGCCGGCAAACCGAACAAAAACGTGTAAAATTGCACAAGAATTAGCTGCAGAACGGCGCGTCATTCTGCTAATTTGACCGTTTTGAAAATCTTGACAAACCTTTGGAAATGTGCTATAATATTCAGGTACGAAAAAAGGACGACCCATTAGCTCAGAAGGTAGAGCACATGACTTTTAATCATGGTGTCCGGAGTTCGACTCTCCGATGGGTCACCAATCTTTAACAAATCCGAACACTCCTGTTCGGGTTTGTTTTTTTGTGCTTCAAATTCCTTCGCAACGCCTGATTTTTCAATGTCTTCAAGCAAAATCTCCTCGTCGCCTTCCTTGTAGTTACAAGTAAGAACAAGATAGCCGTCGTAGAGAAACGCTTTATGTAAGAAGCCATCAATGAGTGCCCGTTTGCCGCGCAGAGTATTAAAATCAAGATTGCGGTATCGCGTGAGTCCGTAAAGAATTTGTTGTTGCGTCAGAACCGGACTTTTGAGTTGCGCCTCGGACAGTTCCAGCGTCAGGCGATCCTGCTCCTGCTCCAATTTTTCCAGACGGCTTTTCGTAGTTTTCAGAATGATTCCGCTCTCTATCGCAGTTAGAATTGCCTCGATCTTTTTCTCCACTTCGGCAAGCTGTTGTTTCAACGCTGGAACGATTTTATCCTCTTGCAGTTGCAGTTCGTAAAGCTCTTTTGAAAGCCGTTTCATCTGTTTATCGCTCATGATTTTTTGAATGAGCGCGTTGACGATGACATCTTCGATAAGTCCTTTCCCGATTGCCTTCTTTTCACATTTGTGACCTTTTGCCCGAACGCATTTGTAATAATGGTAGAGCTTCCCGGATTTGCTTACACCGCTCTCACCGACCATCATTGCGCCGCATTTCCCGCAGAACAATTTGGTTGTCAGAACATATGCCTCCTTTGCCGTGTGAGCGGCAGGGGCTTTTTTATTTATCTCAAGCCGCTTTTGCGCCCTGTCAAATAAATCTTTATCAATGATTGCCGGAATTGCGTTTTCCACAACATATCCGTTGAACCGATATTCGCCGAGGTACTTGCGGTTGACAAGCATGTGGCGAATCGTATTATAGGAAATCGGTGCTTCTCTCGATTTTATCTTTCCGCGCTTACCCTTAATCGTGATTCCGATGCCGCGCTTGTTCATGTCGGCAATAATTTCTTTCATCGACTCGCCGTCGGCAAACCGTGTAAAAATCTCCTTGACGAACGGCGCTTTCTTCTCATCGAGTTGAAGATGCTGTTCTTCATCTACGTAATAACCCATAGGTGTAACCGAGCCGTTGTTCATACACTTATAGGCGTTGCTTTCCATTCCGCGGCTTACTTTTTCGGCAAGATCCACCGAATAGTATTCGGCATATCCTTCCAAGACCGATTCAAGAATGATGCCCTCGGAGCCTTCCGAAATAATCTCTTTTGCCGACAGTAACTTCACGCCATTTTCTTTTAACGCATTTTTGTAATGGGAAGCGTCATAGCGATTCCGCGCAAAGCGGTCGAGCTTCCAGACAATCACAAGATCGAACAGACCTTTTGCGCTATCCTTTATCATTTGTTGGAATTCGGGACGGTTGTCTGTCTTGGCAGAGAGCGCACGGTCAATATAGGTGCTGATAACTGAGATATTGTGGTACTCTGCATATTGCATACAGTCGCGGATCTGTCCTTCAATCGATTCTTCACGTTGGTTGTCCGAACTGTATCTTGCGTAAATGACCGCTTTCAGTTGTTTATTGACTTCTGTTACTTTTTTCATTGTTTCTCCTTTCCTTTCGATCAGAATGCCGTTTTTTGTGTACGGGAACAAAACGGCAAAACCCGATCCGCATTCTGCGGCTATCTCAATGCCCTCATTGAGATTTCTGTTTATGTAATTTTCTATTCAATTGTGATTTCTGCCACTCTTCAAATTCTTTCTGAAATGCTTCATCTTTGTACATTTCCTGAATGGCAGGCAAGATAGCTCTTGCGAGTGATTGGATTTCAAAATCCGGTATTCCTTCCGTGATGTCATTCTTTGGTTTTCTTGGCATCTACTCGATAATAATCTCTCCTTTCCTGTGGAGCGGCGGGGAGTTCCGTATTTTTTCCCGTTCCCACAAGGAAAGACAAAAGCATTACTTTTTCTTTTCGGCTTCTTTTAATAATGCTTGGTAGCCGGCTTTGATGAGTTGAACTTTGGTAAATCCATTCGCCTTGAGAAACTTATTGATCTCTTCGGCAAGTGGTCTTTCAACGCTCGTTCCCCAGATCATACACTTTGCTTTTCGTTCTTCCTTGTGTCTATCCTCATATCTCTTGTCCTTTGACACTTTTTGCTCTTTTTTCATCTCTTTTTACCTCTCAAACATAAACTATTTCTTGTAGAATCTCGGTTTCAATACGATTGCGGATTTCAGTTTCAATCCGCAAGTCGTTAAGAAAGTCTCCGGTTTTACGGTATTGTTCGGAAGCAGAAAGTTTAGCATACATTGCTTCAAACATACTGTCCGCCGCTTTGTCGATTCCGTGTAAATACTCAGGCAGATCTTCAATCGACCAGTATTTGCCGGGATTCTCTTCTTCAAGGTACTTCTTTGCAAGTGTTCCGTACTTGCCGTAGGTGTGTTTTGTTGGTTTAACAAGGCTTTGATAAACCTTGATCTCCTCAACAGTCAACCCTTGTCCGGCTTCGGCTTTTTTCAAGATTTCGTTACTGTTCATTTCAAACCTCCTGCGATATAATAGTCGTATTTATACGATACTTTTATTTTACCACACCTTAGGAAGTTTGTCAAGCTGAAATTGAAAAATGAGCATAGAGATATGCGATTGTTTTTTCATATCATAGCGATTCGGCTCGCTAAACCTTTTGCTTCTGTTCTGTTTATGGCGTGAACAGATTGCCACTGTAGAAAGACGCCCGCTGAAAAAGTGGGTTTCCCACTTGTTTGGTGCGACAGCGGAGCACCTTCGAAATGCCCGATTTTGGGAATTTCCTTTACCTGCTTCCAAAATACACAGGATACCCAAAATTTGCTTGCAATTTGCTTGTCGTTAAGATCCGATGATGTCACGGTAATGGATCAGTATTTGGTACAGACTTTGACAGTTCCGATACACCGATTGCGGCAGTCGATCGTCGAGCAGCGACCAGTTGACGCCTTCTGTCAGATGCATGCTTGAACGGCAAATATCGTTTTTGACCTGTGGCTGTCGGAGCAGGAATCCGTCCCTGTCAAGCGGTGGTTCTGGTATGCGTTTGTGTTTGGAGGTGCCGCCGCGAGAACCGTTCCTCTTCTGCATTTTGGATAGATCCAGTTTCCGTTTGGCGAGCGCGAAAAATGAGTCAACCGGCGGTTTGAGTGTCGGCACTTTGTCCTCGAACATGTATTCGCAAATGGCTTTGACGTACTGCCCGCTCTGCTTTTCATCCAAGAGGCAAAGCGCATCATAGAAGTTCTCTTGAAACGTAAAGTGCTTCATTTTGCGGTTGAGTCCCGATGGCGCTTTCCCGCTCTGAAGCGTATCTTTGCTCTCTTCCAAGATGTCCACAAGGTTGCCCCAATAGAAGCGTTCCTTGCTATCCTCAATGTCTGCAAGTGGCTCGGTTGAAAACATATACGCGCACATTCGTTTTGTCAGTCGTCCCGCTTCTTCGGCCTTCAAGGCGCACAGGATTTGCGCATAGAAGTCGTAGAACTGATTGCTTGTGGCTGTTCCATAATATCCTCCTTTCGTAGTTTTGGTTTGACTTGATCAGTCACACTTGGGTCGATCTCTTGGTCGGTTCATAGGTATCTCTCCTTTCATAAAATATCCCCTCAATAGGTAGGCAACGAAAACCAGCATTTGTCCACGCGAAGGGCAAAAAATTTTTAACAAAAAGATCTCTCTACTTAAATGGGCAAAAAACGGGCAAAAACGAACCCCCTAAAATGCAAAATTCACGAAGAATTAACAAATCCCCCTCAATAGGTAGGCAGCGAGATTGCCATTTTCACAACCGGTTTTCAAAA
>JAGAEA010000041.1 GCA_017613355.1 Clostridia bacterium
CCGTCTTTGATCCACTTGACTTTGTAGAGAATTTCGCTGAAGAGCAGGGAAAGAGCGGCGGGAAGAATAAAGCAGACGAGGAACAATCCGATCCAATCGCGCGCCGTAACGCTTGCGGGATATTCGCCGCCGAACCAACCGAGGATCAATCCGATGGGGCCGAGCAGTCCGCAGGTCCCCATGCCCGAATTAATCGCGGCTCCGTACATCTGCAAACGGAATACGCAAGTGGAAAGCGGTCCCGTGATTGCCGAGGTAAGGGTCGCTGGAATCCAAATGCGGGGGTTTTTCACAATATTCGGCATTTGCAGCATACTGGTTCCGAGCCCTTGCGAGACCAAACCGCCCCATTTGTTTTCCTTAAAGCTCATCACGGCAAATCCGATCATTTGCGCGCAGCAACCGGCGATCGCGGCTCCGCCCGCCAACGCAAGACCTTCATAGTCGCGCGCGATCAGCTCGCCTGCGGTGTTGTAAACCGCAATTCCGGAAAGCCCGATCGCCGCACAGATCGCGGCGGAACTGATAGGGAGCGTGAGTGCGACACCGACGATCACCGAAATCAAAAGTCCCATGATGAACGGTTGTTGAAGCGTTGCCCATCCGATGAAAGAACCGATCGCGTTCACCGCCACGCCGATCGGCGGGGCAATGGTAAAGCTTAACAGTCCGCCGACCAAAATCGTGACGAACGGGGTAACGAGAATGTCCACTTTCGTCTTTTTGGAAACCAACATTCCGATTTCGCAGGAGACGATCGCAATGATAAGTACCGCAAGCGGTCCACCCGCTCCGCCCTTTGCGTTTGCCATGTAACCGACGAGAACACTCGAAAAGATGACCAACGGATGTGCTTTGAGCGCGTAGGCGATGGCTACCGCCATGGCGGGACCGGCGATCACGGCGCCGTAAGAGCCGATCGACGTTAAAAAGTCGCCCACCTTCGGGATCGGTATCATGCCGAGTGCTTTGAAAATGGTGCCGATGAGAAGGGAAGCAAACAAGCCGAGCGCCATTGCACCCATCGCGTCGATCAGATAGCGTTTTGAATATTTTTTCAAAATCTCCTTCATTATGATAGTCCTTTCGATCATATTCATTCATTGTGCATTATTATAACACGTTTTTTCTTTTTTTGCAATCGGTATTCTGCCGAAATTTTACAGATTTCGAATTGAATTTGTAAATAATATGAAAAAAAGAAATGCCTCGCTCTCTCTTTGAGAGCGAGGCACCCGCTCCGTCAATGTGTGTCGGCATCCCGAACGGACACGGACGGAGCGGTCTTTTGCCGGATCTTCGGAAATCAACATTCAAAAGCCGGGCAACGATTGAAAGAAAGCCTTATTTCGAAAGGTTGTTGTTCTCGTAGGACTCGATCATCTTCTTGACCATCTGTCCACCAACGGAACCGGCTTCCTTCGCGGTGATATCACCGTTGTAGCCCTGTTTGAGGTTCACGCCGACTTCGTTGGCGGCTTCCATCTTGAATCTCTCAAGAGCTTCTTTGGCGTTGGACTTGTTGCTTGCCATTGTGTTTTTCTCCTTTTCCGAACGGTCCGTCTTGCCGCGAACCGTTCCGAAAACGAAGCACAGCCCGACAGCCATTCGATTATCTATATCATTGAGCGTCGGTTTTGTCCGCGCTCTGTTACTATTGTTCGCCGCATACTTACCGTTATGAATGGGAAATGATGGAGAAAAAAGACCAAAAAATGTCTTGTTTGTCCGCTTCTCGAAAGGACAAAATATAATCGCTTCCATAATTGATTTTGAAAGCGAGGGAACTTTTTTATGAAACGTTTTTTGATTGTTTTGGCAATGTTATCCGTTCTGTTCGGAAACGTCAAAGTCTCCGCGGATGCGGCGCTGCCGACGTCGGTGACAACGGTCACGCACACGGTCGTTTCGGGTGACACGATGTGGAAATTGGCTGTTCGTTATCGGGTAGGGCTTTCGGAGATCATTGCGGCAAATCCGCACATCAAGGATCCGCATTGGATCTATCCCGGGGACACGCTCTATATTCCGCTGACCGATTCCGATGTGACCGATTTCGAGAGCGAAGTGGTGCGGCTCGTGAATGTCGAGCGCGCCAAAAACGGTTTGTCGGCTCTGACCGAAAACTGGGAGCTTTCCCGCGTTGCGCGCTATAAATCCAAAGATATGCACGACAGGGGATATTTTTCGCATACCAGCCCGACCTACGGCTCTCCCTTCGATATGATGAAGAATTTCGGAATTTCCTATCGAACGGCGGGGGAAAACATTGCCAAAGGATATCGCACGCCGCAAGAGGTCGTGAACGGTTGGATGAACTCCGAAGGCCACCGCGCCAATATTCTGAACGCCTCGTTCCGTCAAATCGGCGTGGGATATTACGCCAACGGAAATTATTGGACGCAAATGTTTATCGGTTGATTCTTAACCGACGAAAGAAGCGCCGCCCGAAAAACGGGCGGCGCTTCTTTTCTATGTGCATTTTTTTGAGTTTGAGGGAAGAAAAACAGCCGAAAAACGCACAAAAACAAGAGAAAACAAAAGAAAAAGGGGCGCTAAATCAAAATAATCAAAAAAAAATTACAAAACCCCTTGACAAAATCGGGAAGAATATGCTATAATAGGCAAGCATGAAAAAGTATCAAAATAATTTGGAGGAATTTCAAATGTCCACATTTATGCAGAAAAAAGAATCTGTGGTCCGCAAGTGGTACATTCTGGACGCTGCGGGAAAGCCTCTCGGGAAAACCGCCGTTGCCGCCGCAGATCTCCT
This sequence comes from Clostridia bacterium, assembly GCA_017613355.1. GTDB lineage: Bacteria > Bacillota > Clostridia > Oscillospirales > CAG-272 > UMGS1865. Next base: position 2,774 of record JAGAEA010000041.1, read on the forward strand.
GCGCGGAAAGAACGCGCCCGAATTTACGCCTCACGTTGACTGCGGAAACTTCGTGATCATTATTAACGCGGAGAAAGCCGTTTTGACCGGAAAGAAGCCGGAGCAGAAATATCTGATCCATCATTCCGGATATATCGGCGGTTTGAAAAAGGTTCAGTATAAGACCCTCATGCAGGAAAATCCCGAGCGTGCGGTCGAGCAGGCAGTGAAGGGAATGCTTCCCAAAAACAGCCTCGGCGCCCAGGCATTCACCCGCTTGAAAGTCTATGCCGGCGAGGCTCATAAGCACGAGGCGCAACAGCCCGAAGCTTACGAGTTTTAATCGAGAGAAAGGAAGGATAAACCGATGTATACAAGTGCAAAACCCTATTTCTACGGAACCGGCAGAAGAAAGAAATCCATCGCTCGCGTTCGTATCGTTCCCGGAAGCGGCGCGATCACGATCAACGGCAGAGATATTGACGACTATTTCGGCTTGGAAACGCTGAAACTGATCGTGAACCAGCCCTTCGGCGTGACCGGTACGGAAGGCAAGTTTGATATTATCGCAACCGTCAAGGGCGGCGGTATTTCGGGTCAGGCGGGCGCTGTGCGCCATGGCTTGGCGCGTGCGCTCCTTGCCGCCGATCCCGAAAACAAACCTGCTCTCAAAGCCGCAGGTTTCCTGACTCGCGACCCTCGTATGAAGGAAAGAAAGAAATACGGACTCAAAGCAGCCCGTCGTGCGCCGCAGTTCTCGAAGCGCTGATCTTTCAACCCCAAAAGAACCCGATTTCGGTCGGGTTCTTTTTTTGTTTTTTAAAATTTTTTCAAAAAATCAAAAAACACTTGCAATAACAGTGAATTTCTGTTATAATAATAGTGCGCAGTTGTCGAACTGCAAAACGAGGCCATACCAGCCGGGGAATTAGCGGAGCCTTGTACCTGAAATCCGCTGTAGCAGGGGTGGATTCCTCATTTGAGGATCGCGCCTTTACGAATGAGTCATTTTCTTTGTGTTGAGAGATGGGTCTTGCGCAATTCGGAACCGTGAACCATGTCAGGTGGGGAACCAAGCAGCATTAAGCGGTCAACCGGATGTGCCGTGAGGAAACCTGTTTTGAGCAAGGGATTTGAAGATCGCGTGGGGGTAACATTCGATCTTGGGGTGTATGGTCTTGTTTTGCAGTTCGGCGCTGTGGCAGGGAAAGCTCGCCGGAGTGCCAACGGTTACCCATGGGTGTCGTTGGTTTTTTATTGAAGAAAAAGGAGGGACGGGCTGTGCATCAGGCTTTTTACCGAAAGTGGAGACCGCAGATCTTTGACGATGTTTACGGTCAGGAGCACATTACCTCTGTTTTGCGATATGAAGCGGAGCATGGGGCGTTCAGTCATGCCTATCTTTTCTGCGGTTCGCGCGGAACTGGAAAAACGACTTGCGCTAAAATTTTGGCAAAAGTCATCAACTGCGAGCATCCCGTCGGCGGAAATCCGTGCGGGAAATGCGAAGCCTGCCGATTGATCGACAGCGGCGCGGCGACCGATATCCTCGAAATGGACGCCGCTTCCAACAACGGCGTGGAAAATATCCGCGACATTCGTGACGAAGTCGCCTATGCGCCGTCCGCGTTGAAGTACCGCGTTTACATCATCGACGAGGTGCATATGCTTTCCACAAGCGCTTTCAACGCGCTTCTCAAAACGCTGGAAGAGCCGCCGGAACACGTGGTGTTCATTCTTGCCACCACCGAGTTGCAGAAGCTTCCCGCAACCATTATTTCCAGATGTCAACGATTTGATTTTCGCCGTATTACCACCGAAAACCTGATGAAGCGCTTGACCTATATCGCGCAAATGGAAAAGTTGGAATTGGACGTGGACGCGGCGAGACAGCTTTCCAAGCTTGCGCAGGGCGGTATGCGCGACGCCATTTCGCTCTTGGAACTCTGTGCAGGAAGCAACCGAAAGATCACCACGGAAGTTGTGAACGAAACGGTCGGGATCGCCGGTCGGGATTCCATGTTCAAAACCGTGGAAGCGATCGCAAAATCCGACTATAACACCCTGTTCGCGCAAATTGACGAAATCGTCCGTTCTTCCAAGGATATTGCCGTGTTCTGGCAGGACTTGATTTCCATTTATCGGGATATGCTGGTCGTGAAAACAACGTCCGACGCCATGAGTTATCTGGATTTGACCGACCACGAGACAAAACAGATGACGGCAGTTGCCGCGCTGTTTTCAAAAGAAACATTGTTGTATCATTGCAAGTTGTTGGAGGACGCGCTGTTTTCCATGCAAAAGGCAAACGCGGTCAAGCGGATCGTTGCGGAGCTTTCGCTCGTGCGGATGTGCGATCCGTCGCTGGACACTTCCAACGAGGCGATCCTTGCCAGACTTTCAAAATTGGAAGATCGCGTTGGGGCGGGCATTTCGGAAAGGGAAACGGCACCCGTGGCGGAAAAACCGGAACCGAAACCCGCGGGGAATGTTTTATCGGAGACGCAAAAAGAAAAGCAGACCGAGTCTGCCGCGGTACCCGAAAAACGATCGCTTTATCCGATCCGACAATGGATGGAGATCGTGGAACGGGTCACCGTTCGGAATCCAATGGCGGCAGCGTTTCTCAAAAACACGCAGGCATTCACGCTTGCCGATGGGAAAATCCTGCTTCGTTTCGGGGATGAGTTCGCACGTGACACGGCGCTGCGCAACGGAGGCGGCGAAGCGCTCCGCGGCGCAATTTCCACCGTTTTGCGAAGAGATCTTCCGGAAGGTTCTTTGCTGACCGAGGTCAAAGCGGTGCGAACGGCGAACACGCTGGATGAGATCATCGAAGCGACGGACGGGGAAAATAATTGATCGATTTCATTTTATATTCATTTTATAAAGGAGAACGGACATGAGAGCAAATATCCCGAAGAATATGGGCGGCGGTCCTCAAAATATGCAGGCGATCCTGCGGCAGGTGCAAAAGGCGCAGGAGGATGTTGCCGCCAAGCAGGAAGAGCTGGACGCGAGAGAATACGATATTTCGGCGGGCGGCGGTGTTGTCAATGTGAAAATCAACGGAAAAAAGGAGATCCTTTCCATTGATCTCAAGCCCGAGATCGTGGATCCCGATGACATTGAAACGCTTTCGGACATTTTGGTTGCCGCGATCAACGAAGCGATCAAGCGCGTTGATGACACCAACAATGCCGAGATCGGTCGGATCACGGAACAAATGCCCATGATTCCGGGGATGATGTAAACCATGGCGGAATATATCGAGTCCCTGCAACACCTCGCCGAGGAATTCGGGCGGCTGGAAGGTGTTGGCAGAAAGTCGGCAATGCGGATGGCGTTTTCGGTTCTCGAATTCTCCGACGAGGAAGCCGCGGAATTTGCACAAGCCGTTATCGACGCAAAGCAAAAGATCCACCTTTGTCCCATTTGTCAAAACCTGACCGATCGGGATGTTTGTCCGATTTGCGCGGATCTCGGTAGGGATCGTTCTGTGATCTGCGTGGTGACCGACGCCAAGACCGTGCTTGCCATGGAAAAGGTCAGAGAATTTCGCGGCGTCTATCATGTTTTGCATGGTTTGATCTCTCCGATGAACGGCGTCACACCCGATCATCTGAAAATCAAGGAGCTTTTGGAGCGGGTCAGCGAAGGAGAGGTCAGGGAAGTGATCGTTGCGACCAATCCGACCGTGGAAGGCGAGGCGACCGCCTTGTATCTTTCCAAGCTGTTGAAGCCGTTTGACGTCAAAGTCACACGACTTGCTTACGGCGTTCCCGTTGGAGCAGACCTTGAATATGCGGACGAAGTGACCCTTTTCCGTGCTCTCGAAGGCAGACGAGAGGTTTGAAAGGTTTTTCTGCCGCTTCGACAGTAAGAAAAGAACCGCTTGACAGGGAATACCAAGCGGTTCTTTTGCTGTTTCAAAAGCGACCCAACAAATATATTATATCATAGATGAACCGCTTTGTAAAGTAAAAATTGTGATTTTTCATAAATTTCTACGTTATATACAAAAAATGTTTGTGAATTTCTTGCAATTTGTCTATTGAAAACGGTGGAAAAATATGATACAATAAAGGTGCAAAGGAGGTAAGGTCCAATGTACAATTAAGATGAGGGCTACCTCGCAAGAAGATTTTCCGAAAACCTGAACGATCGGTAGTGTGTGAGTGTGTGAAGAAAGTAGCAGGCACGGCGGTGCAAAAACGCGGAATACAAGGCACATGGATTTGTGCTCGTTCAAATCGGTTGAGGAAATCCGGCATTTGAGGTTGCCCGAGGTACCACGCAGGTCAAAACGCGGTCGGTTCTGTCAATTTGGTTGGCAAACGGGTACAACGGTTTGATCGGACAGGACAAGGCTGGGAAAGAGAGGATCACAAATGATGTTAGATATCAAGATCGGACAGAAGTAACCCCCGAGCGCACAGAAAGACGCGATCGGGGGTTATTTCTTTTTTCATTCCAAAGCTTTTCTCAACTTTTCCAAAGCGCCTTTTTCAATTCGGGAAACATACGAACGGGAGATTCCGAGCAATGCTGCCACCTCACGCTGCGCGTGCGGTTCCGCATTCCCGAGCCCATACCGCAAGACGATGATTTGCCGCTCCCGCGCAGAAAGCAGGGTGTTTACGTAGTCGAGCATTTTGTCGGTCAGGAGTTTGCGCTCGATCTCTTCGGTCATGTCATCTTCACAGCTGATAACGTCAATGTACGTCAAGGGATTTCCGTCGCGGTCAACGTCGATCGTTTCATTGAGCGAAATCTCGGACGTCAATTTTTTTTGCGCCCGAAAGAACATCAGAATTTCATTCTGAATACATTTTGCCGCGTAAGTCGCGAATTTTGCGCCGTTTTCCACCCGAAAACTGTCCACCGCCTTCACAAGTCCCACCGTGCCGATGGAAACGAGATCCTCGGGGTTCTTCGCCGTGGAATAATATTTGCGAACGATGTGGGAAACAAGGCGGAGATTATGGGTGATCAGGCGTTGACGAGCCTTTTCGTCGCCGTCTCGCGCAGCAAAAAAACAGGCGATTTCCTCTTCGGCGGGGAGCGGGGGCGGGTATTTTTGCGGAGTGTTGATCCCGAGGATCAAGTGCGTGACACGGGCAAGCAGAGAAAGAATGAGAAACAGCATGAAAAAATCCCCCTTTGATGGATGTTTCCAATTATATGAACGGCGGCATGAAATTTTGCCTGTACTTTTTCGGGATTTTCGTTGACAAGCGGGCGGTAACGTGGTAAAATAAAATTGCCTGTTAAAAGATCGGAGGCGTTAACAATGATGAATCAATTATACGGAAACGCAGTTGTGGGACAGAGCGGGGGACCAACCTCGGCGATCAATGCCACGCTTTCGGGCGTGATACGGGGAACTTCCCAAAACTACGGAAAAAACATTCGGAAACTCTACGGCATGAAAAACGGAATAGAGGGACTTTTGCGGGAAGATTTGGTAGATCTCTCCGCGTTTTTCGACGGCTCGACGGAAAAGCTCCGTTTGTTGGAGCAAACACCCGCCGCCGCGCTGGGTTCCTGCCGCCTGAAATTGCCGGAACCGATAGGAGATCCCGCTTTTTATGAGCGGTTGATCGCCATTTTTCGCAAATATGACATTCGCTATTTCTTTTATATCGGCGGCAACGACTCCATGGATACCGTTGCCAAGCTCTCGGCGTATCTACGCACGTCCGATTACAAAATGCGCGTTGTCGGCATCCCGAAAACGATCGATAACGATCTGATGGGAACCGACCATACCCCCGGCTTCGGATCGGCGGCAAAATATATTGCCGTGACCATGCAGGAGATCCTGCGCGATTGCGCGGTTTACCGCGTTCCCGCTGTGACCGTTGTGGAAATGATGGGAAGGGATGCGGGATGGTTGACGGCGGCGGCAGCACTCGGCCGCGTTTGCGGCGGTGCGGAACCCGATCTGGTTTACCTTCCCGAGCGGCCTTTTGATCCCGAACAATTCCTCGGTGACGTGAAAGAAGCGTTGAAGCGGCATCCGAACGTGGTCGTGGCTGTGTCGGAAGGGGTTCGCCTTTCCAACGGACGATATGTCGGGGAAGGCGTGCAAAGCGGCGCGGTCGATATTTTCGGTCATGCGTATCTCGCGGGAGTCGGTAAGGTGTTGGAACAGATCGTTCGAGAGAAGATCGGCTGTAAAGTTCGCTCCATCGAATTGAATTTGCCGCAGCGGTGCGGTGCGCATTTGGCGTCCGCAACCGACCTGCGCGAGTCGGTCGGTGTGGGACGGGCGGCGGTTCGCGCCGCATGCGGAGGCGCTTCGGGCGTTGTCATGTCGATACAACGAAAATCGGGTGAGCCGTACCGCGTGTTCTATTCGCAAATTCCCGCAACAACGGTCGCAAATCAAATCCGCCGCGTGGACGATCGGTTCATCAACGCAGCGGGCAATCATGTGACGGACGATTGCTGCCGTTACTTGTTGCCGTTGATCCAAGGGGAAGTGCGCAGCGTTTTCCGCAAGGGTCTGCCCGTACATCTTTTAATCGATTGAAAAAAACACCATAAAAAAGGGGATCGCGTTCTAAAAGTCCCTGTTTGTCCGTAAAATGGTACCGACGAAAATTCGGGAGGTACTGCATGAAACGGATACTGTTGATGATCGGAACACGCCCCGAGGCAATCAAACTCTGCCCGTTGATCCCCGCGCTCCGAAAAAGGGGACTCGAACCGATCGTTTGTTCCACGGGGCAACATCGGGAGCTTTCGGAAGAAGCGTTCCGCGATTTCGGCGTAACACCGCAGATCGTGCTCGACACCATGCGAAGAGGGCAATCCCTCACCTCGCTTTGTGCGCGGCTTTTGACGGAAACCGGGGAAGTGATCCGTCGGGTCAAGCCCGATTGCGTGGCGGTGCAGGGGGACACTTCGACCGCGTATGCTTCCGCGCTCGCGGCATTCTATGAGAAAATTCCCGTGGCACACGTGGAAGCGGGGTTGCGGACGCATCAGCCGCGTTCGCCTTTTCCGGAGGAATATCACCGTCGGGCGATCGCGGTCATGGCAACCGTTCATTTTGTCCCAACGCCTACCGCCAAGCGGAATCTTTTGGTGGAAGGGGTGGACGGACATTGCATCCATGTTGTGGGGAACACCGTGATTGACGCCTTGCAATATTCGCTCTCCCGTGCGGAAACCGCCGAATGGGATATTCCGCCGCGCCTCGTTCCGATCCTTTTTACCGCACATCGCAGGGAATTGCAGGGGGAGACCATGCGGGGAATGTTTCGCGCGCTCCGTAGGATCGTGGAGGAACATCCGAACGTCATCGCGTTCTGCCCGCTGCATTCCAATCCATCGGTTCGCGAGACGGCGAAGGAAGTCGAGGGGATCGAACGCATCCGATTGATCGCCCCGCCGGGTCCCGTTCGCTTTCATCGGCTTCTTGCAAAGTGCAAATTGGTTCTCACGGACAGCGGCGGCATTCAGGAGGAAGTGACGGCACTCGGTATCCCGACGCTGGTCATGCGCTATTCCACGGAACGGACGGAAGGAATAGAGGCGGGGTGCTTGATGCTTGCGGGGGCGCATGAGGACGGCATTGCCGCGGCGGCAAGGGAACTTTTGAAACCGAATTCCGAACTTTATGAATCCATGTGTCATCCGTCGGATGTGTTCGGCAACGGAAAAACGTCCGAAAAGATCGCGACGATCCTTTCACAGCTTTGAGACGTGAAAATTGCAAATAATTTCGGCAAAAAAGCGGAAAATTGCTTGCATTCCGAAAAATACTATGCTATAATGGAAAAAAGAAATGAGCGGCACATCCGTCGGAGACGGAAGGTTAGCTGTTAGGACGTTAAAAAAACAGGAAAGGGGAGATCCTTTTGAGCGGAAAGAAATGGCAAACCGTTGCGCTGTTCGCCCTCGCAACGCTTTGTTTGGTTGCGGCAATCGTGCTTTTTGTCGTGTCGGGACACGGCGACGGATATAAAAAAGTTTTGGGCGTGATCTGCGGCGTTCTGCTTTTGATTTTGTCCGTTCTCTTTCTGCTGTATTGGTGGCTTTCCCGCGATACCGATCCGAATTTCTTTCTCTACAACCGCAGAACGAAGAAAAATATGCCGCTCGATGAGCTGACGCCGCGCATCGTGAACGATCGCATGACCTATTTTCTCGCACAGATTGCGCCGTCACCCGATTTGCTTTGGTCGGGAGATGTGCTCGAACGCAAAAACAATTTCGGTCATCAATACGTTTACCGCCCTTTGGTGGCTTACAAAATGCTTTATGACATGGGCGATAAAGAGCCGGATTCTCCCTATTGGGAGCATTTGGAAAACGCTTCTCCCGATGTCATTCGCATCATTTGCAACACGTTGGAGCGGGTAGGGGAAAAGCAGATCGTGCGGGCTTTTCTGATGATCTATGAGGCAGAACCCGTCCCCGGTCCTCAAATGAAGGATTTTCTGCGCGGGAACGTTGCCTATTTCAGCGGGAAAATGTATTCCTACGTCAAAAAGCATATCGAATATTTCTATTGAAACCTTTGAAAGTGAAGTTCCGAAGCGGAAATTTGCCGCTTCGGAACTTTTTATTTCGGGAAAGTATTGACAAATACAGGTCATTCGTGTATAATTGTATACACATATACAGAGAAAGAGGTGATACGCAATGTCGGACTTCTCACGAAAGACCAATCTTTTGGAGCAGGCGACATTCAAATATGCTTTGCAGGACGTGGAGGAACCGAACCTTTATCGCGACGTGTTCCCCTACACGGACGTTCCGCGCGTAGCTTTCAACCACCGCCGCGTGCCGATCGGAATGCCGGCGGACATTTGGATTACGGATACTTCCTTCCGCGACGGTCAGCAATCGGTGGAGCCCTACACGGTCAAGCAGATCGTGGATCTTTTCAAATTGATGTCAAAGCTTGGAGGGCCCTACGGGATCATCCGTCAGACCGAATTTTTCGTTTACAGCAAAAAAGACCGCGAAGCCGTTGAAAAATGTCAGGAGCTCGGGCTCAAATTCCCCGAGATCACCACATGGATCCGCGCCAGCAAGGAAGATTTTAAGTTGGTGCGCGATCTCGGCATCCGCGAAACGGGAATTCTCGTTTCCTGCAGCGATTACCACATTTTCAAAAAAATGAAAATGACGCGGCGGCAGTGCATGGAGCATTATCTCGAAGCGGTTTCCGAAGCGTTTGAAGCAGGCGTTATGCCGCGCTGCCATCTCGAAGACATTACCAGAGCCGACTTCTACGGTTTCGTGGTGCCGTTTGTCAACGAGCTGATGAAAATGTCGGCGCAGGCAAAAATCCCCGTGCGTATCCGCGCGTGCGATACCATGGGCTACGGGATCCCTTATCCCGAAGTGGCGATCCCGCGCAGCGTCCCCGGCATTATTTACGGATTGCAGCACTATTCCGGCGTTTCGAGCGATATGCTTGAATGGCACGGACACAACGATTTTTACAAAGCGGTCACCAACGCGACCACGGCTTGGCTCTACGGCGCCTCGGGTGTGAACTGTTCGTTGCTCGGCATCGGCGAGCGGACGGGGAACATTCCCTTGGAAGCCATGGTGTTCGAGTATGCGTCTATGCGCGGGTCGCTCGACGGAATGGATCCGACCGTAATCACCGAGATCGCCGACTACTTCCGCCGCGAGGTCGGATACGAAGTTCCGCCGATGACGCCGTTTGTGGGCAAGAACTTCAATGTGACCCGTGCGGGTATCCATGCGGACGGATTGTTGAAGGACGAGGAGATCTACAACATTTTCGACACGCGCAAACTGCTCAACCGTTCCGCGTCGGTCATGCTCGGAAAAGCGTCGGGACTTGCCGGAATTGCGTATTGGATCAATGAAAACTACCGCTTGACCGAATCCGAACGCATTGAAAAGCACGACCCGCTGGTTGCCGAAATCAAAGCGTGGATCGACAAGGAATATGAGGACGGCAGACAAACCACGCTTTCGACGCACGAGGTCGAGGAAAAGATCGAAACGCTTTCCGGCGGTCGTTTCCGCCGCCTTTGATGGAGGTAAAGGATGGAACACAAAACCATTTCGCTTGCCGAACAGGTGTTCGACAGGCTTGAAAACGAAATTCTTTCCGGCAAATACGGACGCGGTGAAATACTTACCGAAATGATGTTGGTTTCGGATCTGGGCGTCAGCCGCACCCCCATTCGCGAGGCGCTGCACCGGTTGGAGCAGGAACACATCATTGAGAACACGCAAAAAGGCTTTTTGGTTCTGGGCGTCACGCAGCAGAACCTGATGGATATTTTCGAGATCAGAATTCGGATCGAAGGACTTGCTTCCCGCATGGCGGCGGAGCGGATTACGGACGAACAGATCACGGAATTGCGGGAAACGCTCGAATTGCAGGAATTTTATGTTCAACGCCATGACGCCGATCATATCAAGCTTTACGACAGTCGGTTTCATCAGTTGATTTATCGCTTTTGCGGCAGCTCGGTTTTCTATGACACGTTGGTTCCTCTACACAGAAAAGTGCAAAAGTTCCGGAAAGCGTCGGTGGAGAATAAGAGCCGCGCACAGCAGTCGGCAATCGAACATCGCGCGATTTTCGAGGCGATCGCCGCGCATGACGCGGCGCGCGCCGAACAAGTTACCATCGATCACATTACGAACGCGGCAAATCACATTCTGAAAAGAGGAATCTGACAATGGGTCTGACACTGGCACAAAAAATCATCAAAGCACATTTGGTTTCGGGAAATATGGTTGCGGGCGAGGAGATCGCCCTGCGGATCGACCAAACTTTGACGCAGGACGCCACGGGTACCATGGCGTATCTCGAATTCGAGGCAATGGGCATCGACCGCGTGAAAACCGAACGGAGCGTGGCGTACATCGACCATAACACCCTGCAATCGGGGTTTGAAAACGCGGACGACCACCGCTATATCCAATCGGTTGCGAAAAAACACGGAATTTACTTCTCCCGCCCCGGCAACGGCATTTGCCATCAAGTGCATCTGGAACGTTTCGGCATACCGGGAAAAACGCTGATCGGGTCGGACAGTCACACGCCAACGGGCGGCGGTATCGGTATGCTTGCTTTCGGTGCGGGCGGACTGGACGTGGCGGTTGCCATGGGCGGTGGTGCGTACTATATCACCATGCCGAAAATGATCCGCGTGGAGTTGAAAGGGAAGCTCCGCCCGTTTGTCACGGCGAAGGACGTCAGCTTGGAAATTTTGCGGATTTTGTCGGTCAAAGGCGGCGTCGGTTCGATCATCGAATGGGGTGGAGAAGGGATCAAGAGCCTTTCCGTGCCCGAGCGCGCTACCATTACCAACATGGGAACAGAACTCGGCGCCACCACGTCGATCTTCCCCTCGGATGAGATCACGCGCAATTTTTTGCGCGCGGAAGGAAGAGAAAAAGACTATATCCCGCTCTCCGCGGACACGGACGCCGTTTATGACCGCGTGATCGAAATCGACCTTTCCGCACTCAAACCGCTCATCGCCTGCCCGCACATGCCCGACAACGTGGTCACGGTCGAGAGCTTGAAGGGAACGCGCGTGGATCAAGTCTGCATCGGTTCCTGCACCAATTCCTCACTGCTCGATTTGCTCAAAGTTGCCGCGCTTCTCAAAGGGAAAACCGTTGATCCGCGCGTCAGTCTTTCCATTTCTCCCGGTTCCAAGCAGGTGTTGACCATGCTTGCCGACTGCGGGGCGCTTTCGGATATTCTCGCAAGCGGCGCACGGTTGCTCGAATGTGCTTGCGGGCCCTGTATCGGCATGGGCTTTTCTCCCAATTCGGCGGGCGTCAGTCTGCGCACATTCAACCGCAACTTCGAGGGAAGAAGCGGCACGCGCGACGCAAAGGTTTATCTGGTTTCTCCCGAAACCGCCGTTGCGGCGGCGCTCACGGGCGAGATCACCGATCCGACCCTGCTCGGCGACGCGCCGAAGGTAACTTTGCCGTCCGCGTTCCGCATCGATGACAGTGCGGTTCTCGCGCCCGCATCACCCGACGAGGCAAAGAACGTTGAAGTTCTGCGCGGACCCAACATCAAGGAATTCCCGAAGAGCCGCCCGCAGGGCGACACGCTTTCCGCCGAACTGGTACTGAAAGTGGGGGATAACATCACCACCGACCACATCATGCCCGCAGGCGCGAAAATTTTGCCGTACCGCTCCAATATCCCGTATCTTTCCAAATTCTGCTTTGCCGTTTGCGACGAGACGTTCGCGGAGCGTGCTAAAGCGGCGGGAGAGGGCATCGTGATCGGCGGCGCAAACTACGGTCAGGGTTCCTCGCGCGAGCACGCGGCGCTGGTTCCGCTTTATCTGGGTGTGCGCGCCGTGATCGCGAAGAGCTTCGCCCGCATTCACGCGGCAAACCTCATCAATGCGGGCATTATGCCGCTGACCTTCGCAAACCCCGACGACTATGACAAGCTCGCACAGGGCGACCGCCTGACGCTCTCGAACGTTTGGACGGGGATGGACAGCGGAACGATCGCGCTCAAAGACGAGACAAACGGCGTTGAGATCACGCTTTCCTGCGCGTTTACCGACCGTCAGAAAGAAATTCTCAAAGCGGGCGGACTGCTTGCCTATACCAAAGCGGCAAACTGACCGTGAAAAGTTAAAAAAAATAAAAATCGGGGTTTACAAACCCCGATTTTTATGATAGAATAAGAAAAGATGAGATAATCGAAAAGAAAGGACGGAGCAACCGATGCCGATCACGGGGACGAACGAATATCGCTATTGGAAAACCCTGCGCGCGATCGGTTTTGCGCTGTTGATTTTTTTATTGCTTTTCAATCTGATCCACCTTGCGATTGAGGGTCTCAAATTTCTGCTTCCTTTATTGCCGATCTCCGCGGTGACTTTCCATGTCATCTATCAGCTTTTCTACGCGGCAGGGTATCTCACGGCATTCATGGTTCCCGTGGCGTTTTTGCGCTTGATTATCCGCAAATCGGGATATGAATATCAGCCCATGCGGTCGCAGGCAAAACTCTCTCCGTGGCTTCCGTTGATCCTTTTCGGCGGCGTTGCGGTGGTCTGGTCGCTTGCCTATCTCAATTCCGCTATGGTCAGTATCTTCCGATATGCGGAATTTTCCTCGGATATGCTTTGGGGATCTTCCGATTCGGAAGAATGGTACGCGATCGTCTTGCGGTTTATCGTGATGTGTTTGGTTCCCGCATTTTGCGAGGAATTCCTGTTTCGCGGAGCGATCTTGACCAACTGTCTCCCGTTCGGGAGGGGAACCGCCGTTTTCATCAGCGCGCTTTTGTTCGGGTTGATGCACCAGAACGCCGAGCAGATCTTCTACGCGTTCGGAGCGGGGTTGGTGCTCGGACTTGTTTATGAGAGAACGGGAAGCATTTGGAATTGCGTGTTTCTCCATCTTTTCAATAACTTTCTTTCGGTTTTCGAGCCTTTGTTCGTCCAAAGTTTCGGTGCGCGGTTTTCGGGTGTTTCGGGTGCGCTTTTCGAGATGCTTTTGATCGGCATCGGATGTGTATGCGCGCTGATCCTCGTTTTTCGCTTTGCACCGAGAAAACCCCTTTTCAAGGATGGAATTTTCGGAAAACCCGTCCCCGCAGACGACGCCTATGCTTCCTGCCCCGTAACGGCAAAGCAGGCATTCAAACGGTTTATCAACGTGCCCATGGTCATTTTCTTTTCGCTTGTCCTTTTGCAAATTCTGCTTTTGATCGGAATGGCGGTGTTATATCATGGATGATGTTCAACTCATGCAAAAAGCACTGGAACAGGCGAAATTTGCCGAAAAGTACGGGGAAATTCCGATTGGAGCGGTCATTGCGGACGCGGACGGGAACGTGCTCGCCGAAGCGTGCAACCGAACCGAGACCGACCGCAGCGCGGTCGCGCACGCGGAGTTGCTCGCCATTGCCGAGGCGTGCCGCAAAAAAGAAAGCCGGAGGCTGACCGACTGTACCTTGTTCGTCACGCTCGAACCATGCTCCATGTGCGCGGGCGCGATCGCGTCGGCGCGGATCGGGCGAGTCGTATTTGGAGCGAAAGACCCGCGCGCGGGTGCCTACGGGAGCCTGATCGATCTTTCCGCGCTTCCGCTCGAATCCAAACCCGAGGTGACCTCTGGCGTTTTGGCGGAGGAGTGTCTTTCGCCGATCAGACGTTTTTTTATCAATCGCAGAACCAAACTTCATTGAAACGGAGAGGATTATTGTTATGTCAAGCGTTGTCATTCCGAAAGGTTATCGCTCTTTTCTCACCCTTCGGCAAACCGAATATGCCATTAAGAAAGTCAAGGACTTTTTCGAGAGAGATCTTGCTACCCAGCTCAATCTCACGCGCGTGTCCGCGCCGCTTTTCGTCAACCCGAACAGCGGCTTGAACGACGATCTCAACGGGGTGGAACGTCCCGTTGGCTTCGACCTTCGGGACGGAAACAAACTCGAAATCGTCCATTCGCTCGCAAAATGGAAACGTTATGCGCTCAAACAATACGATTTTGAGGTTGGCGAGGGGCTTTATACGGATATGAATGCCATTCGCCGCGATGAGGAGACCGACAATCTCCATTCGATGTTCGTGGATCAATGGGACTGGGAAAAGATCATCACCAAGGAGCAGAGAACCGAGAAAACGCTTCGGGAAGCGGTTGGGTGTATTTACGACGCTTTGCAGCATACCGAGCATTATATCGTTAATGAGTATTCCTTCATCGGAAAGCTCCTGCCCGAGAAGATCACCTTTGTTACCACGCAGGAGCTGGAAGACCGCTACCCAGACCGGACGCCGAAAGAGCGGGAGTATCTCGCCGCCAAAGAATACGGCGCGATCTTCCTTGAACAAATCGGCGGCGCACTCAAAAGCGGCGCGATCCACGACGGCAGAGCGCCCGACTACGATGACTGGTCGCTCAACGGGGATATTATCGTCTATTATCCCGTGTTGGATATTGCCCTCGAACTTTCGTCCATGGGGATCCGCGTGGACGAGGCGGCGCTGCTCCGTCAGCTGGCGATCCGCGGGTGCGAGGAGCGCGCGAAACTTCCGTTCCACAAAGCGCTTTTGAACGGTGAATTGCCCTATACGATCGGCGGCGGTATCGGTCAATCGAGAATGTGTATGTTTTTCCTGCGGAAAGCGCACATCGGCGAGGTGCAATCGTCGTTCTGGCGGGCGGATGAGATCGCGGAATGCGAGAAACACGGCGTACATCTGCTTTGAAGAAAAAAGAAGAAGGGGAACTTTGCGAACCTTCTTCTTTTTTATGCCCAAAATCAGCAAAAACCATTGACAAAGAGGGCAAAATGTTGTAAAATAAATTGGATGGGCTGAAACCCAGAAAACGGCATCAGAAAGTGAACGGTACCATGAAAAGAGAACTGAACAAACATCTTTACGAGTCCCCCGCGTCTTTTGACGGAAAAGAAATTACTTTGGGCGGCTGGGCTCGGAATATTCGCGACAGCAAGGCGTTCGGATTCATCGACCTGAACGACGGCAGTTGCTTCAAGTCGGTTCAGATCGTGTTTGAGCGGGAAACGCTCGCCAACTACGACGAGATCGCGAAACTGAATGTCGGTTCGGCTGTGGTCGTCCGCGGCGTCGTCGTTTTGACGCCGGATGCCAAACAACCCTTCGAGGTCAAAGCGAAGGAGATCGCCGTGGAAGGACCTTCCACGCCCGATTATCCGCTCCAACCCAAGCGCCACACCGTGGAATTCCTGCGCGAACAGGCGTATCTGCGCCCGCGCACCAATCTCTTTTCCGCCGTGTTCCGCGTGCGGAGCGAAACGGCTTACGCCATTCATTCCTTCTTCCATGACCGCGGATTTGTGTACGTCCACACGCCGCTCATCACGGGCTCGGACGCCGAGGGCGCGGGCGAGATGTTCCGCGTGACCACGATTGACCCCGCAAACCCGCCCAAGCTCCCCGACGGCAGTATCGACTGGTCGCAGGACTTTTTCGGAAAGAGCACGAACTTGACCGTTTCGGGACAGCTCGAAGGCGAGACTTTTGCCATGGCGTTCGGAAACATCTACACGTTCGGTCCCACCTTCCGCGCGGAGAACTCCAACACCGCGCGCCATGCCGCCGAATTCTGGATGATCGAGCCGGAGATCGCTTTTGCCGATCTCGAAGACGACATGGCGCTGGCATGGGATATGATCAAGTATATCATCCGTCATATTCTGAACAATTGCCGGCAGGAAGTGGAGTTTTTCAATCATTTTGTGGATAAAACGCTCCTCGACCGTTTGACCAATCTCGCGGAAAGCGACTGCCAAAAGGTGACCTACACCGAGGCGATCGAGCTTTTGAAAAAGAGCGGAGCGGAATTCAAGTACCCCGTGGAATGGGGGTGCGACCTTCAAACCGAGCATGAACGGTATCTCACGGAACAAATTTTCGGAAAACCCGTGTTCCTTGTGGACTACCCCAAGGAGATCAAAGCCTTTTATATGCGCATCAACGACGATAACAAAACCGTTGCCGCAATGGATCTGCTGGTCCCCGGCGTCGGCGAGATCATCGGCGGAAGTCAAAGGGAAGAGCGGATCGACGTGCTTCTCGCGCGCATGAAGGAATGCGGACTGAAAGAAGAGGATTATTGGTGGTATCTCAACCTGCGCCGCTACGGCGGAACGAAACACGCCGGTTTCGGGCTCGGGTTTGAGCGGATCATCATGTATCTCACGGGCGTTGCGAACATTCGCGACGTCATTCCGTACCCCCGCACGGTGGGGAACGCGGAGTTCTGAAAAAGAGAAACAGGAATGCCGGAGTACCCTCGAAACGTGCTCCGGCATTTATACGGAAAGGAAGAAAAAGAACCAATGAAAACGGATGTTGTAATCGTCGGAGCGGGTCCTGCGGGAATCTTCACGGCGCTTGAAATGTTAAGAAAAGGCAGCCGACGGAAAATCGTGATCGTAGAGAAGGGACAGCCCGTGGAAAAGCGGCATTGCCCCAAAGCGAAAACGGGTCATTGCATGAACTGCAAACCCTATTGCCACATTACAACGGGATTTTCGGGCGCCGGCGCGTTCTCGGACGGAAAACTGTCGCTTTCCTGCGAGGTGGGCGGCGATCTGCCGCAACTGCTCGGAACCGAACTTGTGCAGAGCGTGACCGACTATACCGACGGCATCTATTTGGAATTCGGCGCCGATACCCATGTGGAAGGCAGGGAGAACAGCAACGAGGTCAAGGAGATCCGCAAGCGCGCGATCATGGCGGGGCTCAAACTCGTGGATTGTCCCATCCGCCATATCGGTACGGAGCGCGCACACAAGCTCTACGGCGACATTGAGCGTCACCTGCTTGAAAACGGCGTGGAACTCTACTTCGGATATGAATGCAACAATCTCATTCTCGAAGGAGAGCAATGCCTCGGCGTGATCGTGTCGCACGGCGGCAAGACCGAGGAGATCCGCGCGGAGCATACCGTGATCGCCACGGGACGGCGCGGCGCGGACTGGCTCGAAAAGCTCTGCGCCGAACACAATATCGCGCACCTTCCCGGAACGGTCGATATCGGTGTTCGGGTCGAAGTCCGCAACGAAATCATGGAAAAAGTCAACCAAGTGCTGTACGAGTCCAAGCTCATCGGCTACCCCGCGCCGTTCAAGAACAAGGTGCGAACGTTCTGCCAAAACCCGGGCGGCTTCGTCAGTCAGGAGAACTACGACAACGATCTCGCCGTGGTCAACGGGCATTCCTTCAAGGATACAAAGTCGGATAACACCAACCTTGCCATTCTCTGCTCGCATAACTTTTCGGTGCCGTTCAACCAACCCATCGAATACGCGCAGAAGGTGGGAGAATTGACGAATATGCTCGGAGCGGGACACATTCTGGTTCAGCGCTTCGGGGACATTCTCGACGGAAAACGGACGTGGGAGAAGGAATTGGCGCAGTCCAACGTCCGTCCCACGCTTCTGGACGCGGTTCCCGGTGACATCACCGCCGCCATGCCGTACCGCGCCATGACGAACATCATCAACTTTATCCAAGCCATGGATCAGGTCGTCCCGGGCTTTGCTTCGCATGAAACGTTACTCTATTCGCCGGAGCTGAAATTTTACAGCAACCGTGTGAAGATGGATGAAAACCTGAATACCAACATCAAAGGGCTACATTGCCTCGGAGATTCGAGCGGATGGACGCGCGGATTGATGATGGCGTCGGTCATGGGCGTGATCATGGGAAGAAAATTGGTGGAGTAAGACCTTGGGGAGCGGGTGCTTTTCTTGCAAGAAAAGCACCCGCTCCCCAAACCTCTCACCCGAAAAGAAC